>CABVRR010000093.1 GCA_902500705.1 uncultured Nitrospira sp.
AAATTGGCCGGTTGTCCTTCGGCCGCTTCGACGGCCGGATTGAACATGGTCAGGACTAATACAAGAAGGAATAGGGGGCACATCGTCGTTTACTCCACGGTGAGCGTGGTCGTCAGGACGCCAGCCGGGTGTCGGGCGAGCAACCCTGTCGTGCCTGCGCTCAATCTTCGATAAAAGCACGTTTGAAGGTGTCGGTCAGGGGCTTCATTAAATACTGCACCAGGGTGCGTGCTCCGGTATTGATGAGCACCTCCGCGGGCATTCCCGGCACCAGTTCGAGGTCCGCTGCGCTGAGGGCCTGAAGGCCATCAGGAGAGACTGCGACCCGGGCCAGGTAGTACGCGGTGTCACTGGCCTTATTATCTTTATTGTCCCCGACAATCCGATCTGCCGAGAGACTGATCAGGGTCCCCTCGATTGTGGGAATATCGCGGGTCTTGAACGCACTGAACCGCACCTCCGCGACCTGTCCCACCTTGACTCGATCAATATCGATGGGCGGGACTTGGGCTTCGATGATCAACTTCTGATCTTGTGGGACAATGTCCAGCAGCCGTCCACCAGGGGGGATGACGGCTCCGATGGTATGCACGGTCAACCCCAACACCATTCCTGAGACAGGGGCTTTGATGACAGCCCGATTGACTGTACTCTCAAGGGACTGTCCTTTCTCCCGGAGCTGGAATAATTCGTCCTGGACGGCACTCAGCTCTTTGGCGACTTCTCGTTGTAGGTCTTTGTGCAGCTGCAAGATTTTCAAGTCGATCTCTGCGATGTGTAACTCGCTCGCGGCGATTTCAGACAGCAGTTCCCCGCGTTGGCCTTCACTCTGTGCCAGGGCCCTATCCATTTCCTCGACCTTCTGCTTCTCAGTGAATCCCTCCTTCAAGAGGCTCTTGAAGTCGGCGAGTGCTCCCTGATAGGACGCAATGAGTCGATCCCGGCTCAGCGTCTGTGCGTGCAGTCCCTGCACCTTGGCTCGCAATTGCTCGATCTGTCGGCGATACAGCGCGCGCTCACCGTCGTTCGCTGCTCGCCGCACCGTAAACGTTTGATCCTGCAAGCGCATGGCATCCTGAACGCGTGGGTCTTGTCGATGCGCCAGCAGTTCTTGCGGATAGTGCACGACCGGGAGCCCATCGCGTTGTGCCGCCAGACGAGCTTCCTGTGCGATCCGCATATAGAGTTGCCCGCGCACAACCTCCAGCTGCGCGCGCGATTGAGTGTCATCCAGCGTCGCGAGCACCTGGTCGTGCTGCACCGAATCTCCATCATGGACATCAAGACTCCGAATGATTCCACCCTCAAGGTGTTGGACGGTTTTTCGATAGTGTTCGACGGTAATGACGCCGGGCGCCAAAGAGGCACTATTCAGTGGAGCCAGCGAGGCCCAAGCCCCGAATCCACCGAAGACCATCAGTACGAGGGCCAGTCCCTGCCGGCGGATCGCGCGATCATCGCTCGATACGTGGCGTGGGGCTTCGAGCAGCTGTTCAGCCATGAGGCACCGGTTCATTGGGCATGAATGCGCTCTTCACGATTGTGGTCCTGGGATGGCCGGTCGCGCACGTGTGAGAGACGCCGACCCGGCTGATCTTGGTGGAACTGCCGGTGGTGATGGTTGAGCCATGGCCGCCAGAATTTCCTCACGCGGCCCATAGGCTGCCAACTTTCCGCCGGCAATTATTGCGATCTTCTGCACTGTTTGGAGCACATTCGTGCGGTGGGTGACCAGGACGACCGTGCAGCCGTCCCGCTGTAATTGCAGTAATGTCGTCATGAGAGCCGCTTCTCCAGCCATGTCGAGATTCGCATTGGGTTCATCGAGGACGACAATTTTCGGGCAGCCGTAGATTGCCCGGGCGATGCCGATCCGTTGCTGTTGCCCGGCTGAGAGGGCGACGCCGCCACCAATCAGCGGTGTGTCGTAGGCCTGCGGTAGGGTCAGTATCATGTCATGAATCCCTGCCCGCCGAGCAGCTTCCACCACACGATCAGCCTCGATGTCTCCGAAGCGAGCGATGTTTTCCGCGACCGTGCCGTCGAGCAATTCGACATCCTGTGGAAGATACCCAACGGAGCGTCCGAGCTGCATGCGATCCCAATTGTGCACGTCCGCGCCATCGAGGCAGACACGTCCGCGTGCTGGAGGATGTAGCCCGAGGATCGCCCGCGCCAGGGTAGATTTACCCGCCGCGCTTGGTCCGATGAGCGCCACCGTTGTTCCGGGCTCGATCGTGAGGGTGATTCCGTTCAGAATGGGCTCATTCCGACCAGAGACTGCGATGACGAGGTTCTCCAGTTTGATCTGTCCCCGTAACGGGGGCAATGACATACGAGCCTCCTGTTCCGGGATCGTGCGGAGCAGGGTGTCGAGACGCCGATAGGCCTCACGCGCGCCGAGAAACCCACGCCAGCCTGCAATCATTTGATCCAGCGGGGCGAGTGCTCGCCCCAAGAGGATTGATCCAGAAATGACCAGCCCTGGCGTGATTACCTTTTGGATGGCCAGATAGGCTCCAAGCCCCAACACCAGCGATTGAATCGTCAACCGGTAGGTCCGCGAGAAGGCGTTGATCAAGCCCGCCTTGGTGCTGGCCTGACTTTGCAGCGCTAAGACATGGAATTGCTTCGCCTGCCAGCGGGCTCGCAAGCGAGGCAACATGCCCATGGCCTCGATGACTTCTGCATTGCGTAAATTCTGTTGTGCGAACTGGGTGGCCTCAATCGATTCTCGGTTCGCGTCCGCCAGATCGGTGCGTGTGGCCACCTCATTCCAGATCGCAAGTCCTGTCAAGAGGAGCATCGACAGGATTGCGACGGCTCCGAAGTATGCATGAAAGAGAAACATGAGTCCGACATAGATCGGCATCCAAGGCACATCAAAAAATGCCAGCAATCCTTGGCCGGTCAAGAATTGCCGGATCTGTAAAAGATCGTTCAGGGGTTGTGCCGTGGCGACCGCTCCTCCACTCGTGAGGGATTGGGCAAAGATGGCATCGAAGACTCGTTCACCCAATTGTTCGTCAAGCCGAGCACTCGTCGCGACCAAGATGCGTGTCCTGATCCACTCAAGCCCTCCGAGTACGAAGAAGAGAAAGACCGTGATGAGGGAGAGCATCATCAGCGTCGACTCACTCCCGCTCACCAACACCCGGTCATACACCGCCAGCATATAAATGGCCGGCACAAGCATCAGCAGATTCACGAAGAGGCTAAAGAACGCCGTGGTCAAGAAAGAGTGACGACAGGCAGTCAGGGCCCGGCGCAGATCGGACGACTCGCTTGTGAGACTGGTTGTTGAGGTCAACAGGCTTGGTTTCGCCTCTCTCAAGAGCATAGGATCCTTAGTATTAGCCCAAGAGGGTACTTTTGAACAGGGGTGCCTCTTTGGGGAGTCAAAATACTTACAGGAGGATGTCGCTGTCCGTTCCTCCAACGGAGAGCGCCGGGGCGCCGACGAGCCGAATCTCGAACTCTGCCGCTGCATCCGCATCGGTGTTGCCCTGGAGGAGACCACCGGCGTACCGCAGCTGGCCCGCCGCCGTAAATGCATTGCTGCCAATCCAGCTAAAAGCCTGGTTGCCCGTGACCAAGGCATTGGCATCGATCGTGGTTAGATCAATCCGGTCGCCGTTTTCATTGTCTTCAAAACCGTTTACTCCGATAAAATTGATGATGGTATCTTTGCCTGCGCCAGCGGGACTGTCACCGACCGCATTGTAATCGAACGTCACGATACCACCGGTAAAAGGAGGATCGAGGTGCTCCAGGGTGTCGGCCCCAGCCCCTCCGTTCAGTGTGGAATCGCCGCCGAGGAAAATGTCAATAGTCAGCGTATCATTGCCCGCTCCGCCATTGAGCGTGAAGGAGCCGTCACCAGCGTACAGCGTATCATTGCCGGCCCCGCCGTCGAGTGTCCCGCTGCCAGGACCGGCAAACAGTTCGTCATTGCCGGTATCTCCATTCAGCGTGAAATTGGTGCTGTGATCCGCTATCAGCCTGTCGTTGCCGGCCCCACCCCTGATTGTGTTGTTGTCAGTAAATGCACCGGTGAGTGTATCGTTGAAGTTCGAGCCGATGAGATTCTCAATATTCACCAGTGTGTCGAGGCCCGCTCCCCCTGTGTTCTGTGCTCCCATGACATCGAGATCGACCGTGACACCTGCCGTCGCCGTGCGGTAGGAGGCGGTGTCGTTACCAGTGCCGCCGTTCAACAGGTCGTTGCCGCTGCCACCGTTGAGCGTGTCGTTGCCGCCGTTGCCGATCAGGGTGTCGTTGCCAGCCAGACCTGAGAGTGCGTTGTCGGTCCCATTGCCTGTAATGGTATCGTTGCAATTCGTGCCAAAGACGTTCTCAATACTCACGAGACGGTCAACGCCGGCACCGCCCGTGTTCTGGGACCCCGTATTGAAGAGGTTGACCGTGACGCCGGCTGTCGCCCCGATGGTGAAGACAGGGCCAGTAGGGCCAGTAGGATCGAGGACCGCGTTGCTGTAGTCGGCGGTATCGATCCCGAGTCCACCGTTCAAGGTGTCGTTGCCAAGGCCGCCCCTGAGTATGTCATTCCCCTGAGACCCCGACAGGGTATCGTCGCCACCTTGTCCAGCAATAATGTCACCAAAGATCGTTCCGGTCAGAATGTTCGTTGCGTTATTTCCGATGAGGATTGCCATGTATCACCTTCTTAGATTGTTGGGTCCTCTTGACCGGAGTTTCTCGGTCAGATTGTAATGAGGGGATGGACTTGAACCCTCTTTCATGCGTGCTTCCCAGTTCACTGCATGGTTCTGCTCTTGCCTCTCGCCTTGTCTTCCAACTTCTTTTCCTTCTCTGTCAATGCAGCTATCAGGGTGTGCACGAGATTGAGGACTAATCACTTTCGCATCGCCGATGCATACTTGTGCCAAGCAACTCCAATGCCAACTGAGGGCACGCGCCAGGCGACATCGAGCGGGTGTACATGGAGTACGTAGTTTCAACAGTATAAAAGCGATCTACGAAGTCATACGTGTAGACTAAGACCGAGACTGATCACCGGTGCGTGTATCGGGAAAGATACTGTGATGAGTTGAATTAGATACAGTGAGTAGATTTCCTGGATGAATCTCACCCATCTCACGAGGTAGGCCTCCAGATTTGCAGCATGGCGAGAAAATTCTGATGAGACGCTGAGGTGACCAAGACTTCATGCCGATTAGGTTTATCCGTCAGCTTGCTGTCTTGCCGACCCTTTATGAACTCCTTGGAAGGTGCGATTCGATCCCGTTGTGAACCGAAGAGCATATTGAGATACCAGCGAACATGTGAGGACCCTGGCCCAAGAAGGGCACTTCTGCGATAGAGGCGCCCTTCTTGGATGTGCGATGATTACAGGAGAATGTCGGTGCCAGCCCCTCCGACTGAGAACGCCGGGGCCCCGAGCAGTTGAATCTCGAATTCCGCTGCCGTATCCCCATCGGTGCTGCCTTGGAGGAGACCACCGGCATACCGCAGCTGGCCCGCCGCCGTAAAGGCATTGCTGCCAATCCAGCTAAAAGCCTGGTTGCCGGCCACCAAGACATTGGCATCGATATCCGCCAGATCAATCTGGTCACCAATTCCAACGCCAGCTCCTGTGAAACCATTGATCGTATCCCGGCCTGTCCCAACGGGGCTGTCGGTGATCGTGTTGTAATCGAAGGTCACGGTCACCACATCACCGGAGCGTCTCAGGGTGTCGGCTCCTGCCCCCCCGTTCATCGTAGAGTCGCCGAAAAAGCTGTCGATCCACAGGCTATCATTGCCGGTTCCGCCGTTGAGCGTGTAGTTGCCATCCCAACCAACCAGCACGTCATTACCGGCCCCTCCGTTCATCGTGGCCTCGCCGTCAACACTGCTCAAGTGGTCATCACCATCATCGCCGTTCATTGTGGCGAACCGACTCTGCAGCGAATCATTGCCGGCCCCGCCGTTCATCACCGTGTCTGACCCTCCTTGATCCTCATCGACCAGCACGTCATTGCCGGCCTCGCCATTGAGCGTGTTGGAGTTGCCACCAACGTACAGCGTGTCATCGCCGAGACCGCCGTTCACCGTGCTGTTGCCTAAGGACGCACCGGTGAGTGTATCGTTGAAGTTCGAGCCGATAAGGTTTTCCATATTGACGAGTGTATCGAGGCCCGCTCCTCCTGTGTTCTGTGCTCCCACGAGACCGAGATTGACCGTGACGCCTGTCGTCGCCGTGCGATAGAAGGCGGTGTCGCTCCCATCTCCTCCATCCAGTCGGTCGTCCCCAGGGTCGCCGGTGAGCGTATCATTGCCGAGGCCGCCGATGAGGGTGTCGTTGCCTGTCCGACCCGTGAGCACGTTATTGGCGCTGGTGCCGATGAGCGTGTCGTTAAAATTCGAACCGGTGAGATTCTCAATGCTCACGAGCGTATCGATCCCAGCTCCTCCTGTATTCTGCGCGCTTGTCAGATTGAGGTTGACCGTGACGCCCGCTGCCGCTCCCAGGACGGGCTGCTGGCCGATCGTGAAAGTGCCGTAGTCGGCCGTGTCGATCCCGGTCCCACCATTGAGCTGGTCGTTACCCACGCCGCCATTGAGCAGGTCGTTGCCGTCTCCACCGACGAGTTGGTCGTTCCCTGCCGCCCCGGCTAAGACATCGTTGCCACTCAGTCCCATGAGTACGTTTGTGGCGTCATTGCCGGCGAGGCCGTCGTTAAAATTCGAGCCGGTGAGATTCTCAATGCTCACGAACGTATCGAGCCCGGCTCCACCTGTGTTCTGCGCACTCGTCAGATTGAGGTTGACGATGACCCCAGCTGTCGCTCCGATGTAGGTCGTCCCCCCGATAACCATGTTGCTGAAGTCTGCGGTGTCGATGCCATCTCCGCCATTGAGTAGGTCATTCCCCGCACCGCCATGCAGGCGATCATTTCCACCTGACCCCAATACGGTATCGTTTCCTGCTTGTCCGATAATCATGTCAGAACTGGTTGTGCCGTTGAGCAACGGATCATTGTTGTTTGTTCCAATTGTAGTTGCCACAGTCATCTCCTTTGATGAATCAAATGATGAATCCAATTCGATTCAGCGAATAGATTCCGTGGAGGAATCTGACCGATTCACGAGGCAGGTCACTATATTCGTAGCTCGACCGCAAAACGTTGAGACGCGTTGAGGCAGTCATTGCCGCTGCCATCGAAGAGCCGATTATGTCCACTGTCACCGAACAGATGATCGTTGCTCGCGTCACCGACCAGCGTATCGTTTCCAGCAAGCCCAAAGACAGTATCCGCGGCTGATGTCCCGTTCAGATTGGGATCATGCTCAGGTGTGCTAAGAATCGTCATTGTCACATTACCCTCCGTTCGGCATTCCCCCTGATCAGCTCATCCCGGCCGAGTTCGATGAGGAAGAACGGTCATGGTCGTGGCTGTATCCGGCTTCATGATTTATCAGGATACACGGCATGCGCGTGTGCGCCACGTTCACATCGGTCGCTTTTCTCCTTTTCTTTATGCCGATGCGTGTGTGACGTTATGCAATCCAGTCATCCTATTTCTTGCTCCATGTTTGCATCGAATGAGCAAGCTGGCTATAGCCTCGAGACAATATAAAGATGGCAGTAGAGTAGTCTGTAATCAATGAGTGCTTTTTCCACCAAGCGTCCTCTTGTCTAGTCCAGATGTCTCTAGAGGCAAATCAGAAGAAATCCTATTGACAGATCAAATCAGATTCAGCGGAAGCATCAAATCTGTTTCACAAGGCAGGCCATCAGATTCGCAGTACGGCGGAAAACTTTGAAGGGCGTTGAGACACCAAGGTCTTCATCCAGATTAGGTCTATTCGTCAGCCTGCTGTCTTGCTGACCGTTACGACCCTCTTGAACAGCCCTCACATTGGATTATTGTATGGTGGGTGATGGGCATGATCCTGTTCTGAGCTGAGGAGCGTGCCTATAGGTACCGGCGAGGATGTCGATGATCTCCTGATCGGCCGCAGAAGGGCGCCCCTGAACAGAGACGCCCTTCTGGGAGTTACGATGATTACAAGAGGATGTCGTTGATGTGTAGGGAGGCACCCAACAGATTAATCTCCATCTCCGTTGCCGCATCCCCATCGGTGTTGATCTTCAAAATGCCACCAACATACGAGAGACCTGTGACATTAATATCGGTCAAATCGATCTGGTCGCCTGCAAGCGCTCCTCGTCCATTAAAATCCGTGATGACGTCACGGGTAACCGCTCCGGCCAGACTGTCGCTGACAGAATTGTAGTCGAAGGTATCGAACGCGAAGACTCCACCGCTGCCGGTCAGGGTATCGCGACCGGTCCCACCGGTCAGGTGATCGTTTCCGGTACCACCGTCGATGGAGTCATTGCCACCGTTGCCTCTGAGCGTATCGGTGCCAGCCCCGCCGGAAAGTGCGTTCGCTGCGTTGTTGCCGATAATGATATTGTTATTCCCATTGCCGGTGCCATTGATGGCGGATGCTCCAGTTAAAGTGAGGTGCTCGA
Source organism: uncultured Nitrospira sp. (assembly GCA_902500705.1). Lineage (GTDB taxonomy): Bacteria > Nitrospirota > Nitrospiria > Nitrospirales > Nitrospiraceae > Nitrospira_D. The sequence goes on from CABVRR010000093.1 coordinate 8,507, forward strand.
AACCGAAACCAAGAGCATGGGTCGCTGATGACTGCACGGTATCCACCCCGCCCAGGGCATTATTAGCGAACTCCACCAGCGAATCGCCCGAGTTATCCTTTATGTAGATATCATTGCCGTCACCGCCGAACATGTTGTCGGCTCCAGACCCCCCGTCCAACCTGTCGTGCCCGCTCCCACCCTGGAGCGTGTCGAGGCCACCCCCACCGTTGAGCTGGTCATTGCCGGACCCGCCGAACAGCTGGTCGTTGCCGATATCGCCGTTGAGGATGTCATTGCCACCGTTGCCGAACAGCTGGTCGGGGCCTACCAGGCCATAGAGCACGTTGTTGCTGTTATTGCCGATGAGGGTGTCGGCGAAGTTCGTGCCGGTCAGGTTCTCAATACTCACGAGCGTGTCAGTGCCCGCTCCTCCTGTATTCTGCGGTATCGCCCCCAGAGCGAGGTTTACATTGACGCCAGCCACCGCCCCGATGTAGGTCGTCCCATTGATGACGATATTGCTGTAGTCGGCGGTGTCAATCCCGGCCCCCCCGTTCAGCAGGTCATTATCGAGGCCCCCGTTGAGGCGGTCATTCCCTCCCAATCCAAATAAGCCATCGTTTCCCGCTCGTCCGACAATCGTGTCAACGCCGTTTGTGCCCACGAGGAACGGGTTATTGTTGTTTGTTCCGATTATAGTCGCCATAGTCATCTCCTCTGTTGGTGTGTTTTCCTAACCGGATTGTTCCGGTTAGGTTTGGTGAGAGGGAACAGCATTCATGTAGGCTGTATCTTCCCTCCTGCTTGATGAACTGGTCACAGCTGTCTCCGTCTCTTTCCGTACATCGGCTTTCGACCTCCTTTCTTTTCATGCCGAGGTGTCTATCAGGTTGTGCCTAAACCCAACGGCTACCGTGGTCTGGCACTTCTCAACAGCGAGGCCATTGAAAGCATGCAGACTGACCGGATAGTACTGGTCGCCGGACTCTGCATGCCGCGACTCACGGCCAACTCATTCTTGTACGAGAGTCGTGCTCAGCAACATCAATGCCGATTTGAAGGAAGAACACCGAAGGCATCGTGCGAAGATTGAATTGTACGTAATTACAACAATGTGCGGTATTCCTATTGATTTATACATATGCATGTATTTATGCTGATCGAAGAGGGGCGTATCGAATTAGATACTAATGTGCTGAATCTATTCCGATACAGTAGCGTGTTTCTGATTGAGATCAGGGGCGGGGTGGACCATTCAAATACCAAAGGGAGCAGGATTGTTTGTTTTCAGAGAGTCGTGCAACACTTAGGCATGTGTGAAGTCTTTGAGCTATAGAGGAAGAGAACCGGGTCGTTCTTGTGTGTGCCTCAGTATGAAACTCCAGTATTGACGGGACTCTCTCATGAACGAAATCTCGTGTTACGAGGTCGTGTGCAGATGTTCTTTCATATTTGTTTCGGGCTGATCCTTGGCTATCTCGTGGCCTCGTTTCTGGAGTCCTCTCTTCATCGGGCCATTCACCATGCGGGACCTCGAATGCGTCGGTTTTGGACACACTACCCGAGGATTGGGGGTCCGTTCAGGCGTGCCTATTTCTCCCACGGCATCATTCATCACCGGTGGACGTTTCGACGAGATTTCGTCACGCAATTTCACAGCGATGATGAGAGAAAGCGGCTTGATGAAAAGATACCCGTCGATCAGGGCGTGCTCATTCGACGAGAACGGTATGGCCTGACACTTCGAGGGCAGGGCGTTGTATGGTTCAACCTCCCGATCTTGCTCTGTCTGCCACTCATCGGTTTCGCATGGGGTCCATGGGTGCTGTTGGGGGCACTGCCCGGCTTGGCGGCCTACTCCTGCATCACAATTTTCGTGCATCCCCATCTTCATCAACCTCACTGCGAGATGCCTGTCGATGGTTCGCTGTTGCTGCGGTGGATTCTCCGGACGGATTATGTGAAGTATCTGCGGCGCTATCATTATCTGCATCATCACTATCCGGACTGTAATTTTAACCTGCTGTTAGGCGGGGATTTCGTGCTTGGCCGATACCGGAGCCCGACGGCGCGAGATCGGGTCAAGATGCGCCGACTCGGCCTGAGTTTATAAGTCGGAATCGTAAGCACGGCGGTGTTCAGACCGATGCTTAGGCTGGATGACCGGGTCAATGTTCCGAACGGCGCACACTTAATTCTTGCTGGAGAAACGTGCGCACATGGGCGCGCGCATCGCGTGAAGACTGTCCGGCCTTGTCATGTTGTCTCCAGGCTCCGATCAACGTGCTATGCGCATTGATCGGCTTGCCCTCGGTTTGATAGGCGCTCGCCGGTATTTCGCCGTTGATCAATCGATCGGCAAAGAGGTCGCGCAGCGTCTTCAGCTTATCAGGATGCGACATGCAATCAGTCTCAAAACGTAATCCATAAATCTTGGCGGTGCTCCGCGTCGCTGCCGTGAGATCGATGGGCGAGAGACCGAGTGATGCCTGGTCTGCCGTGGTGGAGTACCAGACGCGCATGGGCAACGCAGGTTGGGCGACCACGGCCGCCGCAACCTGTGACTGATCAAGCAAGGCGATGGGGAGAGGACCGGTCAGGCAATTTCCGATGATGCCGATGCGTTGTTGTTGGTGGCGCGCGCCGATCGTCTGAACCACGCCTCGCAGCCACTCCACAATCGGCGCGCTTCTCCTCTCGGACATTCCCCATTCGCCTCCCGGAAAAAAATCGATGAATCCCCGAAACCAATAGGCATTCAACCCGTTCACAAGGGAGAATTTCCCCTTTTCTCCGAATAGCAGTGGAACATAGACAGTGAAGTCTTGTGAGAGTTCTTCTGCATAGGCCAGTGTGCCTGGGGAGAGTCCGGTGAGTTCGTGGAGCAGCAGTACCGGCGGCTTAGAAGAGCCGTCATTGAGACAGAACACCGAATGAGTAATGCTGGCGTGTGAATAGGGTTGCTCGAAACACTCGGCCCACGTTTTCTCCGGTGCAGCTTCTTCTTTGGTGTGCGGCGCGCACGTCCCGAGTTGCGCGGCACCGCAGCCTGCTTGGATGAATAGGAGGGTAGCCGCAATCATCGGGAGGGGAAAGCGATACACTCGCCGCCTGTGATTGTGTGAATCCAATCTGCTACGACCTGTGGTTCATTTATTTGTCGATAAGAAATGGGTGGAGTTTGTCAGCATTCCCTGAGCGGTGCAAGTCCCCGCAGCGGGTCGAACGCATAGATGAGTCTAGTTGGGCGAGAGCCGTCGTAAGGAAAACGGATCCTCCCCCGTGACCCGCCAGAACTCTTCTTTCCAGAACGGGAAATTACCGAAATCGCCATGCGTCTGAGGGTTGGTCTCAACCGTCCGATTGCCAGAGTGAAAGGCTTTGAACGACACACGTGATCGAATACTCGGCGTATCATGCAGATGCACGATGCGAAGCAGGTTTTGGTATCGACCCGCTACCAGATCCAACGGCGAGTCGGGACGGGCAAAGAACCCATCGATCCAGACCAAGAGGGAGCCGGGAAGCGAGATCCCTCCATATTGCTCGGCCGCTTCCGCGTGATCTTGCAGCATCAGGTGGTACATCTTCGGACTCGTCTCTCCGTCCTGTTCGTATTGATATTCCTCTAAGTAATGGGGAATGGTGTTCAGGTAATCGCGCAAGGAACAGGCGGCCGCCATGTAGATAATCTTGTCAAACAGAGGTCGATGATGAGGGTCGGATTCCAAGGGGTGGCCGAACTGTCGGACCATTTCATTGACGACAATCGTGCCCATGCTGTGTCCGACGATGACGACTTCCCATTGATCTTTTCCGTCATGGTGATCCAGGAATGTTCGGAACGCGGTCATGAACGAGGCGATCCCACCTGTGGATTTCCGGTGAGAATCTTTTGACCACAGATCGTCATCTCGATGGAACATGGCGGTGGTACGGCGATACATGGCACTCCACGCCCCAGTGCCGGTGGCATCAATGATGAAGCCGGATGCCATATGGACAGGAAATGTCAGGACGGCAAAGCCGATTTGTGATCGGGTCTCAACCGTCGATCGTTCGTTGAATCCTTGCGCAATGGAGTATGCGCGCGGACTGTGATACCACGACTCACAGAGCAACTGATCGGCACGCGGCGTAATGCCGATGTGGTGATCTTTCGCGCAGGACTCGTCGGGCCACGACCACGAAGAAGGTTGCTCGGCCTGTGCAATACGATCCCCACGCCACTTTGTGCTGAGCATTTCTGCGTACACGCCATAAATATCGACCGGGAAGCGAATAGCTCCGCGCATGAGGTCAAGCGCAAGGTAGACCGGAGTGGTGACGATGGTGGCCGCATATCCGGCGGCTTTGGCCCCCGCGTGCCGCCAATTTCCATCTCCCAGTTCCTTCCACGCGCCACAGCACCAATCGGCGGCGACTCGTCCCTGCCGCAGCGTGATCAGGTGGTCCAGATAGCTCGACGTCAACGAGGAGTCCCAGTTGATGAAGATGGGGTAGGTACAGTCAGCAAGAATCATGTCGCTGTAATCGGTCGCCCGTTTGATTGAATCCCGTGCCGTATTCATTCCGCCGTGAATGAAGAGCACGATTCGCTTACGTGATTGAGCCCCCTCCGTCTTGCACGGAGTTCCGTCCTTTTGTATGTCGGAAAATCTGTTTCCCATCGAGTCCAGAAGGTGTTCCGCGTAGGCCGTCGGATTGGGTTGTGGAGGATAGGGCCAGAACGGAATGTGCTGGCCACGATTCGGATCTGCTAAAGGGATATTGGACCGTGGATCGATAAGGTCTCCTGCGCCGTCGACCATGACGATGTGCTGATCGGTCTTGAAGCCTTCTTTCTTGATGGTACAGCCGGACAAGCCGACGGTAAGCGTGATGGCCAGCGCATAGACTGCGATCGACCATAGACTCTTCAAAGAAGGAGGCTGTCGGCTGCGTGTCGTCGCGATGTCCATCGTTTCTGCTTCCTTTGTGGTTAGGTCAATGTGTCATGGTGTGCATAGCGCCCGATGGCGATGGAGAATTATCCAGATTTCTCCCTCAAAATCAATCGTCGACATGCCAAACAAGCGAAGAGAAACATCGGCAGCTCTTGAAATTGAGCCTGTGCTCGATCACCCATCGAGCGCTTCGTTAAGGCGGCTATCGTTTAAGGGCGTGTCCACAAAA
>CABVRR010000094.1:0-10245 GCA_902500705.1 uncultured Nitrospira sp.
ACAATTGAAGAAGATGCCGGAGGACGTACAAAAACAGATGGGCGGCGAGCTGTATCTGGCTCAGCGAGGCGAAGATCCGCCGCACAGCAAGATGCTAAAGGGACTCGGCAGCGGCGTGTTTGAAATCAGGGACGATTTCGACAGCAACACGTATCGGCTGGTGTACGCCGTCCAAATCGGCAAGCGGCTCTATGTGCTGCATGCGTTTCAGAAGAAGAGCAAAAAGGGCATCGCGACACCCCCGAGAGACGTGGAGCTGATTACGCGGCGGTATAAGGAAGCACTTGTCATGGAAAAGGAGTGGCCGTCATGAAGAAAAAGAACACCATGGACCATGAAGTCAGTTCGGGGAACGTCTTTGCGGATTTAGGCTTGAAGGATTCCGAGAGCCTGCTCATGCGGGCTGAGCTAGGCCATCAAATCCTTAGGATCCTCAAAAGCCGAGGACTCAAGAAACAGAAAGACGTGCAGGACGTGTTGGATATTGGACAGACGGAAGTCTCCCACCTGATGAATGCGCGGTATCACCGGTTTTCCGAGGCCCGGCTGATGGCGTTCCTGAATAAACTCGACCGCAAAGTGACGGTGCAGGTCTCACGACGCCGGAAAAACGAACCGTTTCAGGAAGTGGTTTTGGCGTAAGGCGGACTTCGCACTCGCCAAGAGCGTCCCTTCAAGACGAAGGCAGGAAGTTCAGGCGACAATCCTACGTGCGTCTTTCAGAAGCAGGAAGAGATGCAACGGGTCGCTTGGCGAAGGAAGGAAATCCAAATGCGCGTAAAAGCTTCTTGCCGCGTCGTCTTTGGCATGGACCACCAGAGCACGAATTCCGGCAATATCGGCCGCCTGGAGAGTTCGAAGCACCGCATCCTTCACCAGCGCAGCGCCAATTCCCTGATTCTGCCACTGACGGTCTACCGCCATCCTTGCAAGCAGCATGATGGGAATGGAATGCTTGGCTAGTCCCTTCTTCACTCGCTCCGGAGCCTGTTCCTGTTCCACAGAGCCGACAGCCAGCGCGTAATAGCCGACGACGGTGTGATCCACCAGCCCCACGTAGGTTTGCGCTCCCCCACTCTGCTGGCTCTGTAGTGCGTATTGTGTTAGAAAGCGATTGAGCTCGTCCCGACCACAATCGAACGGTTCAATGGCATGATGCCGCTGAAGTTTTTCGATCGTCCTGGTCAACGCTTCTCTGATGCTGGGGAAGAGGGATCAGCGTCAAAGAATCCCGGCTCGGTCAAGAGACGCTGCATACGAGGGGTGCGACGAGTTGGAGCATCGAGAGCGGCTTGAAACTCAGCCCACTTTGCCTTACTCAAGATAAAGGTGCGACGATCAGCCAGCATTTCATCAGCACGAGACAACGCACTGTCCCGGACAAAATCACTCAAGGAGCGGCTACAAGCAGATGCAGCGGCTTCCAGTGTCCGCTTGTCTGCAGGGCTCAATCGAAGATCCAGCTTTTTACTACGAATCGAACTGGCCAGCATCTTCTTACCTCCTGATGGTAGTGAGACTAGCCCAGTGAATTATATTTGTCAAGACATTGTCATGACACGGTAGCCATTGAGAGAGAAATCGAAAAATGCAGGTGCCACCAGTGGCACCTGCTCCTGTAACTCATTGATTTTTCATGACATGAAATGTCACTCTTTGCACTGCACTTTCTTCTTATCTATTTGATCTTGCTCACTTTCTTCTTGTCCTGAAAAGGCTGGTGTCGACAGTTCGATTCTGTCCCTCGGCACCACTACAGTACATCCGTCCCAGTTTCGCCGATGGCATCGATGCTACCGATGAGACTCTCTTATTGACGCTCTGAAAACTGATTGTACGTGAAGACTGCGTGCTTGACCTTGATAAAAAAGTGATACGCGGGTGGATCTCTTTACTTTCCCAACGTCCGGATATAGGCCAGCACAGATCGGCTTTCGTTTTCTGACAAACGAACCTTCCATGCAGGCATATTAGGCTTTCCCTCATGGATGGTTTGGAGCAGCGCCGCATCTGACTTTGTTTTTGTGGCGGGTCTCGTAAGATTGGCAGGTTCAGGACCGAGCAGTAAGTACCCGTCTCCTTTTCCTTCAACGCCGTGGCAACCCACACAATACTGAGTAAAAATCCTTTCTCCCTTCGCATGCTCCTTACTCGATGAATCAGCCGCTTTCGGTGCGGCAATCGCGAGCTGACTTCCAATAGCGATTGCCGCTACTCCCATAACCACTTCCATGACCATCTTTCTCATTCTCATAGTTGATCCATTCTCCAGCGATTCACTTATCACATTGATGGTGTCTCACCGGGATGACGAGAGAAACGTGGTTCGTTGTTACCATGAGAAGCATCGCTCACTGTTTGGTGCACACCGCCTGTTGATCCAGTCTGTGGATCCTCTCGGTGCATTTGGTCATTCGAGCGGCCTTCCAGCCACTGATAAAGGACCGGTAGCATAATCAAGGTCAGCAACGTCGAACTCACAAGACCACCGATAACGACGATCGCCAACGGGCGTTGCACCTCCGACCCAATACCATTGGCAAACGCCAGAGGGACCAATCCTAAGAGCGCAACCAATGCGGTCATCAAGACAGGGCGGAGCCGAAGCAGAGCACCCGAAGTCACCGCTTCCTCCAAACTGTGGCCATCTTCGCGAAGCTTATTCATATACGAGACGAGTACGATCCCGTTCAGCACAGCCACTCCGAAGAGGTTGATGAAACCGACTGACGCCGGCACGCTGAGATATTCTTTGGTGAGCCACAGCGCCACGATCCCTCCGATGAGCGCAAAGGGCAGATTCAAGATAATCAAAGCTGCCTGGCGGAGTGAGTTGAACGTGGAATACAGCAAAAAGAAAACCAGCATGATTGTAATCGGAACGATTACTTGCAGCTTTGCCATGGCTCGTTCCATGTTCTCAAATGACCCTCCCCAGGTCACCTTATAACCTGTTGGAAGAACCACACGTTGAGTAATTTTCTGCTGTGCTTCCGCTACGAGGCTGCCGATGTCTCGTCCCAGAGTATTAAACCCGATTGAGACATACCGTTGCAGCTGATCTCGGCTGATCCTGCCTGGTCCCTCCTCCAACTCCACGGTGCCCAGATCCGCCAATGGAATCAGCGCGCCAGCATGATCACTGACTCGAATATTACTAATCGCTTCCACACTGTCTCGGTACTGTTCTGGAAACCGCAAAATCAGATCAAATCGCTGCTGCCCCTCATACACTCGTGTGGCAGCATGTCCTCCGATCGCAGTCGTGATAATCTCGCGTACATCAGCCACATTGATCCCATGCCGCGCAATTTTGCTACGATCAATATCGATCGTGAGATACGGTTGCCCAAATAATTGCTCAACTTTGATGTCTCGGACCCCCCGCACGGTTTCAAGGACTTCGGCAATCTCCTGAGCTTTGTCGCGTAAGACTTCTAAGTCATCACCGAACAACTTCACCGTGGCTTCTGTGCGAACACCGGAAATCAACTCGTCCACACGCTGTTGAATCGGTTGGCTGATGAGAAATGTCGCACCGGAAACTCCGGTCAACCGTTCACGAAACTTCTGCATCAGCTCCGGCATGGTCTTGGCCGTCGTCCATTGGCTGAGCGGCTTCAGTCGCACCACCGGATCGCTCTCATTCGGCTCCTGGGGATCGTTTCCCAATTCAGTTCGACCGATTTTCGAGACGACCATCTCTACTTCCGGAAACTCCATGATGGCCTGCTGCATACGCTTTTCAATCTCAATTGAGGCGGGAAGCGACACACTCGGAAGTCGAATGGTTTGCGGCGCGACAGACCCCTCATTAAGATTCGGGATAAACTCAGTGCCTAATGAAGGCACCAAGGCAAGCGCGCCGACCAATGCGCCGACCGCCACAATCAACACGATCGTTCGATGACCGAGAGCCCAACGAAGCGCCGGGGCGTAGAGATTCTTCGCTTGTCGTACAATCCACGGGTCTTCTTCGCTCCCCTGCCTGAGGACTAATGAACAGAGCACCGGTGACAGGGTCAGCGACAACACCAAGGACACCATCAGCGCGATCATGATGGTATAGGCAAGGGGCTTGAACATCTTCCCCTCCATGCCCTGCAGAGACAGGAGGGGCAAAAAGACGAGAATGATAATGAGAATGCCGAACACCACCGGCTGCCCTACTTCTTTTACAGCCGTCGTCACCAACTGCAGCCGAGGTAGGGACGGGTGATGCGACAGATGTCGATAGACATTCTCCACGACGACGACCGAACCATCCACAATCATGCCGATCGCGATCGCCAGTCCTCCCAGCGACATAAGGTTTGCCGTCAGTCCGATTTGCCCCATCACGATGAATGTGGCGAGTGGCGCCAATACCAATGTACCGACAACAATCAGGGCGCTCCGGATATTTCCGAGAAAGAGGAACAGCACAACGACGACCAATACCACGCCCTCCGCGAGCGACTTATAGACCGTGTTCAACGCCTCGGTGATCAATTCGATACGATCGTAAAACGGCACAATGCGCAATCCATCCGGCAACAGACGCTTGGCATGGATATCCTCAATGCGGGTCTTGATCCCCTCGACGACATCCCGAGCATTGCCCCCCCGCAACATCAGCACGATGCCGCTGACAACCTCTCGATCTCCGTTCAGAACCGTTGCCCCATGTCTCACGGCATGATCAATCACGACGTGGGCGACATCGGAAACATAGACCGGCGTGCCGCCGGTCTCCTTGACCACAATCTTCTCGATGTCTTGCAGCGAGCGGATCAGTCCGATCCCGCGTACGATGTATTTCTCAGCATGTTTTTCCAAAATATTGCCGCCGGCATTGGCATTATTCCTGGCCACCGCGTCGAAGACATCTCGCAACGTCAGGCCATACTTTCGCAACAGGCCCGGTTCGACCAACACCTGATACTGCTTGACGTACCCGCCCATCGAATTGACGTCGATGACCTCCGGCGTGCTCTTGAGAAGGGGACGGATGATCCAATCTTGGATCGTCCGCTGCACGATCAGGTTCTGGTGTTCGGCCTCGATCGTGGTCTCAGTATTGTGCGGGGCCTCTAAGTAGTATTGGAACACCTCTCCGAGCCCCGTACTGTTCGGCACCAGCATCGGCTCAGCACCTGGAGGAAGCTGCTCCTCGACTTCAAGCAATCGTTCAAGCACCAACTGACGGGCCAGATTAATGTCCATCGAGTCATCGAATACGATCGTAATCAGCGAAAGGCCGACTTTCGTCAGGGATCGCATTTCCGTGAGCGACGGCACACCGGTGAGCTGCAGCTCGATCGGATAGGTCACCAAACGCTCAACTTCTCCGGGGGATAAGCCAGGAGCTTTCGTCACCACCTGCACCAGTACACTGGTGACGTCAGGAAAGGCATCGATCGGGATCGTCCGAAATGCATAGACTCCCCCGGCGCCGATCATGATCGAGCAGATGATGACGAGCAGCCGTTGGCGGAGAGACATGTCGAGGAGGCGAGAGACCATCAGACGGGTTTCTTCATCAACTCGGACTTTAAGACAAAGGCACCGTGCGTGACGACCGGTTCCCCTTCGTTCAAACCCTCAAGGATGGCGGTCATGGTCCCATTGGATTCACCGACATGCACCTCCCGCAATTCGTACTCGTTGGCAGTGCGTTGCACGAAGACGAAGGTGCGGCCCTGATCGCGCTGCAAGGCGGCTTCCGGCACCGAGAGCCGATCGGGCTGTGCTTCAGAAAAAAGTCGAATCGTGGCGAACATTTCCGGTTTGAACCGTCCATCATGATTCGGCAATTCAGTCCTGATCTGCATGGTGCGTGTGACGGGATCCAAAACATCGCCGACATAGGTGATCGTGCCCTTGAACACCTCTTTGGGATAGGCGTTGATCCGGACTTCCACCTGGGTACCACCCGACGCATGGATGGAGTGGACGAACGGAATATCTTTCTCAGGAATATTGGCGAGAATCCATACCTCGGAAAGATCTGCGACCACGAACAGCTTCTCGGTCGTTTCGACGACTTCTCCACGAGTGAGGTTTCGTCCGATGATACGTCCGGCGAAGGGCGCCGCGATCGGCACGACAGATCGAATCTGCCGACTGTGGTCGAGACGGTCGAACTCCGTGTCATTCATGCCCAACAGTTTCAAGCGATCACGCGATTCATTGGCCTCCGCCTGATTGCTCAGCAGCTCCGCCTGTCGGCGCTGAGCTTCCGCTTCACCGATCACTTGTTCTTGCAGAAGAAATTGAGCCCGACTATAGGCCTGCTCCGCAACGTGGAGCTTGGCCTTCGCTTTGAGATAGGCGGATTGGGCAAGTCCCAGCTCACTGCTGTATAGGATGGCCAACGGAGCATTCGCTTTCACCTCTTGTCCAAGATCGGCATACACCTCCACGACTCGACCGCGCACCAAAGTCGTAATTTCCGCCATATTCCGTTGATTCGGCTGAACGATGGCCGGGAAGTCCCGATGCGTTCGAAAGTCACTGCGTGCCACCGGCTGGACCATGAGTCCTACCCGTGACGATTCTTCTGTCGATAATGTGATGAGACCCGGTGTTGAAACAGCGGCCGGCGACTTACTCGCGACGACATCGCTCGGCGTTCCGTCACAGCTCGATTCCATCACCACCATCAAACCGAGCAGAAGACCACGCATCCCTGGACTGATGGATACCGATGGAGTTCGCGATGTACTGAATAGACCCTTCACAAAATCCCTCCTACTGCCTGTTCAAGCCGAGCCAGTGAGACCGAGAGATCGTGTCTGGCTTGCGCATAGTCCAATAAGATTTGCCGTTGCACACGTTGTGCGTCGAAGACTTCGAGCAAGCTGGACGCACCCTGTTGAAAACTGAACTGCGCAAGCCGCAGGGCCTCTTGCGCCTGTTTCAGCAACCCCTTATCGAACACCTCGATCAGCTCTGCGGTGGTACGGACATCCTGATAATGTTGATAAACGGCTCGCCCCAATTCGTTGCGCGTCCGAAGCAGCTCGGCCTCTTCTCGACGCTTCATGCCTAACGATGACGTGATTTCTCCCTGACGCCGATACCAGAGCGGCACGGGAACCGAGAGTCCTCCTTGAAAGGCTTCTCGTCCCATCTCACGCCAATACCCACCGTTGACGGTGATCGTCGGCACCCGGGCCTGCCGCTCAAACTCAATCTTCCAGTCCGATTGCTCGACGGACTTCAGCAGGCGCTGGACAGTGGGATGCTGCTCCATCATGCGCGCCATGAGCCCCTCGATCTGGAGATCACGAGGAAACACTCTAAATTCACCGTAGACCATATACGACGGCCCAAGCGCACCACCAGTCAGCGTATCGACGGCCACACGGTTGATCCGAACCAGATTATCCGCGCGCGCGAGTTGCTGACGAGCCTTCAGAACTTCCACTTCCGCCTTAATGGATTCAAATTGCGGGGCTTCACCTGACTTGACCCGCGCCTTGACGATCCGCGTCACACTCTCGACGATGTCGAGATTCTGACGTGCGAGATCGGCATCCTGCTGAGCCAGCAACAGATCATAGAAGGCAACTTTGGTCTGTGATGACAAGTTCAGCCGGGTTTCCAACATGCCGACGTTGGCGGCCGCAAGTCCGAGATCCGCCACTTGCTGCCGAGCGGCGCGCATGCCCGGCCATTCGATCGGTTGGCCGATCATCATGTTCGATTCAGTCAGCGAATCGCGCTCAAGAGCCGGCCCGATACCAGTCCGTCCGGTGTCACGAAGGGTGCCACGCCCTGCGAAACCGGTCACAGTTGGATTGGGGTAAGCACCGGCCGCAGTCTGCTGCCCTTTCTGCTGTTCGATGTTTCCCTCAGTAAGCGACACCAGGGGATTCCGTGCCAAGGTGAGATCGACAATCATGTCGAGACTGTACAGCTGACCGTCAGATTGGGCAGAAGCTGTAACTCCACCGAGTCCGAGACCGATCGCGCACACCAGCGCGAGCCCTTTCCCTATTTTCATTTTTCTTCCCTGCTTGGATAGCATGCGCTGCAAACTATAGTAGGCTGAATGTATTTCATTTTCAAATCTCTACGCCGGACAACGCGATTGCATCGGCCCGACCTCGGAATCACGTGGCAATCCGCTGAAGTAAAAGGCTGATATCGCTGCGGTCGCTGCAACATTCAGCGACTCCACACCCTCGGCCAATGGAATAGAAAATCTGACGCGAGAGGCCTGCACGATACCCGGAGCCAACCCCGTTCCCTCGTTTCCCACCATGATCATGAGTCGAGCGGGAATCGTCCGAATGCTCCTGATGGGAACTATATCAGCCGACGTCAGAACCGCCGAATAAATTTCACATCCATACGAAGACACTACTCGAAAGTCTGAAGAAGAAAAGACCGGAATGCTGAGAATGGTGCCGACCGTGGCACGAATAACTTTGGGATTGAACGGATCGGCGGAATCAGTGCTGAGCCACACTCCGGACAGGTTCAATGCAGCGGCGGTGCGAATGATCGCACCCACATTCGCCGGATCCTGTACCCGATCTCCATAAATCCCCAACATGCTCGCTCGCTTAAATACCTGCGCCTCGTCCCAGCGGGGCTGTCGAACGACAGCCAGGATCCCTTGCGGTGTCTCCACATCAGTCAGCTTTTCAAAGTCGCCGTCCTGACACTCCCATTGGCGAGCCGGCAATGCCATGCGAGTCTTTCGATCGACCTCCGTCTCAAGAGCAAGATATCGCGATGAGAGGATCAGGCTGAGAATAGTGTGCGGGTGCTGATGAATCAGATCGAGGCAGGACTTGACGCCTTCAACGACAAACGCCCCCTCGCGCGATCTGGCTCTCTTCTCTCGAACCAGCTGTCGAACAAGAGAGGCCTGCGCACGAGTCAGGGCGTTGAGATGTGGCGAGACAGCCACTATCCGTCCAGCTTCACACTGGGCAGCACGAAGACCACACTCACCGACGCCGTCGTTCGGAAGCCGCTTCTGCAGCCCGAATACGTTGTGCTCTTGCTTTGGCTCGCTTCAACGCCGTCAGCTTTCCTCGGGTCCGAGTCTGCTCAAACTGCAACTGTTCGAGCTGGGACTTCAAATGAGCCTTTTCCTGCTTATGCAAACTTGCACATTCTGCCTTGGATAGCTGTGTCCAATCGCCACTGCTCCTGGCACGCTTGATGCGATCGTCCAATGATTCTCGAAGCTGCCTACTCCTCATCGTCATCAACGATTTGAGCGCTTCCTGGCGACGCTGGACCTCTTCCTCTTCGGCCATGATGCCACGAATATCGGTTCCTAACATAAGTCCCTACCTCCTTCAACGCGATGAAGCCCGCGTCCGCATTATACCGATTTCGTGTCCGATCTTGAAAGGGTCTGTAATGTATTGATTTTCAACGACAAAACACGTTTCGACTGCCTGATTTATTGAAGTAGACCACGTCCATTGTGTATGATGACCGCATGTCGATAGGGCTATTTATCCAGGGCTGGAGAATCTCAAGAAACCAATCCATCCAAGCGTTATCAGACGCGGCAAGAATTGCTACTCCATTCCTAGAGCAAATCGAGGCGGATCAGGTTGATCCCTCAATCGGTACGATCGAAGCGCTTGCCTCCGCGCTCCATATTCCTCCCTCTTGGCTATTCGACACCCCTCGATCCTTTGAATGTCTGTTCACAGACTCGGATGAAGATGAAAGACCAGATACCTCACAGATCGATCCCGTCACCGATCGAATCTTGGCCGGATCTCGCACCGACCGATCGCTCTATGTCCTTTTGACGACGCTCATACAAGCCGGCGACCCAAAACTCTTACGGGCCGCTGAGATGAGCCTCCGAAGCTTGGCGAAACAGTCTCGACAGGCAACCGTGCCCTGGCAACAGCGTCCCTCCGGACACTTCGAACCGCCCAATGATTAGTCCACCTACTGAGACTTTGAATCCGTAGCGTCCATCCCCTCACTGCCAGCTCGCCGCTAAAACGGCTTGCACATCCTGCGGGCGCTGATCGATTGTTTGATCCCACGTCAGCCCCGTCTGTTGCGAGAATCCCGCCATGGCTTGGATCAGTTGGTCCACTTGTGCACTGAGCAAGACCTCCCCGTTGCCTGCCTGAATCGTCTCGATTCGATGTGCCCTTCCGAGATACCAATCCTGCACGGTGACCTGATCGACAGATCCGTGGATGGCCAATCGAAGGTCATTGACCTGGCGACTGATCACAAGATCCAGAGGATTAATGGTCGTTCCAAACA
>CABVRR010000094.1:10345-13563 GCA_902500705.1 uncultured Nitrospira sp.
CAGCACATCATTCCCGCTGCCGCCCACAAGAGTGTCGTGCCCGATCCCACCATCGATCAAATCGTGACCGGAACCACCATCGAGGCGATTGTTGCCGCTGTTGCCGATGATGATGTTATCAGCCGAATTCCCGGTCCCGTTGATAGAGGCTGTGCCGGTGAGTGTGAGATGCTCCACGTTCGCTCCGATCGTCAACGTTACCGCACTCTGTACCGTATCGATCCCGCCGTTGGTCAATTCAGTGACGATATCGGTGGTCTGTTCGACCACATAAATATCGTTGCCCGCTCCACCGACCAGCGTATCGGTCCCCGCCCCGCCGTTCAATGTATCGTTCCCCACCCCGCCCGTGAGGAGATTGTTGCCACTGTTACCCGTAAGCACATTGTCGAGAGCATTCCCGGTCCCGTTGATCGCGGCCGTACCGGTTAAGGTGAGATGCTCGATATTGGCGCCAAGAGTATAGGTGATAGAGCTTTCCACTGTATCGATGCCTTCATCGGTTAATTCCGTGACCTCGTCGCCAGGTGCATCGACAAGATAGGTGTCATCATCGATTCCACCCTGCATCACATCAGTTCCTGTCCCACCATCCAACAGATCGTTCCCTTCTCCG
Organism: uncultured Nitrospira sp.; assembly: GCA_902500705.1. GTDB lineage: Bacteria > Nitrospirota > Nitrospiria > Nitrospirales > Nitrospiraceae > Nitrospira_D. Next base: position 10,962 of record CABVRR010000094.1, read on the forward strand.
CCGGACAAGCGATCGTTGCCTGCCAACCCACGGAGGGTATCGTCACCCCGCCCACCCATCAGAATGTCATTACCCGCTGTACCGGTCAGGGTTTGCGGAAGCGGTTCCGCCACGGTGAGGACCAATTGATCCGCCGTGCTCACACCCTCAAGATCCGTCGCTGTCACGGTGACGTGCAGCACGCCGGCTGCGCCGGGGCTTGGAGTTCCAGCAAATGTCCGCGTGGCCGGATCGAAGCTCAGCCAGCCCGGCAGCGGGCTACCATCAGTCAACATGGCGCGATACACCAGATGATCGCCATGCACCACATCCACATCGGCAAACGTGCCGTTGGGTATCGTGAAGGTAAATGGTGAATCTTCCGCCGCACTCAGATCCGGCAACGGATTGGCCACCACCGGCGCGTCGTTGACGTTCTGAATCGTAAGCGCAAACGTCTCGGTTGCCGCCTGACCACTCTGATCCGTCGCCTTTATAGTGAGGGAAAGCGTCCCGACATCGTCGTTCAACGGGACACCGCTCAATGTCTGGGTGGCTGCATCAAACGTAAGCCACGACGGAAGCGCGGTGCCATCGGCACGCGTAACCTGGTACGCCAACACATCGCCGTGCACCACATCGGCATCCGCGAAGGTTCCTGGAGGCACCACAAAACTGAACGGCACCTCTTCGGTCGCCGACTGATCCGGGAGCGCACTCGTTAGGATCGGTGCATCATTGACGTTCTGCACCGTGAGGGTAAACGTATCGAACGCACTTAAATCCCCGCTGTCGGTCGCCGTGATGTGAAGATCAAGACGACCCACGTGGGCATCATCCGGCATACCGGTAAAGATTCGCGTCGTAGCATCAAAATTCAACCAGGCCGGCAACGCACTCCCATCGGCTTGGCTCGCACTATAGGTGAGCACATCCCCTATGTCCTGATCCGCAAACGTGTTCACAGGAACGGAAACCGTCAATGGGGCATCTTCGAGCACCGTCTGGTCGGCAAGCTCGTTGGCAATGGTCGGGGCATGATTGATCGGTCCACCGAGCAGACTCGCAAGACTCGCAGTGCTGCCATCTGCAAAAACCAGTGTCTCCACCACCACTGAGCCATTCGCTCCGGTGGAATCAAAATTGGTCAATATCACCTGATCCGTACCACTGGAACCCACTTGAATGGTCAGCGTCCGTGCCGCTTCATCGTGTGTGAAGATGAGGTCATGCGGTGTGATACTAACTCCAAACTGAAGACGGTTCCCCTCGCCGACCACGGCTGTATCGTCGACCGTATCGATCCCGTCGCCGAGATTGAACAGATAGGTGTCATGACCCTCGCCACCGACAAGCAGATCGTTGCCACTTCCACCGATCAGGACATCATCACCCTGATCTCCATATACTTCATCGTCGTCGGCCCCACCATGTATGGTGTCATTGCCTCCTCGGCCAGCCAGCCAATCACCGCCGTCCAGACCGCGAATCACATTGTCACGATCATTGGCAAGGATGGGGTCATAGAAGCTCGTCCCAATGAAATTGGTTATCTGATTTTCCAGGGTCACAGTATCCCAAGCTGTGCCATCGGCAAAGGTCACTTGATCGACTTTATAAGGAGTCGTATGAACTTGAAGGGATGGGGAAAATCGGTAATTCCCATTTACAGTACTGAAATAGGAATACATCGTAAGAACATCGTCCTGGTCACCAATCAACAGTTTCAAGTCAAGTCCACTCTTCTCCAGCACCACATTACTCTCTGTAATCCCTGCACCAAGTTGCACAGTGTCGAACGCCCCATCCAGGTGATCAAATTCCACAATGGTCAATTGTCCACTGTCCAGCCCGAACCGATACGTATCAGTGTCGGCAGATCCAGTCACCACTCCGCCAAAGTGACCAGGCCCCCAGACGGTGCCATCTGCAAATTGCACCACCTCAACTTCGCCAGGCGTATAGTAATAAGGATTCGAAGACCCTTGCCTGGTGATGCCACCGGACGGAACCGTCAGGCCGCTGAAAAACCGCCAACTTCCCGTGCTGAATGTCATGGTGTAATAGGATTGGATTGTGATGTGATCAGTGGTTCCGTCGATCCATAAGTTCAAATCGTCGCCGGAGCGCTCCCAGGACACATCCGCCGGCCTCACACCGGCTCCCATGTCAAGAACATCTGCCTGGTCCGAAGAAATAAACGGATCCGTACTCGCCTCAATGATCGTGTCGTGCCCGTCGCCCACCGCAAAGACATAAGTATTACTGCGTTCGCGTCCATTCAACACATCATTCCCTGTCCCACCTTCCAGCCGTGCCCAACCCGTCAAAACATCGTCGCCCTCCATGCCCCTAAGCTCCACACCGAAAGTCCCGGTCATTGTATTATTCATGGCATTCCCAATGCCGAGACTCCCTCCGAGCATGACAAGGTTTTCTAAATTGTCGCCAAGCGTATAACTGACACTGCTTTGCACTAATTCGAGCCCTCCATTAGCCGTTTCAAGAATCTGGTCGTTGCCTGTAGTGACAATGTAGGTATCATCTCCCGCGCCTCCACTCAGCATATTGACGCCGCTTCCACCATCCAACACGTCATTGCCAGCCCCCGCGAGCAACCGAT
>CABVRR010000095.1:0-9124 GCA_902500705.1 uncultured Nitrospira sp.
GGACTGACCATGCGATAGCTGCGGCCATAGAATGTCCAGGCACTGCAGAAGGAGCAATCCCACGGGCAGCCCCGCGCAAACTCAACCGATGCACAGGGGTCGAGCACGCCGATGAAGTATTTGTGCCTGTTTCTGAGCAGATCTCGTGCAGGACGCACGTTATCCAGATTTTCGATGAACTGCGGTGGCGGTCCTTCCCCATCAAGGGTCACCACTCCTGGGACTTTTGTAATGGCCTTGCGGTCCTGTTCAACCGCCATCAGCAGTTTGGGAGCGGCGACTTCGCCTTCGCCTTTCAACACACAATCAATGGCCCCGTTGCCGTGTTCCAAAAAATCCTTCGCTACAAATGAGGCACTATGGCCGCCGACGAACACAAAGCAGTTCGGCAATTCTTTCTTCGTTAACTTTGCTAGATCGACGATCTCCGGCACATTCGCCAAGTAATTACAGCCAAACGCCACGGCGTCTGGTTTCCAGGTTGTGATCAGGGCAAGATAATCCTTCCACGTGTCAGCCTGCAGATCGATCAACTGGACATCGTGCCCGGCTTGGCGGCACGCTTGCGCCACCATCTCGAGGCCGAGCGGCTCCAGACGCAGATAGATTTTGGTGTACATGAGCGGGCCGGGATGGACTGCGAGGAACTTCATTGCGCCAAACCTCCTCGTCTATGACAGGCTGAGCCGGAGTACGTTTGTCTTGAATACGAACGAAAGGCCGACTCAGTGAGTTAATCGTGATGTGACAGTAAATGCGGGAATGGATTGTGACAGATTGACGGCGTCGGTGCAACTTTTAAGCATGCGAGGCTAACATGCTTCGGGGAAGATTCACTCACGGTCATCTGGATTTTCCGTAACTCAGTCCTTACCATACAAGCATGTTGTCTCCTGAACGCACGCTCCGCCAGCGCATCATCGATCTTCTGACCGACAAGCGGATGACCAGCGATCAATTGGCTCGCCTGCTCGGGATTCCCGAACGGCAGGTAGAGGAGCACTTGGCTCATGTGGTAAAAACGGTAGAGCGAGATCGTTCACGACGGTTTATCCTTGAGCCATCAATCTGTGTTGATTGTGGATTCATATTCCGGGATCGTAAAAAATTGACTCGACCAAGCCGCTGCCCACAATGTCGATGTGAGGGGATCTCGATCCCACGCTATGGAATCGATTTTCTAGAATCACAATCTGCTCAGGCAGAGAGGACCATCTCTCGCCGAAACACTATCTGGAAAGGACGCGCATGATGACCGCACGACTCGTACTCTGTGCCCTCTGCTTCCTGCTCTTGGGCTGTTCTGAACAGAAAGCGAGTGATCTGTTTGAAACAGCCGCTTTTGAAGAAAACCAAGGGAATCTCCCTCACGCCAAGCAGCTGTACCAAGAGCTGGTGAATCTCTATCCGTCTACCAAAATGGCTGAAATCGCTCGGGCACGGCTTAATGAGATGGACAGCAGACAATAGAGACTGGTGTAATCCTCATACATCGGTGCCGGCTCACGAACGTTATATTTCAATGGCTTAGCCACGCTCTATACTTTTGTTTTTTCTCTTCCCCTCTTTCGGTGCATGGCGGATCTCTTCGTATCTACTACCCTTGACTAAGAGCAAGACGTTGATCCGAGAAAGCCATGCAGAAGGAGGCGCTATGAAAACATACGCTGTGCGCAAGCAGTTACGGACTCCCGTGTGTGTTGAATTTTGTTACTTTTGCGACGGAGCCCTGACCGATGGGACGGTCTGGGATCTCTCAGAAACGGGCTGGCGTGCAACAGGAAAGCGCCCGGTGTCGGTAGGCACCGAAACCACTGTCTATATTACCCTCCGTGACCGGAAAGGAACCCACAACATCCTGATCGACTCAGCCATGGTCCGTTGGTCGAGAGGGCGCGACGCGGGATGGGAAATTACACGAATGGATGACTCGCACCGAATGCGGTTAATGAATTTCATCGAACACTTCCTGGGAGAAGACGAACCTCAAGATGCCACGGCGAAGACTGCTGAAATAGAGTGGTACTAGACGAGGCCTCCGCCGAGGAGGTCATGATTCAACAGGCACATCAGGCTTTGGTCGAGGGAACCATGGGAAAAATGCATTGGTCGTCGCTTGGTACGCTTTATACTCCTCTCCTCGCGTGGCGAGGGCTTGCGCCTCCGCCCGTGGAATACCTGTCAGCTTGAGCAGCGCCAACCCCATTCCGATGGGTCCAATCCAAGTAAACACCCATCCTGGTGCTCCCAACGTCATGACGACATACGAACACCAGTGCAACCATTCAAAAAAGTAGTTGGGATGGCGGGAGTAGGCCCATAGACCTTCCCGGCAGACGCGGCCCTGATTTCGTGGGTCTGCACGAAAGTGGGCAAGTTGCCGGTCCGCCTTTGCTTCTCCGGCTATGGCCACCCCCCACATCAGCAGCCCGATGAGTTCGACCAACGCGGAAGGAGGCCGGGGATTCCACATCAGCACCAGAAACGGGAGGGAAAAGGCCGCCACGGCCAGCGCTTGCAGCAGGAAATATGCAAGCATCTTGGACGATTCCGACTCACCCCATTCTTCTCGTAATCGACGATACCGAGGGTCCTCCTCTTTACCGAGCACGCGATTTGAAAAAATGTGAACACCTAGTCGTCCTGCATAGAGCGTCACCAGCATCACGGTCAAAAAAATCCGATCTGTCCCGCTATCCGCGTGCACGGCATACCACAGCACAACCAGAATGAGTCCCACGCACCAACCGACATCTCCGATTGCGGCGTTCCTGGTCTTCCGCTGTACCGCCCATAACAGGCCCATGACGATTGTCATAAAAAGATAGGCCGTCAGAACCAGCGGCAGCGGATCCGATGCAAATATGCCGTTCTCTGCTTCCATGATCTCCTCTGTGCCTCACTATGTATCAGGCTCATACTCCCATAAATCGACAGCTGGATGCACTCGATCTTTTAACCAGCTCTGGAAACCTGGTAATGAAAACGACAAGAGCCTTTGGATTTTGTCACAGTTCAGCGAGAGATCGGCTGGTCGCGGCGCACCTGTATGACTATGGGCAGACCCTTCAAGCAGGTGACCTTGCAGCTCCGGATACCAAGGCAGCAATGCTTGTCCTATCTCCCATCGGGACAATCGCTCCCGACCACCCAAGTGATAGAGACCCGGGTGATGCTGATCAGTTAATTCCCAGATCGCACGCGCAATAGTTCCCGCCGGCAGTGGACAGCGATACTCATCGGCATAGAGCGTCAGGTTGTTTCCCCTTTCAGTCGACCGACGCATATCTTCGACGAAACTTCGATCGCCGTGCTGCGACGTGCCCGCCGTCAGGACGATCCGCACAACTGTATGGCGGGAGTTCTGCAAGATGAATTGCTCTGCTTCAAGTTTGGTCTTGCCATAGACATTGATTGGGGTGGGGTCATCCGTCTCGCGATACCAACCGACCTTGCCGTCAAACACTTCACCGCTCGACAAGAAGAGAAAGGGAATATTCGTGGAGAGCCTGGCCAGATGAACCGTGGCCCCCACGTTCATGCGGCGTGCGAGTTGGGGATGTTGTTCGCAGTCTTTGGTTCGACTGATGGCTGCACAGTGAATGACGGCGCTGGGGTTGAGCCGCCGCCATATTTCTTCGGCAGCAGAGTGATCCGTGAGATCCAGGTCAGCGCGGCTGAGGCCCTGGACCTGCCAACCGGGCGCCCAACGAGAGGCGGACTTCACGACATACTGCCCGATCAGTCCGGCTGCTCCGGTCACAATCACGACAGGTTTCATACTGGGTAATTTTCTACGCCTCCGTTACCCACAGCATGGGTACCGCTGCAACCGACGCGTGGGTCCCACATTTCGTAATATGGGGAACGGCTGATCCGCTCAAGAACGAGGGAGCTGGCTTTTTCATCCGCTCGGCTATTGGCGCGTCATCTTGCGGTAGCGGATTCGATGTGGCTGATCGGCTTCTTTGCCCAAGCGCCTCTTACGATCTGCCTCATAGTCGCTGTAATTCCCCTCAAACCAGACGACCTTACTATCCCCCTCAAAGGCGAGAATGTGGGTCGCGAGACGGTCCAGAAACCAGCGGTCGTGACTGCTGATCACCGCGCATCCGGCAAAATTCTCCAGGCCTTCTTCAAGCGCCCGTAAGGTATTCACATCAAGGTCGTTTGTCGGCTCGTCGAGGATGATCAGATTGGCGCCCTCTTTCAACATGCGTGCAAGATGCACTCGATTGCGTTCGCCGCCTGAAAGATCCTTGACCTTCTTTTGTTGATCCGTACCGGCGAAGTTGAATCGGGCGCAGTAGCCGCGAGCGTTGACTTCGGCCTTGCCGAGCTTGACCGTCTCTTGCCCGTCCGAAATAATTTCGTACACGGTCTTATTGCCGTCGAGACTGCGATCCTGATCCACATAGCCAAGCTTGACGGTCTCACCGATCTTGATCGATCCCGCATCCGGTTTTTCTTTTCCGATGATCATCTTGAACATGGTGGTTTTTCCGGCGCCGTTCGGTCCGACCACACCCACAATGCCGCCCTTCGGCAAGTTGAAATTCACCTTCTCATAGAGCACATTGTCGCCAAAGGCTTTGCTGATTCCATCGGCCTCGATGACCACATCGCCGAGCCGTGGCCCCGGTGGAATATAAATCTCCAGATCCTCTGATATCTTGTCTTGCTTTTGATTGACCAACTCCTCGTAGCGGTTCAAGCGCGCCTTGCCCTTGGACTGCCGAGCCTTCGGCGACATCCTGATCCACTCCAATTCGTGCTCGAGGGTTTTCTGCCGCTTTGATTCGGCCTTTTCCTCTTTTTCCAAGCGGTCCTTCTTCTGTTCCAACCAAGAACTGTAGTTTCCTTGGAAGGGAATGCCATGGCCCCGATCCAATTCCAAGATCCACCCAGCCACATTGTCCAGAAAGTATCGGTCGTGGGTGACGGCGATGACCGTACCTTTGTACTGTTGAAGATGCTGCTCAAGCCATTGAACCGATTCGGCATCAAGATGGTTTGTCGGCTCATCCAGCAACAGGATATCCGGCTCCTGAATCATCAGGCGGCAGAGCGCCACTCGTCGTTTTTCTCCTCCGGAGAGCGTTCCTACCTTTTGATCGGCAGGCGGACAACGCAGGGCATCCATGGCAATATCGAGTTGGTTTTCCAATTCCCAGCCGTTGGCGGCCTCAATCTTCTCTTGAAGCTGAGCCTGCTTGTCGAGCAGTTTTTCCATCGTGTCTGGATCAGCCGATCCGATCTGGTTGCTCACGTCTTCATAGTCCTTGAGCAGTGCAACAAGTTCGGCCTTTCCTTCTTCGACGACTTCCTTGACCGTCTTGTTCGGATCGAGCTGCGGTTCTTGCTCGAGCAAGCCGACGCTATACCCCTTCGATCTCGTAATCTCACCCGTGTAGTTTTGATCCACACCCGCAATGATTTTGAGCAACGAACTTTTGCCCGAGCCGTTCAAGCCGAGTACCCCGATCTTCGCGCCGTAGTAAAACCCGAGATAAATCTCCCGCAATACCTGCCGCTTAGGCGGATAGACCTTTCCGACATTGACGAGTGAAAAAATAACTTGCTTGTCGTTCGTGGCCATGAATTCCTCTTGAGATGTTCAATATCTGAAATGACCGCTCACGATAACAAAGCTCGTCCCGATTCACAACCGGGCGGCCAACGATAGAATATGCTGCCGCACATGCGGTCAGCTAGGTGACGTGATGGAAGATGTAGAACAAGTGGTGGAATGGCGGAAGCCGCAACGGGTGCAAGCCCTTCCGTGCAAACTTTGAACAGGCTTTATATCGCTATCCTTTCTGAGGACTGATCGTGAATTGGTCCGTGAATCTCCAACCTATGCAATGGCTGGTGCATGAGCCGCTTAGCAACGACCTCCTACACGACTCCTGTCGCCATGCGTCGAAAGACCGCGTCTTCATCACAAATTTCTTCGTAGGTTCCCTGATTGACGATGGCCCCGCTCTCCAACTGATAAATGATGTCGGCCTGTTGAACAGTTCTCAGGCGATGCGCGATCATGATAATCGTTTTCTGATGGAAGATTGTTCTGATGGCTTCCGTCACCGCATCCTCAGTCAGGCCGTCCAAGGCACTCGTCGCCTCATCAAGAATCAGGACGTCCGGATCACTATACAGCGCTCGCGCGATTCCAATGCGTTGCCGTTGGCCACCGCTGAGTCTCACCCCGCGTTCACCCACCATGGTGGTATAGCCGTCAGGCAGCTCTCCGACGACAAACTCATGGAGGTTGGCGATCTTCGCCGCATACTCTACACGCTCGAGATCCAGATGACCGGGGGACACGCCGAACGCGATGTTCGCCGCCAAGGTGTCATCGGATAAATAGATGTGCTGCGGAACATACCCCAGGTGTTTCTGCCAAGATGTCACATTGCGTCGAGTGATCGGCACCCCATCCACCGACAAGGTCCCTCTTTGCGGCTCGAGCAACCCCAACAGAATATCCACGATCGTGGTCTTCCCGCCCCCGGAACTTCCGACGATGGCAACAGTCGTATTACGCCGGATGGTGAGATGTAGGTTATTGAGAAGCGGCGTGGCGGCATTGGCATATTGAAATGTCACATTTTCTAATACGATGTTTCGCCGTAATGGGCCGATATCCCCCTTCACGAGCAACGGTGACCTCACCGGTACGATCGTCGTGATTTCTGGAGCCGGTGTTGTGACGATCGCCTTCAGCTTTTCCTCGACAGCTTCCAGCGACGGCATGTTGAATCGTACGGCGGTTGCGCTCCCAAAGATCTGTTGGAATGCCGGCAGCAATCGATAGGCGGTAAACGCATACAGCGCCATCAGAGGGAGCGCTTCTTTGAAATCCTGGTGCGTCGCAAGCAGATAAATCACCAGCAAAATAACCGATCCAAACGCAATGCTTTCAATGGCGTATCGTGGCACGAGGCTCACTGTGGCGCTCACCCATTGATTCTTCGTATACACCGCCGAGTGCGTGGCAAACCGATTCTGATAGGAGGCATCTTGCCCTAAGATTTTCAGCTCCTTGATGCCGTTTAATATTTCTGTGGCCAGTCGAAAGCGTTCCTTCTGCGCTTCTTTACTGGTCCTCCCGAGATCAGTGACCTTGTGACGAATATGCAGAAAGACAACGGCATACACCGTCCCGATCACCGTACCGAACAAGACCGCCAGCCACGGATCTACCCAGATCACAAGGAGTAGAAGGCTGGCTGCGACGATCACCTTAGCCATGGCCTGCAAGATCGGAACAACCACGTTATTGGTCACACGACTTACATCATCCGTACAATTCAACACCAGGTTTGAGCTATTGTGTTCCAAAAAATAGGCGTAGGGCTGTCGGACATAGTTCGACAGGATCTGCGTGGAAAAGCTCTGTCCCAGATTGCTGGCAAACCAGATGATGGCCGACGAGCTGAGGAGGGACACGGCATTGCTGAAGATCATGATCACCAGCGCCGCAACACCCAACCCCACGAGGAAGGTATCGGTGGATTTAAACTCTAACGCGGTAAAAAGGTGATGCAGCCACGGATTCGTTTGAATCAGTTCGGGATTCCCCACCACGGCCATAAAGGGCAAGATCGACGACACGCCGATCGCATCGATGAGGCCCGCAAGAACCATCAGACCAAGTAGCCCATAGGAGCGACGCCGCTCTTTGGTATTCAACAACGCTTGAAGCCGCGTCACAAGTTGCCACATAAGAAAAGCTCCGTACGATTTCAGGTGTTACAAAGCAGCGATGCCGACTTCTAAACCTCTTCTCACTCAGCCGATGGTAAATTTGGTTGTAACGGAGACCCATTGGAGTGAATCGTGCGCGCTGTCATCCCAGCAGACGTTTGCTTCTATCGCGTATCAATTCCTCCTGCGCTCACTCGGATAGTTTGATGTTTAATAGACCATACCAGGATAACGATGTACCACTCGGATTTTCCCCAGCGGCTGTGGCAGACCCTTCATGTTCTTCTCTATGATTTCTAGAGATTGTTCACAATCAATACAGTTGAGAAGGAATTACTCTCTACGACGTATCACGACTCTGTTGCCTTTCTCATACAGAGTTGAGCACATTCCGTACCGACATTGATCATTTTAACCTATTGAAGATATTGGCCTGACTCGTAGAGGAAATATGCTCTCTGTAAAAGTGCAGGGATATGCCTACACCGTCATGGTTATGCATGTGACTGATAGCGCTGGAAAATACCACCCGTAGAACGGAGCTCGCGGCACATCCCAAGATTGCTATCTGGTACGACCAAGACAAAACTTACGATAGGCGGAAATGGCCGAAGGTGTGGGGCGAAGCCATTGTGCTCATCTGCATGAGAATCCTCTGCTCCAAAACCTCGTTTGCGGAATTGGTGCTCTGTCAAGTATCCACGCCGTTAGCAGAATGCACCCATCATTGAATATCGGCGCGCCTACGCGGTCGGAGGGACCTGCGTGTTTTGGTACGATGCGGACTGGATGTACTCCGGGCTGCCTAGCAATGCCCGAGTCACTGGCCGCTTAGATCCCCAGTTCTTCCGACAGCCGCACTTCCGATTCGTCGATGATCTCTTCCAGGCAGGTGAAGCAGGAAAAGGGAAAGCGATCGATGGGAATGGCACAGACCTCCCCGACCGGCGATTCTTCCAGTGCCGGGCCACCACATTCTTTATGAACTAATACCAGCATCACATTCCTCTCATCACCAGTTTACGAAACAGCTCAAGATGTTCCGGACTACTCAGCCGATGGTCGCCTGAAATCAGCCGCAGATCAAGCGGAAATATTGGATATCGACGGAGCAGTTCATCGGCAAAGCGTCGACTCCCCTCCGGCAATATGACGGCATCTTGCAATCCGTGAAGAATCGTCGTCTTCACATGGCGGGCCACATCAAACGTCTTGGCCCAATACTGTTCGCTTTCTTCTATCCACTTCCAAGATAAAGGCCAGTCTCGATGCAAGGGCTCCTCGTCCCACGACATCCAGCCGGCAGTATGCCAATCATGGAGCCGCTCTTTAGAAATAGTGTTGGCTCGCTCGCCCATCATATTGAAGGCCGGCGCGATCAGGATCAGTTCTTCCACGAAGGGACATTCCTGCG
>CABVRR010000095.1:9224-13145 GCA_902500705.1 uncultured Nitrospira sp.
GCTTTCGTGATGAACGGGCCCAGTCGACGCAGCACCGACTCCGGAATCTCATGTCCGCCGCGGAAGCTATGCCACTCGACGTCAAGACCGGATTGATGCAACGCATCGCGAAGCCGCTCTGCTCCGACATGCGGAAGAATGTCGTCCTGCATGCCATGGCTCTGAAAAACCGACAAACCTTTCCGTTTTTGCATAAGTGGGGCCCAGACTTCCTTGGCCAGTAAGTTCCCCGACAGCTGTATCAAGCCGGCGAACGGATAGTCGGTGTGCAGCACGGCATCGCACGTGAGCATCGCCCCCTGCGAAAACCCGCCGATGATCATGTTCTTGTAATCGATCGAGAGTTGCCCTGGAAGCTCCTGAAGAAATGCGAGCATCCGCTCACGCGCCAAGGCTAAGCCTTGCGGAATTTCCACGGACAGATCGCGAATGCGACCAGCGGCGCGATCGTCCTGAATGCGTGCGAAGTCGATGATCCACCAGGCGCGTGAATCGCCGAAGCCCATGTTGAGCGACAGCGGAGCTTCCGGAAAGAGCCAGCGTGTTCCGGCCGGCACGTCGATCACATCCGCCAGAGGCACCAGATCGTCGCCCGGCGCGCCGAACCCATGAAGCAGCATGACGACCGGCCCGGTGCCGCCTCCCTGCCCGTCCGAACCACCACGCAGCCTGACCTTTAACCCGCCCACATGAATGACTTGCATGAAAGATGTCCTATTTGAGGTAGAGATATTGAAGCAGCGCTACCAAGCCATAGAGAGACGATTCGATGATCGGCTGCTGATACAACGGCACAAACGCGCCTCGCTCGTTGGCCTCCACTTCGCTGATGACGTGCTGGATCTGCTTCGTGCGGATGTCGTGATCCTTCCCAATCCCCAAGACCTTGACCATCTGCCTACTGAGTCCGGCCAACATCGCCGCTTTCGCGTGGCTGGCCGATTGGTAGAGCAGGTAGGCGCCGAGCAGCGCCAAGAGGACATTGGCCGACCAGGACAGCAAGAGCAGCAGCGGATAATTCCAGATGTCGAAATACTCGTTGCGTGCGGCGATCATGATCACCAAGGTGATAAACGGATACCGGATCAGTCGATTGACCACTTCGGTGCGCTGCGCGAGGAGATCCACCACGGCCAGATACTTCAACTTTTCAAACTCAGCCTTCTGGGCCTCTCCCAATCCATACTCACGCAGATATTCTGCCTGCACTTGATCCAACCAGCCTCCCGTCGAACCGACCACCCACTTAATCCATCGGCGGCACAGCATCACGGCATCGAATACCGCCAGATTGAGCAGTACGACCATGCCGACACTGGCAAGCGTCAGAAACCAGTCCACTCGACAGCTGAGGAGCCCCCGGCAGGGGTGGATATATTCTTCGTCCAGCACAAATGTTCCGATCGCCCACATCGTCCCCAGATAGAGGACGAACAACAGAAGCGCGCGGGCGATTCCTTGGCTCAATTGGCCGGCTTCGCGATAGCGGTTCCACGCTTGGTCCACCGTGACGGAGGCTGCGGAAGCCGTCGGATGGTACACGCGCTGGAGATTCGTCCAAAACGTACTCGGTGAAAACCGTTGGCGCCGTTCGAGTCCTGTGAATTGAAACGTGTCGCTGATGTGTTCCCCGTTGTTTGTCAGATCGCGCGCGCCCTTGATGAACAGAAGGACGGAGAGCACAACGACTAGAGCCCGCAACAACTCGCTTGGCCAAATGCTGACGCCGGCGGTCCATGAAAACGGCTCTCCTTCATCATGGTTGGCAAGGAGCGCATCGGCGCCGCCGGCCAACACAAAGACGGCGAACACCGCCACAAGCCCGAAGGCTGCGCCGCCGAGAAGGCGGGGACGGCGCAGCACCCCCGACCAGAGTCGCTGGTTACTCCACGCCACGACCACGACGAGCGCGAATCCGACTGCGGTCGCCGTAGCCACGGCGACATTGTCGAACCCGATCCCCTGTTTAAGCTGACCATAGTCATCGGTGTAGGCCAAATCCGGCCGCAAGGGATGAACGGTCCGGACGTGCTCCTTTGTAACGATGCTTACATCGACTGCGCCTTCTCTCCCGACCTCGAACAGTCTTGGATGAGATCCGGCATCGTACAGACGGTCGTTCGGTGTCGATACGACATGGTACGCGTCGGCGCATGGCCCCGTCGCCGAACTCGAAGCGCCGTCCGCTCGACAGACCACATGCCCGACCGCCTGCAGGGTGGCAAAATAGGCCGAGGTCTGATAACTGCCCCGAAACGGTGGAACGTCTCGCTGAAGACCACTCTCTAACTGCAGGCCGAATGGGGATGCGATCACCATGTTGCGCGTCGACTTGTACTCGCTCGGATGGAGATGACGGGCATCAAGATCTACCGTAAAAAAAATGGCGTGCGGAAAGGCGGGGCGGAGCGCTTTCATGATGAGCAGCGAATCGTAGGGATCCGTCCCGAAGATTCCGATCGCTCGTGCCCCCTCTCCCTCCTCGTGAATCCGGTTCACCAGCGCCCGTACATAATCGATCTGGCCCGTCCCTTCGGGGCGTTCACGCTGACCATCTTTTAAATTGTCGGCGCGAGCAGCCTTATCTCTATCTTCGCCCGGCACTTCACCGTCCAACCCACCCTCGTAGCTGTAGCGAAAGACATTGAGAAGCAGCGACTCATAATCGGCCTGCCGCTGAACCTGGAGATCAATGGCCTGTGGAATGGTGGAACACCAACTCTTGATCTCCACCGGCACTTGGATCAGCTGTAAGTCCGTCTCTGGAAATGTCGCGATCTTCTTGCACGCAGCGGCTCGAAATTCGATAGGAAGCGCTCGTCCGTAGAACGAGTCCCATTCACCGATCAGAATCACCGCATCCCACCCCAGACGCACTTGCCGCCGTTCCAGCTCCTCAACTAATGATTCAAACAATTGGTCATCGGATCCAATGTCGTACACGAGCCTGACTTTCGCCTGTGCCAGCCGTCGATAGAACTCCTGTTCACACACCTCGTAAGTCCCGCAGGCAAGGCCTTTCCCGGCACCGGTCTTGAGCCCATAGGCCAACAACCCTTTCATAGCACTGCTCCAGGGCGAATAGAGGTCGATCCACCCATCGGCATTCGGCCAAATAGCGATGTCTTTGTGCGGTTCGGCATAGGCCCTGCCGGCCTCATCCAACAGTGATCGAAACGCGGAAGAGCCCCGCGGCCCCACGATCTTGAATGTGACCGCCTGTTGCATCTTCGGATTCAAGCGAACCAACTTGCGAGTATCGTCCGTGAGCACACAGGCCTGCTTCTTCTCGGATGCTTGGCACACGAGAGCTTGCGCAAAGGACGTCAGACTGGCAAAAAATCCTCGGCTGAGCGCTTCGTCCGGAAACCACACGACCAGCACGCTCTGAGATCGAGTTCCTTCCTCTCCGCAGATCTTGGTTTTTCTGAGTCGATACCACTCGTACGGCAACGCCGGAACGGAAGTCTGCGGGTCCCACTCGACGAACGACAGCTGACCTTCCTGTTCCGGCACATAACAGGCGACCCCAAGCGCAGTCCCGACCGCATACCGATCTCGGAGACGAGACTCGGTACTCTCCACATAGGGACCGCCACTGGTCGTCACGAGCAGAACCGTGACGCGTCGACCATCCGTGACCCGATCGGCGACGGCTTGCCGAAGGGATTGGAGCCGTTGTGTCAGCGAAGGAAGCGGAGTCGATGCCGGACGGGTGGCTTGCCCTTCTCGCATGCCCCGCTGTACCGCTGCAACAGGATCCTCCCATAAACGCGCGCGCACGGTGTGTTCCTCCGTCGTCGCGCTCATGTTCATCCCGGTACCAACGGGTCGAGAGCTGCGCAGCGGCTCCTTCACCAGCATGACACCGGCGAGCGCCAACACGAGCGTGAGCGCTCCGGCTATCGCAATTTTTGAATC
>CABVRR010000096.1 GCA_902500705.1 uncultured Nitrospira sp.
CTACAGAGCGGCGTAGCTATCTGCAGCGTGGTCTGAAGATTCAGAAAGATTTGAAAGCGAGTGGCCGCTTAGCGCAAAATCAGGATTGGATTAGATGGTTCGAAGAACAGCTCAAGAAACCGTGATTCAATCGACTAGAATGGAAAACTGATACTCCCGGGGCGGGACGGCTTCCCGTGCTGCCTCAGAGTAGAGACCGTACTTCGGTGCTATAGCTTGCGCGACATCCATCACTTTGACATTGAAGTGATGGATGTCGCTGGCGAGCGGATGGTTGAAATCGAGCAGGGCTGTGCCGGCCCCCACTTTGGGGACAAGGGAAAAGACTGCTTGTCCATCAGCCGTCTTCCCTTCGAGTTGGGCTCCTACTTTGCGAGAGTCGGGCGGGGTTATATTCTTCTCGACCTCCTGAAACGCGTTCGGATCGACGGTGCCATACCATTCTTTGGGTGCGACCACTCCGGTTCCTTCTCGCCCGCTGCAATGACTTCGTGATTCTCCTGAGTGACTTTCAACGAGGCAGGTGACTCGGATCGACAGTCGGAGTCTGTCGCCTGTGCAAAAATAGCTCGTACCACTTCCGATACAGTGCCGTATCTATAGAGATACTCCTGCCGATTTTGTCGAATCCGTGACACCCCAGTTCAACAACTCTTTCATCAACGGTGAAGGAATCCTGCTGCAAAAAATACGTAGAAATAGTACATAGTGTGCCGTCGAGCCAAATCCTTTCAGAAGGTCTCGAATTTGGCAGGATGCTTGCTCTCCAGACAGTCGATGCTCTCTCGTGGTTTGTCTCGGTCCATTCCCGGCGCCTAGAGAAAGGAGGCCTGTATGTCCATGCTTCTCCGGAGGACGAGCGCGCGGCTATTCGGCGCGAGCCTGTTGGTGGGGATGACCCTGTCCGGCTGTGGTCTGACCGTCCAGCAGAAGGTGGCGCTCGATCAGTTTTCCACCGCTACACGAGATGTGTCTGTCGCGGCCCAGACCGAATTTCGGAAAAGCCGACAGGACGTGGTCGAGATGAATCGACTCCGGGTTGAGCTGGGGGATGCATCGGTTGATGTGAGCGCGCTCGATTCCCTGTTGACCTTGGACCGAACACGCGATCGGATTGCGGCACTGCAAGCGCTTGAAGAGTACGGCCTGTTGTTGAAGAAGTTGGTGGGGGCTGTGACCGGGAGCGAACTGCTTGAAGCGAGCCACACCTTTGTGGGGAGCCTCAAACAAGTCAAAGGCATTCAGCTCACCAGCCAAGAGGCGGAAGGAATCGGGCGGGCCGTGGCTGCCGTCGGCGGGGTCTATGTAGAATCTAAGCGAGCGGCTGCCGTCCGCTACGTGGTCGACGCGGTGCATACGCCCGTACTGACCCTCATCGAACTCGTCCAGAAGGACTTCGACCCGCAGTCGGATTTCTGGAGCGCAGGCTATCGGCAAACCGCCTTGGCGCTCCGAGGCCATGCCGCCTCCATCCACGTGGGAATGGACGATCTGGCATCGCGCCAGAGCGTGCAGCGGGCGAAAATCTTGGCGGCTGAAAACATGAAGCGCCTGATCGCCGTCTCCGAACACATGACCGCCCTTACGACCACGCTCCGTGAGGCGCAAGACACCCTGCATCTGGTGCTCACTCCATCTCAATTGGATGTCCGGAACATCGAGTTATTGGCCGCACAAGTGCGAGAGTTCAAGCTTGTGTACGGTCTTCTACGAAACGACGGGACACACTAAGCAGGAGGATCGCTATGTCGATACGACGTTCGATACGGCCACCGCGCCGTCGCCCCTCCCCAAAACGGATTCTGAGTCGAGAGGCAGACCAACCCTGTGGCCTCGGGCAACAGTTGCTTGATGTGGTTGAGGGGATCATCGACTTGATGGAGCACACCCGTGATCCTGATCGGCTGAAAGAACTCAATGATGAGCGGATCGTGCTATCAGTCGAGGCGCGTCGGCTCATTGATGCCAATCTGGACAGGGTCAGTGTGGAGTACTGTTCCGCCACGGCCGCGTTAGAAGACGCGTCATGCACCATCCAGGAAGCCATTCAGGGGCTTGAGTCAGTGAAGAATGCCATTCTGCAGGCAGCCAAGGCGGCCGAATTGGTCGGCAAGGTTGCCGCCATGGCGTGATTGATCTCAACACAGACAAAGGAGTGCGCATGGCCAAACGAGCGGTGCTCATCGGGATCAACAAGTATCAGGTGCCTGGGTCGGATCTCAGTGGGTGTGTCAATGATGTCAAGAATCTGCGCGGGGCGTTGACCACCTATTACGGGTTTGCCGACAAAGACATCACGACGCTCACCGATCTAAAAGCGACAAAGAAGGCGATGCAACGGGCGATAAAGAAGCTGATTGCCGGCGGGAAGAAGGGCGATGTGCTTGTCCTCCATTATTCGGGCCATGGCTCGAACGTACCGGATGACAATGGGGACGAAGCAGATCGGCGCGATGAGATCCTCTGTCCGACCGATTTGGATTGGAAGGATCCGTTCCGTGACGATTGGCTCAGAACGACCATGAACAAGCTTCGCAAGGGCGTGAGTTTGACGATCATCATGGACTGCTGCCACTCCGGTACCATCACGCGCGCCATCACACCTCCGGATGTGCCGAGGAAAGAGCGATTTCTCCCGTGCCCATTGGATCTCATGGCCGTCGAGTCCGGTCGAAAGCTACGTGGGACGGTTCGTGGACAACTCGGGAAGGCGCTGCGTGGGCGCAAACGGAAGAGCGATGTCGTCCATGCGGATATTCAAGAGATGCTGATCACCGGCTGTCGGGATACGCAAACGTCGGCTGATGCGCGCATCGGAGGGAGCTACAACGGGGCCTTGACCTATTACCTCGTCGAGTCGATCAAAGAAGCCAAGGGGAAACTGACCTACCGCGAGCTCCATCGACGAACCATCGCGAAATTGAAGCAGCAGGACTTCGACCAAGTGCCCCAACTGGAAGGACAACGTACTGCATTCGATCGCCAGTTTCTCGGCTAGATCGGCTCTTGCCACGGCAGCGTGATCGTCGCTGTTGACGTTCGACGCGAAGAGAACACGGTCGTGAAAGGGCGTGCGTCGATTGAAGACAGGCTTGTCCGAGCGTGAGTGAGGTTGTCCCTCGTGGTGCTCTGACGAAAGGATGTCTCGATGCGCAGGCAACGAAAGGGCACCAGGCCTACTGCTGAGGATCGCCGGATTCGTGACATGAATTGGGACGAGTTTGAGGCGCAGCTTTCCCGCTCTGCGCGAGGAGGAAAGTCTCGATCCGTATCGGATCAGGCCTTGCGGGAGCACTTTGGGCCGGAAAAGTTTGAGCGGCTCCAGGAACTGGCGGAACGTGTTCGATCAGCCCGCCGCAAGCGGGAACCGTTGCGGGGCAATATTATCTTCATTCCTGGAATCATGGGGTCGGAGTTGACCGTGACGGAGGAGGGCGATGACGACGTCGTGTGGGTCAGCTTCCCAAAACTGATTTGGGGAGGAATCAACAAACTCCGGCTCGCCAAGGATGGGAGACAGGAGGCCGACCCGAAGCTACAAGTGCAACCCAGCGGGCTCGACAAGGACAGCTATGCGGAAACGATTCTGTGGTTGAAGGCGTACTGGAAGGTGGAGCCTTTTGCGTACGATTGGCGAAAAGATGTGGATCACGCGGCCGAAGGCTTGAAACACCTCGTGGAAACCACATTCAAGGATCAACCGGTCCATCTTGTCGCCCATTCCATGGGCGGCTTGGTGGCGCGCAGTTTTATGCGGCTCTATCCCAAGCTATGGAAGACCATGATGGAGCCGAAGAAGGTTCAGGGTGGTCGGCTCATCATGCTCGGCACACCGAACTATGGATCCTATGCGATTGCCAACGCGATGGTCGCCGAGGACAAGCTCGTCAGACGGCTGGCGGCGGCGGATCTTCGACACGATCTAGATGAAGTGCTTGAGGTATTGAACGGGTTTGTGGGGAGTTATCAATTGTTTCCCTCGCCGGTCAAGCTGTCCGCGTCGGAACAAGGTCTTTATGAGAGCCGTATGTGGGGCCGTTACCCCGTCGTTGCCGCCCATCTCCAGCGTGCGAAGCAGTTCCATGCCGATCTTGACGTGACCGCCACTATCGATCCAGAGCGCATGACGTATATTGCCGGCTGTAATCAGGAAACCTTGACCGGTGTGCGGATCGACGGTCCCGGCTTGTTTGAGTTTGAGACGACGTTAAAAGGCGATGGGCGTGTTCCACATGCTCTTGGGCTGCTGCAGGATGTCCCGACCTACTATGTCGAAGAAATCCATGGCGATATCCAGAAGCACGAGCAGGTGCTCGACGCCATCGATGAAATTTTGCGGACCGGGAAAACCGGTGCATTGGCAACGGAGCCAGTTGCCACGCGGACGGTTCGCGCGGTGACATCCGCGCGGGTTCGTGCCGTCCGAGATCGTCAGGATGCCGAGCAGATCCGCCGGATCGCGGAAGCCACGAAGGCCGGCCGAAGCAGTGTGATCGAGCGCCGTCAGGCTGAAGACTTACTCAGGCAGGCCATCATGGCGCAGGCGCCTACGGTATCTCGAACGATGACCGATTCGGTTTCGGTGAAAGCACAGGCAGGACGGGTCACACAACAGTCATCGCAAGTCTCCATCTCCCTCAATGTTGAGATCGTCCACGGTGACATCTGCGATATAAAAGTTCCGGCAGTGGTCGCCGGCCATTATCGAGGTGTGCCACCGGTGCGAGCAGTCGGGGCCTTAGACGAAGCGCTTAATTTTTGGATTTCTAAAGCTGTCGAGCAGGGCATGATCGGCGGTGGGCTTGGTGAAGTCTTCCTGATTCCCAACACACAGAAGTCGCTTGCCGCCGACGCGGTCATCCTCGCTGGCATGGGTGACTATGGGCGGTTCAATCGTGAAGACCTCGGTCTCCTGTTCGCCAATGTGACCTATGGTGTGACGGCGCTGGGGTGGCGCGAGTTTGCCACGGTCGTCGTCGGTTCCGGGGAAGGCAATCTGTCTTTAGGGCAGGCGGTCGAAGGGTTGCTTGAGGGGGTAGGGGCCGCACTCAGACAGCTCGGCGGGCAGCGGCGACTGAAGACCGTGCATATCGTGGAGTATGACAAGAACCGTTTCAAAGCCATTCAGACGCTCCTGGATCACCGTGCAACGAATCAGGATGACGGATTCAAGTTGCAGGTCATACCGAGGGAATTGCCGAAGCGAACACATCGCCGGAGACAATCGAAGCCGGAGAATTTGAACACGATGGAAGGCAGCCGCGTGACGGTTGAACGTGATCGTGATGTGTTCCGGTTTTCCGCCATCACCAAGAACGCGGTGATTCCGGTTCGAGAAGTTGCGATTCAGTCCTCGTATGCAGACGGGGCGGCCGAACTTTTGAAGGACGCTCAACGCCCGGTCGATCAGCATAAATACGGAACATTGCTGCACAGCTATCTCATACCGGAAGACTTTCAGGATATGGTCGATATGACCCCGCTCACTCTGATCGTTGATCGTTCGACGGCGGCCTTTCCATGGGAGATGGCGGCCTTCGAGCGGCACGGCAAGATCGTGTTTTATGGTCCCGGGAGACACCTGACTCGACAGTTCCGAACCACCTTGTCCACTGCCACGGGGCTCATCGCACCGCCCATTCCGAATCGTCTCCGCGTCCTCGTCATCGCAGATCCGGCGCCGGAGGCCGACCTGCAGTTGCCGGGCGCGCGAGAAGAAGGCCGCGCGGTCGTCCAAATCATGCAGCATATGAAGGACGAACAGGGACTGGATATCACGATCGAGCAACGGATCGGGGCGAATGAATGCGACCCGGTCGAACTGCTCGCGCTGATCCTCAGCGAGGACTTCGACCTGATTCATTATTCGGGACATGGAGACTTCGACGAGAAAAATCCTGCCAAGAGCGGATGGATCTTCGGCAAGGAGAACGTGCTGTCGGCCCGGGATATTTTCCGCGCCCGGCGCGTGCCGCGTCTGATCTTTGCCAACGCCTGCTTCTCCGGTGTCGTTCGCTCGGGCAAACCCTTTACGTTGCAAGAGTCGAATCGCAACCTTGCGGGATTGGCCCAGGCGTTTTTCGAGCGAGGCGTTCAGAATTACATCGGCACCGGGTGGCCTGTGGATGATGCCGCCGCGTTGGAGTTTGCGAAGGTTTTCTACCGTGAAGTGCTGTCCGGCCTTGACCTGGGGAGTTCCTTGTCGAAGGCCAGAGAGGCGATCCTCACCAGTGGGTCCACGTGGGGCGCGTACCAACATTACGGTTACGCGACGGCACGAGTCATGACTCTGCCACGCGCGGGTTCATCGGACGATCTGTAGGTCTTTTCTCCCGCCGGATCTCGCATTTCTCGCGCACGCGATAAGCCTGCCAAATACTGTTTAGGTATTAGATTTATAAATAGGAATCGCGTGACGACCGGTCTGTTTGCGGGAATCAAAAACCCAATGTGAGAGTGGAGGATCGTTGGCTGTATGGACTGGCCCATTCGTATCGGGCTCATTGCAGAGGACGGATTATGAACGCCATGCGGCGAGACGGCCTAACTAGGCGTTTGTAGAAGCGATATTTATCTGTAGCTGGTGTTTGCCGTTTCAAATTTACGTGCATAGTACTCCGATCCAATCGGCTCTTATAAAGTATCCGATTCACAGACCGAATTGGTTTCAAGGTTTCGCATTGATGCGGAATGATGAGACTCGAGTCGGTTGACCGGCAGAGCGTTGAAGTATTCCATCGTCGATGGAAAATCCTTTGAGTAGGCAGATGGCTTCCATTTGCCTTGAGCCGGTCGATGGGCACGCGGCCGCGGCGGTGGATCAACGTCACAGAAGGATAAAACGGTATGACTCAAGACGTCATAACCTCGATGGCAAGTATCGTGATCCGGCGAGGTCTGCTTGCGTGCGGATTGCTGCTCGGGCTGACCGGCTGTCCAGAGCATGATCCACCGGTTTCAGTGGCAATCTCCGGTGAGCCCACTGCGGAGCCACCGGTGCCGCCGGAGCCCACCCTCTCGACGTCCTTGATCCAGCGAGCCTATCTGAAAGCGTCGAATCCTGATTCCAATGATCTCTTTGGTTATCACGTGGCACTGGACGGCGATACGCTGGTGATTGCGGCTCCTGGCGAAGGCAGCGTTGCAACCGGGGTCAACGGCATCCAGGTCGACAACAGCGCCAGCCGGAGTGGAGCGGTGTATGTGTTCACACGCAGTGGGGGGGGGTGGACGCAGCAGGCCTATCTCAAGGCGTCGAACACGGGGGCAGTCGACCTCTTCGGTGAGACCCTCGCCCTGAGCGGTGATACGTTGGCGGTTGGGGCGACCAACGAAGACAGCTCCGCGACCGGAGTCAACGGCGATCAGACCAACAACAGCACCTTCAGTAGCGGGGCGGTGTATGTGTTCACGCGCAACGGAGGGGTCTGGACGCAGCAGGCGTATCTCAAAGCCTCAAATACGGGAACAAACGATCTCTTCGGCAGTGCCTTGTCCATGAGCGGCGACACGCTGGTCGTCGGAGCCTTTGGGGAGGACAGCAGCGCGACTGGGGTCGACGGCATTCAGACCAATAACAGTGCCTCCAATAGCGGGGCGGTGTATGTGTTTACGCGCAACGGAGGAGCGTGGACGCAGCAGGCGTATCTCAAAGCTTCGAATACGGGCGCAGCCGATTTTTTCGGCAGTGCCCTAGCCCTGGACGGTGACACGTTGGCGGTCGGAGCAACCGACGAGGACAGCTCCGCGATCGGGGTCAACGGTGATCAGACCAACAACAGCGCCTCCAATAGCGGGGCAGTGTACGTGTTTACACGCAGCGGAGGGGTGTGGATGCAGCAGGCGTATCTCAAAGCCTCGAATACGGGTGGAAACGACAGCTTCGGTGGTACCCTGGCGCTGAGCGGTGACACGCTGGCGGTTGGGGCCAAGCAGGAGGACAGTCATGCGACCGGAATCAACGGCGATCAGGCCGACAACAGTGCTTTGAACAGCGGAGCGGTGTATGTGTTCACGCGCATGAGCGGGGTCTGGGCCCAGCAGGCGTATGTGAAAGCGTCGAATACGGATGGAAATGACCTCTTCGGCGGGGCCCTGGCGCTGGATGGCGATATATTGACGGTCGGGGCCAAGCAGGAGGATAGTCATGCGACCGGAGTCAACGGCGATCAGGCCGACAATACCGTGGCAGACAGCGGAGCGGTGTACGTGTTTAGGCGCAGTGGGGGCGTGTGGATGCAGCAGACGTATCTCAAAGCCTCGAATACGGGCGCAACCGATTTCTTCGGCAGTGCCCTAGCCTTGGACGGTGATACGTTGGTGGTCGGAGCGACCGACGAAGACAGCTCCGCGACCGGAATCAACGGTGATCAGACCAACAACAGTGCCACCAATAGCGGGGCGATATACATATTCCAGTAAAGTGGCCTGTACCAGTTTCATCTCAGATTGATCTCAGAACTGTGCGCGTCTCGTGCGGAACGCGCTTCGCTTCGCATGTCACGCTTGCCGTCAATCTTAGATCCATCGGGGGCCGTTGTTAAGACCCGCCCGCCATGGCGCCGACGATAAGCAACGGTTCCGCTCCGGTTGCGACCGCTTCGGGGAGCGGAGATTCCGGTGATTCATGCGAGAGATCCTGTTCGCAGGCGAAGAGTCGAATGAAGGGACGCCGTGTGAGCGTCATGTGGTCGCGAATGGTGCCGCGCAGCATGGGATAACGGGCTTCAAGCCTATCGAGGACCGCTCGTTGCGTGACGGGACTAGGAACGTCGAGCGTCACGTCGCCATCGACCTTTGCCAACGTCCGTAAATGTTGAGGCAGGACTACTCGTACCATGTGTGCTCCATATTCAGCTCCGCTCTTCTTTCACAGTACTCGACATGTCTACCCAAGTGTCTGAACTTCCACGGACAGCACTGCGGGGAGATCTCTGACGATCGTGCTCCAACTCTCTCCGCCGTTGGAAGAGCCGTAGACCTGCCCTCCGGTCGTCCCGAAGTAGATGCCGCACGGGTCGAGTTGGTCTACCGCCATGGCGTCGCGCAAAATATTCACGTAGCAGTTCTCTTGCGGCAGGCCTTTCGTCAGCGCTTCCCATTCGTTCCCGCCGGTTCGACTTCGGTAGACCCGCAACTTCCCATCCGGCGGATAATGTTCGGAGTCGCTTGTGATCGGGACCACGTAGACCGTATTCGGCTCGTGGGTGTGCACCGCGATCGGGAATCCGAAATCGCTCGGCAAGTTTCCGCTGATCTCATGCCAGGACTCGCCGGCATCGTCGCTCCGCAGCACGTCCCAATGTTTCTGCATGAACAGCACGTTCGGGCGCGACGGATGCATCGTGATGCAGTGCACGCAGTGGCCGACTTCGGCATCAGGATCGGGCAACTCATACTTCGACAGGAGTCCCTTGTTGGTGGGCCGCCACGTCCGCCCGGCATCGTCACTGCGAAACGAGCCGGCTGCCGAGATGGCCACGAAGATGCGATCAGGCTGTCCGGTATTCAGCACAATGGTATGAAGACACATCCCGCCCGCTCCCGGTTGCCACAGGTGGCCCTTGGTGCCGCGGAGTCCGGCCAGTTCCCACCAGGTTGCACCGCCGTCCGTCGATTTGAAGATCGCCGCATCTTCCACGCCGGCGTAGACCGTATCTGGGTCGGTCAATGAGGGTTCAAGATGCCACACGCGCTTGAACTCCCAGGGGCGTTGCGTGCCGTCATAATGTTGGTGAGTCGTGAGCGGCGCGCCGGTTTCTGCCGAACTATCATACCGAAACATATTGCTCTCGCCTTTCGGCATGCCATCCTGTCCCATGAGATCTTCGGGTTTTGTCCCTGGCGCATGCCAGGTTTTTCCCCCGTCATCGGATCGTTGAATGACTTGCCCGAACCAACTGCTGGTTTGCGAGGCGTACAATCGATTCGGATCAACCGGCGATCCTTTGAGATGATAGAGTTCCCACCCTCCGAACAAGGGGCCACTGACGTTCCAGTTCTTGCGGGTGCCGTCTGACGTGAGCATGAACGCCCCTTTTCTTGTTCCGATGAGTAACCGTATAGTGCTCATAACGCGCTCCTTTGCTGTCCGTTGACTGCGCGAGGGCTGTGCGCTCTGAAGAAAGTGAACATCGATAGATCGCAGCAATGTCGGGCGTAGCGATAGACTCCTCGCGTATAGAGCCTCAGCTGCCGACAGCACTCAGACATGAGGCAACCCTGAGAGACGTTTTATTCGTTCACGATTTGCCCGTCGTCTTTTCGAGTTACGGTTTCCTCGTGTAGATGATCTCCAGCACCTTCATTTCCTTACCGCCATGGTGGGTGCCATACATATCGAACGTTTGGTTGTTGTCATCCACGATCTTCCAGACGGCGCGATGTGTCATTTTGCCGCCGCCCGGCTCCGGGTGCGAGCCCTTCAGCGTGATGGTCTTGCCGTCGGCACTGGCCGTGCCTTCCATGAGGAAGATGCCCGTGCCCATCGAATCCATCCACGCCGTGACGTATTTCTTCGTCATGTTGTCGTAGGCGTCGATCCCGACTCCGGAATAGGGTTGGCCCATCATCTGGCCGGTATATTCCTGGTAGAGGAAACGCCCGTCGAGCAACATTTTCATGTCCGCCGTGCCGGTGGATTCTGTCGGGGGCTTGCCCGGTTCCATCCATTCCTTGGTCGTCGTCGTCCAACTGCCGGCCAATCCGGCGAACAGCTTATGGGGTTCACCAGGCGTGGCAGCCTGTTTCCAGAGTTCCATCATCGCGTGGGGGTCCATCGGCGGTTTGGATTTTTTCTCGTTCGCCAAAGCCGATGAAACGGTCAAGGCAATACACAGTGTGGTGATGATAAGAGACGAAATACGCATGCGGCCCTCCTTATGGGTAATCACACGTCGAATGTGGTCGGTATGTTGTCTGTCATGAGCTAGTCGTTCGAGAAAGCTGAAATCGACACAATGTTCCCCTCCGGATCTGGCCCATGGGGGTTGTTCAATCAAGCAGAACAAGACGTTTTCTATGTCTTGCCCCTGTGGGCGCGTGTGAGTGTGGCAAGATCGAGCTTCTGCATCTGCAGCAGGGCTTTCATGACCCGATCCGTCTTTTCCGGATCCTTGTCTTGCATCATCTTGCTCAACGCAGCAGGCACGATCTGCCAAGACAGCCCATAGCGGTCCTTCACCCAACCACAGGGTCCCTGCTCGCCGCCTGCGGAAAGCGTAGCTGTGAGCGTATCAATCTCGTGCTGAGTCTTGCAATCTACGACCAGTGAAATGGCTTCCGTGAAGGTGAAGGTTGGGCCGCCGTTCAGCGCCATGAAGGATTGCCCTTCCAGCTGAAAGGTCATGGTCATGACCGTGCCTTTGGGGCGTCCGGATGCCGCCGCGCCGGCCTCTCCATAGCGAGTCACGCGGCCGATCCGTGAGCGATGAAAGACGGAGACATAGAACGCTACGGCTTCTTCAGCCGTGTCATTGAACCAGAGGCAGGGGATAATTTTCTGCATGGCATGCCCTCCTTATCGGTTCTCGTCCATCCCTTCTTACATCGTCTCGTGTAGCTTCACGATGTGCTTGTGCTGGGTTGTGTGCCTAGTTCTACGAGGCTCTTTCTAAGCTTAAGTTCTATGAGATTGTCGATCAAGCCAGAAAGAATGGTCCGTCGCAGCAAGGCCGGCGGCGGGATCCTCTCTCGGGATGCGCAGGCATAAAGCAGTCGATAAGGCATTCAATAGTATCTAGGTATTAAAGCTAGCATTGATAGTTCTGTTTCAGTCAACCGGTCTGTGAGGCATCAAAGCGCTCAGTGCGAGAGGTGGCGATCGATGAAATGGTCAGATCCATTTGTCTCGGGTGAATCGAAGGGGATGCATCATGAGCGACATGCGGTGAGACGACCTAACGAGGCGCGTGCAGAGACGATATCCATCTATGGCTCGCTTTTTGTCGTCACAGGTTTACGTGCATATTACTCTGATCCAATCGGCCCTTATAAAGTATCCGATGCGCAGACCGAATTGGTTCCATGGATTCTCATTGGTATGGAATGGCGAGGCTTGAGGCAGCTGACCTGCAGCGAGTTGAATCGTCTCATCGAGAGAAAGCCCTCTGAGTAGGCGGATGGTTCCATTTGCCTTGATCCGATCCATAGAAGAGCGGACGCGATGATGAGAGTTCGTTCTCGAGCCGAGGGCGTAACATCACGGAAGGAGAATGCGATATGAATCAGGACATCATGTGCACGGCGGTGGGCGTCGCGATCCGGCGGGGTCTGCTTGCGTGCGGGTTGCTGCTTGGGCTGACCGGCTGTCCAGAAAATGATCCGGTAGTAGGAACACCGACGCTCTCGGCCGCTCTGATTCAACGAGCCTATATCAAAGCCTCAAATCCTGACGCGAATGATGTCTTTAGCTCTCAGGTGGCGCTGGATGGCGACACATTAGTGGTGGGGGCTCCCACCGAAGACAGCTCGGTGACTGGGATCAATGGCACCCAGACCGACAATACCGCCACCAGTAGCGGGGCGGTGTATGTGTTCATACGCACGGGGGGAAACTGGACGCAGCAGGCCTATGTGAAAGCGTCGAACACGGAGGCAGGGGACCTCTTCGGCACGGCCGTGGCGCTGAGCGGCGACACACTGGTGGTGGGGGCTCCACAGGAGGATAGTAACGCGACCGGAGTCAACGGCACGCAAACCGACAATACCGCTGCAGACAGTGGGGCGGTGTATGTGTTCACGCGCACGGGAGGAAACTGGACGCAGCAGGCCTATGTGAAAGCGTCGAACACGGA
>CABVRR010000097.1:0-8380 GCA_902500705.1 uncultured Nitrospira sp.
CGGCTGAACACGCGCCCACGGAAATGCCTCGCCTTTGCGACGCCGCTGGAGGTCTCTGCGCACCTGCGCCATCATTCACCCGTTGCACCTGGAACTTGAAACCGCCAGATATAAAACGGCACTCATAAAGAGCCAAAAAAGACTTCGCATTTACACAAACAAACATGTTGCGCATTTAGACAAGGCAGGGATGAACAAATTTCCCACCTATATCGAACTCGATGCATGTATCGATACAATCGAACGCCTTGCCAAGGATTGCACCTTATTACTTGAGCAGAGTGCTCTTGTTACTGCTCTTCCGACCATTCAATATGACTGGATGGCCCCATTCAGGGTCGCATGGATCAAAGATAAAACCCTTCATGAAGTGGAACCACTTAGGCATCATCAAGCAACAGGTTTGTGACAAGAGATTGAGATCATTGTGCGTCAGTGCATTCCATCCCCATCGATTGAGAGAGGATCTCTTTGATATTCATCTGCTACCACCCTGCTACCAGCACAGGGCAAATCAGCATCAACCGTGCCAGTCTCTTGAGTTGTGGTTTCTTGTGGGGTTAGGTGGTCGGAATGATCACGAGGTGAAGTTTGCAAACTGCAGGTTGGAGGTCCGATTCCTCTCGCCAGCTCCACACCTATTCAGATTCTCCCTGTTTCTACAAACAGTCGAGTGAAAAGTTTCTCCACGCTCATCCTAACACCAAAGTCCTTCTTGCTGACGAGAGGCATGCCCGTGCTCGATACCGTCAAAAATATCTGCTCAGACTTCGGCTCTTATCCAGTACTGCCATTGATTCATACATTCCTGCTTCTACCCGACTGAAAACTTTTCTTGCCCTGGCCTGCTTGACATCTCCCTCTTAAGCAATTAAGTATTTTTTCAAGAATGTCCATATGGCAAGATACGATCCATTCATGACACTGTGGTTTTATCGAGAGAGTTGCTATAGAGACCGAGACTGAAGCAGTTCCATACCTCAAGAAAGAATGATACTATTTGGATGCACGGAAACTATTTGATGATAAGGAGGTTCGCCATGCAAGGTTCCCATTCTCATAAACACGCTCATAGTCATGATCATGTTCATGAATCGGCTCCGGCTCATAAGCATGAACATGAACACGAGCATGCCCATGCTCATGAACATGGTTCCGACGCTGTGCGCCATGACCACCAGCACTCCGGCGAGCACGGTGAACATCAACACCAGCATAAACAGTAGTCTGACTCATACAGATAGGTTCGCCACTGGTCGAAAATAAACCACTGGCTAGCCCATTGAGGCAGGATATGCGAGGGGCCTCTGGAGCATCATGAGCTTCTTATGCGTCACTCCTCCGCCAGCAATAGCTTCCGTCTCTTGTCGCATGTGACTACCACCAAAACAGAGCAACCATCCCGTGCCCTAGATCTTCACTGAAGCCGCGATTGCATTATCCTTGGATAATTAGCCGTTAGCCGCTCCCTCGCCACTCAACCAGAACGATGAATAGCTGTCGATAGGAATCATCCATCAGGCATGCCCCGCCGACCGTCTCTCGGCTTTGGCTCGGTCACATATGGGCCCGTATTGCTTGCTGGCCTGTCTCCTTGCAGCCTTATAGTCGATGCCGAACAAATGCGATTGCTACTAAAGGGTCTTGAAACACAAAGGCCGCATCCCATGATGCGGCCTTTTCCAACAACCCACGAATGAATCACGTGAGGACAGGGGATTTTCTGGCTAGCGCTCTGCCTCGCTCAAATTCGCTTCGTGCTCAAATTCTTCCATATCGGAATCTGATCGCCCTTTCGTGGTGGACGGATGCAGACCGTACTTCCTCAGCATTTTATAAAAGTCGGCTCGGTACCGGCCGGCAAATTGCGCAGCACGGGAAATATTTCCGCTTGTCAATTGGAGGACATTTTTCAAATACGTCCGCTCGAATTCTTCTTTGGCCTCCGTCAGCGGCTTGAGCGGCGAATCCGGCGACACACTGACCGCTGGAAGTAAATCCGGCGTGAGCATATCCTGCCGCGACATCACCACAGCCTTCTCGACCACGTTTTCCAGCTCGCGCACGTTGCCCGGCCAGGGGTTGACCATGAGCCGATGAAGTGCGGCCGGCGTGAATCCCTTCACCTCCTTGTTGGCCCGCTTCACGCTAAGCTTCAGGAAATGTTGTGCCAACAGCGGAATATCATCACGCCGATCACGCAACGGCGGAATGAACAGAGGAACAACTGAGATTCGATAGTACAGATCGTTGCGGAACGTGCCGTTTTTCACCGCCTCGCTGAGATCTTTGTTGGTTGCCGCAACAATGCGAACATCCACTTTCGTCGAGGTCTCGGCCCCCACTTCACGAATCTCCCGCTCTTGTACGGCGCGCAATAATTTTACTTGCATGGACAGCGGCATCTCACCGATCTCGTCAAGGAACAGCGTGCCGCCGTTGGCCATTTGGAACAACCCACGTTTTGCGCCGTGCGCGCTCGTGAACGCACCCTTCACGTGCCCGAACAGCTCGCTCTCGAACAACGTTTCAGGAATGGCGGCACAATTGAGCGCCACGAACGGGCCTTTCCCACGTCGGCTGTTCGTATGGACGACGCGCGCCAACACTTCTTTGCCGGTTCCGGTTTCTCCAAACAGCAAAATGGTCGCGTCTGAATCGGCCACCTGCGCGATTTGCTGGAACAGCCGCTGCATCGCCGGACTGCGTGCCACAACGTTTTCAAGCCCGTACAGTTCCTTGACCAGCGATTTGAGCCGTTGAATTTCTCGACTCATCCGCTGTTGCGCAAGCGCCTTCTCGATGGTGGCTTTCAACTCTTTATCATCGAACGGTTTCGTCAAGTATCCGAACGCCCCCCGTTGCATGGCCTCCACAGCATTAGGGATGCTTCCATGGGCCGTCAAGATGATGACCGGAAGCCCTGGGTGACTTCTGAGAAGTTCCTCGGTCACGTCCAACCCATCCTCGCCGCGAAGACGCAGGTCGGTGATTGCCAAATTGAACATCGTTTTCTTCGCGGCGCCGACGGCATCCAGCCCCGTCGTACAGGGCGTGACCGTAAAACCCATCGCGGACAACCGCATTTTCAACAAATGCAACAACCCCTCATCGTCATCGATTACGAGAATATTTTCTTGTTCCATAATTGTCATCCCTTCTAGGTGTTCGCTAGGGTGTCGTGTCAGCGCCGGGAACCGGAACAGTGGTCAGCGGCGGCCGTATCGGACGCACCTTTTCCCGCATCTCCTGATCGATTCGCTTCAACGCATCGAGCTGTGTCGCAAGCTCCTCGATTTTTCTCTCCCGCTCGGCAAGCTGCTTCTGCATCGTTTGGATCGACCCCGGATCCGCTGCCGCCTTTGTCGAATCTCGCTTCGACGCGAGCGCCTCTATCTTGCGATCTCGATCCGTCAGCTCACGTTGCAACGCCTCAACCGTTTCAGATTCACCGTCCTTCGAGGCACGAAGCTGTTGAATGATTGCTTCTCTTTCAAGCAAGTCCCGCACCAGGCCATCGGCGGTCAAGGCCAATGCCGAATTCGTCTCGGCAAGGACCGGAGCTCTCCAGACAGCCTCAGGCCATGAGCTGTGTCCTAGAATAGGTTGCTGTAGCAGTTCGAGCCACGTTTTGCTTGACAGTGCCAGTTGGCTCTTCGGGGCAACCGCGATCACCTTTCTGAAATATTTCTCAGCAACTTCGCGGCTTTCGTACAGTCCGAGCAATCCACGCGTGAAATACAAATGGTCGCAGGAGCTCGATTCACCGCATTTTGAAGTTAAATTTTCTTGTTTCTTTGCAAGCGCTTGAAAAATTTTGATTTCTCGAGGCTCTGCAAAGAAATAGGGCTGAGAGATGGGTGCCGGCGTAGTCCACGCCGCACAACCAGTCAGTAAGACAGAACTGAGGATGATGGGGTTTATTATCAGAGACAGTGCTTTCGTCTTCACGCGTGCCCTACCTTTTCCGGTTTTGCCAACCGTAGGATAAACCGTACAGTCGCTCCCTTACCTTTCTCGCTTTCGATCCAAATTCTTCCGCCATGCGCCTCAACGACTTTCTTTGCCAAGGCCAAGCCCAACCCACTCCCGGCGGGATGCTTTCCTTTCGTACGCCCCTGATAAAACCGCTCAAAAATATGCGGGAGATCTTCTGAGCCAATCCCAGGACCCGTATCCGAAACGGTGACCTCAAGCACGCCGGCCTGTCGATCAGGTTTCATCTGCACCTTCACGACCCCTCCCTCAGGACTGAATTTCAGCGCGTTCGACAGCAAGTTATCGAGCACCTGTTCCAGCCGAGAGGCGTCCGCCTTGACCCACGACCGCTCCCCGACATTTTCCAGCACGAGCTGCACATGTTTTGAATCCGCCAAGAGACGAACCTTGTTGATGGAGACTTCCCCGATTCGGTGAAGATCCACCGGCACAATGCGATACTCCATCATGCCGGCCTCCATTTTGGAAAGATCCAGAATCGTGGAGATCAAGTGGATCAGCCGCCGACTGCTGTCGGCCATAATGCGGAGGGTTGTTCGCTGTTCCGGCACAAGCGGACCTGGAATCTCATCAAGAAGCAGGTGCGTGCCTTCTTGGATCGAGGCCATCGGCGTGCGCAATTCATGAGAGACATGCGCTAAAAACTCCGTCTTCATATCATCGAGTTCCTGCAGCTTCCCACCCATCCAATTCACGGTATCGACCAGCTCCCGCAACTCCGCCGGCGCTTTGATCTGAAGCGATGCCCCGAGATTGCCCTGCCCGATCCGTTTGATGTGCCCTTGCAGCTGCCGGAGCGGGTGCAAAATCGTATAGCTGGCAATACCGGCAAGCCCCAATCCGAACACCAGCGCCACTAAGACCAGTTGCTCCGTAACGGCCTCTGCTTGGGCGGCGCTGGCCCGCGATTCCGTCACCCCGACGCTCACCCTCGCCTCATGCAAATCGATATAGCTTTGAATCGAGGTGGACATCCGGTCCATCAGGACATCGCGTCGGGCTTCGTACTCGGGAGTCAGCTGACGGCCTTTCCCCTCATGTGTGGGTTGGAATTCATCCTGGAAAATCTTCAGGCGTTCCTTGAGCAGCACATCCGTCTCCTGAAGCAGTTTCACGCCTTGATAGACACTTTCCTGATTTCGCAGTAGTTGAAGATTTCGATGGAACTCATCAATTTCCTCAGTCAGATTCGTCAAAAACGTAGAATCTTTCGTCGCCAGATATTTCTTTTCGCTATTCAGTTGCGCGTAGAGCGACCCCAACAGCCTTTTCGCGGATTCGGCAGCCGGATAATGGTAGGACGCCATCTCGGTACTCATCGCCGTCAGCTGCCGAAGCTGAAAGAGCGCGTAGATATTGACTCCCCCCATGACGGTAATAATGATCAGCGACGTCATCACTAACCGCCAAAAAATAGAAAGTTGCATGAGTTCGTACCGAGTCCCGACCACTTCATAGAGGAACAGAACTCAAGTGTAGGCTATGCCATACACTATTTCAGTTCCAATTCACAAGCCGGCACTATCAACGGCCCAAAAAATGTTTCAAACTGATACAGACGCCACTGTAATGAAACGCGCCCCTCGGTGACTGTCTCTCGCGATTCAAATCCCTTACTATTTGGCGTCAAACTGGTGAGAAAACAGGCGTTGCCGCCTGGAGGACCCACGGAGCGCAGCAAAAAGATGACCGCGGAACAATAAGAGTGCCATGGCCACCGGTGGAGTCAGCAGGAGAAGCACCACCCACTGTCCCTCAGAATCAAACCCGAGATAGGACAACCATCCCCCGATCGCGGTAAACGGAAGCAGAAGAATCTGGAAAAAATCGAGACCGGCTCCCCGACCGACACGATCAGACAACGAAAAAAACTCCAGCAGACCACTGGGAGACAGAACCACCGGCAAGATGAGAATCGCAAACGGGAGGAACCACTCGATCCAATGGTCCAGCACGAATTCATATGCACTTTTGATCACTTCAAGCGGAGAATCGTGTCGGACCTGATAAATCACCTCCGGTGCCGGATTGAGCAGAATAAACACGAGGAGCAGAAACGCGGACGACAGAAATTGGCCGTACGGGTTGGCCTGCATGCCCATATCGAGCAACATCGTCGGAATCCATAAGACAAACCCGACGCCGATCACATCCCAGAAGTAATGCCCGAAACTTTCGGTCACATCCGAGAACTGAATCGTCCTCGTGGCGCTAAGCGATTGCTCGATCAGTCTGAGCGTCGCACCGACTAATAAGGCGTTCACGATGCCCAGGATAAACCCACCGCCGATGCCCAGCGGAGCGGCGATCCGCGAGACGCCTACAAACAGCACCGCAAACACGATGAGCGCGACCATGGCCAACCAGCTTTTCGTAAACGAACGGCCCGTCGCATACAAGACCTGTCGATAGAGTTGGAGAGTAGCTGACACCAAGTTGACCATGCCGGTGCGTACCCTAATCGGGATTGCCCCACGAGGTCAAGAACTAGTCGTGTGGTATGCGGCCCAGACATTCGGAGTTGACTTACCCAGTCCGATGATTATCACTATGACCCATCACAACACTATTTTGGATGGGTGAGTCACCATGGATATGAATCGAACGACAATCAAGTTGCAAGAAGCCCTACAAGCCGCCTCCGGGCATGCGCAGCGTCGAAGTCATCAGGGCATCGATGTGGAACACCTGCTCTTGGCGCTGCTCGATCAGGAAGGCGGAACAACTCCGGCTCTCCTCGAAGCAGCCGGACTTGCCCTACCCGCGGTTCGGCAAGCGGTTGAGCAAGCCTTGTCGAAGTTGCCCCAAGTACAAGGTGCCGGCGCCTCGCCAGGTCAAATGCATGTGGCCCCGCGCCTAAACCAGGTGTTGACCCGTGCGGAGGACGAGCAGAAATCGCTCAAGGACGACTTCCTGAGTGTCGAGCACGCGCTGTTGGCAATGGTCCAAGAAGGCGGCGTCCTCAAGAAACTCGGACTCACCCGAGACCGCCTCCTCTCCGGCTTACAACAGGTACGCGGCAATCAGCGCGTGACCAGTCAAGACCCTGAAAGCACCTATCAGTCCCTGGTGAAATATGGGCGTGATCTGACGCAATTAGCCGGACAGGGCAAACTCGATCCCGTGATCGGTCGAGACGACGAAATCCGACGCGTGGTGCAGATCCTCTCCCGCCGAACGAAGAATAATCCCGTGCTCATCGGCGAACCGGGAGTCGGCAAAACCGCGATCGTGGAAGGACTGGCCATCCGCATCGTCAAAGGCGATGTCCCCGACAGTCTCAAGCACAAGAAACTCTTCGCACTGGACATGGGCTCGCTCGTCGCCGGAGCCAAATTTCGCGGCGAGTTCGAGGAACGACTCAAGGCCGTCTTGAAGGAGATTCAATCCTCGCAAGGCCAAATTCTTCTCTTCATCGATGAATTGCATACGGTCGTGGGAGCCGGCGCCGCCGAAGGCGCGATGGACGCGGCTAATCTGTTGAAGCCGATGCTGGCCCGGGGAGAATTGCACCTGATCGGGGCAACCACGCTCGACGAGTACCGGAAACATATCGAAAAAGATGCGGCCTTGGAGCGCCGCTTTCAGACTGTTCTGGTCGATCAACCCACCGTGGAAAACACCATTTCCATTTTGCGGGGTCTCAAGGAACGTTATGAAGTCCACCATGGAGTCCGGATCAAAGACAGCGCGTTGGTCGCCGCGGCGAAGTTGTCGCATCGCTACATTGCAGATCGCTTCCTTCCGGATAAGGCCATCGACTTGGTCGATGAGGCCGCCGCACGCCTTCGAACCGAGATCGACAGCTTGCCCGCAGAGCTGGACGAAGTCTCGCGCAAGGTGCTCCAGTTGGAAATTGAGCGGGAAGCGTTGAAGAAAGAAAAAGACCAAGCGAGCGCTGCTCGGTTGAGCGCCCTCGAAGCAGAGCTGAACGAAAAGCAACGCGACCTGCAGGTCTTGAAAACCCAATGGGAATCGGAGAAAGCCTCCGTCGCTCGGCTCCGCAAGATGCGCGAAGCTATCGAAGAGATCAAACTGAAGATTGATCAGGCCGAGCGCGCCTATGACCTCAATCGAGTGGCGGAGCTCCGGTACGGCGAGCTCCCTCGACTGGAACGAGAACTGGCTTTGGAACAACAGCAACTGGGCAAAAAGCAAGACGCGGCGAAGCTGCTGAAGGAAGAGGTCGATGAAGACGAGATTGCCGCGGTAGTCAGCCGCTGGACCGGAATTCCGGTCTCGCGGTTACTCGAAGGGGAAACCGATAAACTGTTGAAACTCGACGACCTGCTGCATCAACGGGTGGTGGGCCAGGAAGAAGGTGTGCGAGCCGTCGCGGACGCCGTGCTACGCGCCCGCTCGGGCATCAAAGATCCCAATC
>CABVRR010000097.1:8480-12764 GCA_902500705.1 uncultured Nitrospira sp.
CGAGCCGTCGCGGACGCCGTGCTACGCGCCCGCTCGGGCATCAAAGATCCCAATCGCCCGATCGGTTCGTTTCTGTTCCTCGGCCCGACCGGGGTCGGCAAAACCGAATTGGCCCGGGCGCTGGCCGCCATTCTGTTCGACGACGAAGGGAATCTGATCAGGATCGACATGTCCGAATACATGGAAAAGCACACGGTCGCCCGGCTCATCGGCGCACCGCCCGGCTACATCGGCTACGAAGAAGGCGGGCAACTGACGGAGGCCGTCCGACGGCGTCCGTTCTCGGTGATCCTGTTCGATGAAATCGAGAAAGCGCACCACGATGTCTTCAACGTCTTGCTTCAAGTGTTGGATGACGGACGACTGACTGATTCGCAAGGCCGCACGGTCGACTTCAAGAATACCGTGTTGATCATGACCTCCAACATCGGAAGCCCACAGATTCTCGAGGCGCAACAACGCGGCGCGTCGGATGAGCAGGTGCGAACCGTCGTACTGGGCGAACTACGGCAACATTTTCGCCCGGAGTTTTTGAACCGGGTAGACGAGCTAGTGGTCTTCCATCCGCTCGGTACCGAACACTTGGTCAAGATCGTGGAGATTCAACTGGAGCGCCTCCGCCATCGATTGGCCGAGCGGCGAATCACGCTGGCCATCAGCCCCTCCGCGCTTCAACACTTGGGCGAACGCGGCTACGATCCGGTGTACGGAGCGCGCCCTCTCAAGCGCCTGATTCAGCAGGAGTTAGAGACACCGATCGCGCGATTACTCGTGAAGGGAGAGCTGCGGGACGGGGATACGGTATCTATCGAGATGAAAAACGGAGCGCTTCTCCTGACACCGACCGTGACGGACGAGCGGACATCTTAACCTAGCCGATAGACACCGCGCCCCCTTGGGCATCCTGTGTCAGTCCGCTCTTCCGCTGCTTTTCGAGCGTCCACTCCGTCGACGAAACCAGGAGGAGGTGGCCTTTCATCGTGTGAAACTCTCCACGTGAAAAGGACACCACGTCGGAAGCCTTGACCTCGACCTGGAGCAGCGTCTTGCCGGATTCGGCTTCCTTCACCGCCACGCTCTGATTCGTCTTCGTCACTTCATAGGCGCGTCGTTCGTTGAACATCATGGTGCTGTCCACCAGCTTGGCCAACATCCGGCCGTTTGGGTCAAACAGCGCAAAGTTGATCAAGAGCGCACCGGTCGAGGGATGTCGCGAGAGTTGGATCTGCGGAACACCTTCAACCTCTATCGTGCCATTGGAGTTTGTGTACAAATTCGAGCCGACTTCGATATCCATAGTTCCTTGAGCCTCAGTGTGGTCTTTCTCGATCCTCTTTTGTATCTCCTGAACCACTTCTTTTTCAATCCTACCGTTAAGAACTAAGGAGATGCGAAAGATAGATGTTCGAGATGTTGCCGGTCAGGATCTCTTTATGTTCTGGACGAAACCCGAAGGGTCGTTATCCATTCGGCAGAGTTGGTGCAACAACCGATACGTGGATAATCAAATCGCGGAAGGACTTACGACTTCTTGATCCGATCCAGAATCAAGGCGATACAGCCGCCCAACAGCCCGCCGCCCATAATGGTGGTCAGCAGCTCGACGAGTTTCAGTTCCCACACCGATCCCTGCGCCTGCATGACTTCCCTGACACCGCCTTGGACCATGATGACGGCCAGCGCCATCGTCGCGCCCACGACAAACCACCAAAAAAATACTTTCGCAGATGCCACGGAAGCCTCACACGTCGGGGTTACGGTCAAACGAACGGTACTGAATCGCCTCCGCGATGTGGACGGCCTCGATGGAATCAGAGTCGGCCAAATCGGCAATCGTCCTCGCGACCCGCAGAATACGCCCATGCGCGCGCGCCGACAGTCGCAATCTCAGCATCGCCTGCTCAAGCAAATCCTGCGCAGGCTGACCGAGCCCACAATACCGCTTTACCATCCGCGGCTTCAACTGCGCGTTCGTATAGATCCCGTCCTGTCGGTACCGTTGGCGCTGGCGCTCCCGAGCCACAAGGACACGTGACCGGATCGCGGTGGATCCTTCGGACGCGGGTAGTTCGGTGCGGAGCTCTCGCACCGGGACAGGCGGCACATCCAGATGGATATCCAACCGATCCAGCAGCGGCCCGGAGAGTTTCGCGCGATACCGGCGAATCTGCGCGCCGGTACACAGACAGGGTCTGGTTCGGTCTCCATAGTACCCGCAAGGGCAAGGATTCATCGCGGCGATCAGCATGAATCGAGCCGGGTACTTCAAGGTTCCGCTTGCCCGAGTCAACACCACATGTCCATCCTCCAACGGCTGCCGTAACCCCTCCAGCACCCCTCGCTTGAATTCAGGAGACTCGTCTAGAAACAGCACACCGTTATGCGCAAGCGACACTTCCCCCGGCTTTGGAACCGTGCCTCCTCCGACGAGACCGGCGTCGGAGATACTGTGGTGAGGCGCACGGAAGGGACGCACCGCGAGCAAGGGTCGATCCGGGGCGAGTTGCCCGGCAACGCTATGGATCCTCGTCGTTTCAACGGCTTCTTCCGATTCCAACAGCGGAAGGATCGAGGGCAATCGACGCGCCAACATCGTCTTGCCGGAACCAGGTGGACCGACCATCAGGACATTGTGTCCACCCGACGCGGCCACTTCCAACGCTCGCTTGGCATGATCCTGCCCTCGGACATCGGCATAGTCTTCGTCTTCCGACGTCCTGATAGGAGACAGCCCATCGGGGTTCGACCGGCTGGGCACAATGAGATGGGTGCCCTTCAGAAACTCCACGGCTTCGGGAAGGCTTCGAATCGGATAGGCATTGATCCCATCCACCAGCGCAGCTTCCGCAGCATTGTCGGCAGGCAGAAGCAAGTCATATCCGGCTCGGCACGCGAGCGCAAACGAGAGTGCCCCCGTAATAGGTCTCACACGGCCGTCCAAGGATAGCTCTCCCACCAGCACGTGATGCTCTAACCTCGCCTGCGGAATGATCTCTTCGGCGACGAGAATTCCGACGGCAATGGCAAGATCCAGTCCGGATCCCTCTTTTTTGACTCCGGCGGGAGCGAGATTGACGGTAATACGTTTAGCAGGAAAGTGAAACCCCGTGTTCTTCAACGCGGAGCGCACCCGATCACGACTTTCCTTCACAATGGCATCGGGCAGGCCGACGACGGAAAACTGTGGAAGGCCGCCGGCAATATCGACTTCGACATCGACGAGATGCGCATCGAGCCCGACGAGTGCCGCGCTCCTCACCTTGGCAAGCATGAAAATATTGCCTTTCTGTTCTCGGTCGCGGCTCAACTGCAGAATTATAGGAAATCTCCATAAGGGTTTCAATAGAGTACGTGCCTGCGTCTTCTTCACTAGCACCCGTGCTTCCAACGGGTTATACTCCGCGCATGCGCCTCTGGTATTTCCCAGGGGAACAGACGCTTCAACTCGATCACTATTTCAACCGGCAGATTGGTCCGATCGTGGCAGTCACTCTCGGCTTCGCTCTCTTCCTCCTCCTCACGAACGACTCTGCCTCATTCGCAGGGAACCACCTCCCTTTCATTCAGGCGCAGCAGTCGACACGCGCGTCTCCGTATGTCGGGTCGGCCATGGCAGTCCTCGCGACACTGGAACAGGCACAGGTGCTTCCGCCTGAGGGCAGCCGAGAGGCTGATCGTGTCATTCAGTCCGTCATCCAGCTCCAATCAGTCTTCGCCAAGAGCACAAATCCGTTCATACAGGATTTCGCACACCGTGCCGTTGCTGCCAAGTACGGCGAGCAGGCACCGACCATCCTGGACCGATTTCGCTCGAACGGGTGGACCGCCGAAATGCTGGAGGCACTTGCGGACACAGCTCTGCCGACCGCGACGGAAGAACAACAGCAACTGGCAACCGGGCTGCAACAAGTCAACCTGTCCGTCGATGATTTCACACGCTTCTTGCAGCTCGTCCGAGATGGCCGGTCGGCATTTGCCACGCGAGGAAACACGTTTGAAGAGATCTATACCTCCCGACGGAACACCATGCCGGGAGGAGCGGCTCGCTAACCATCAAGCATGCACTGGAATGTCAGTCGTACATCGACCATCCATATCTTCAACCTTGGCCCTGAAGGAGGGACACATGGCAACGAGAGCGTATATTCTCATCAAGGTAAAAGCGGGTAAGACTAAAGATGTCGTCACGACCCTGAAACGCATGCCCGGAGTGGAACAAGCCCATTCCTGTTTCGGCCGTCCGGATATTTTTCTCTTTATCAGCGTGCAGGATGAACGAGCACT
>CABVRR010000098.1 GCA_902500705.1 uncultured Nitrospira sp.
TCGACCTCTACCGTGTCAAGGTAGCGCTCTCCCCCTGAGCTACGCGCCTATCGATAAAAGAGGCATGCTAATATAGCCTCGTTGACACTGTCAAGAAAACGAAAGAGAAGACTGCGTTCTTTCAGTCATGTGAAAGAAGGGCGACACTCTCATCCGGAGTCTCATGAGGCTGAAAGATCTTTCGGTCTGCAGACGGTTACCGTACGGCAGAGCGAAGCTCTTTCCCGGCTGAAAACTTCGGGACCTTGGCTGCCGGGATTCGGAGTGATGCTCCTGTCCTCGGATTTCTTCCCATACGTGCTTTTCGTTTTGAGATCGTAAAGGTGCCGAAATTGACGAGGGAGACGCGTTGCCCCTTCTTCAGCGAGGACGTCACCGCCCCGGTGAATGCTTCGAGGGCCGTTCCAGCCGCTACCTTTGTGATGCCTGCTGAAGCGGCCATCTTTGCGATCAGCTCTTCCTTGGTCATGGTGTCCCTCCTTTATGAAAGTTGAAAGGTAGTTAGGGGAAGTGAGACCAGCAGTACACGAGTGAAACCGCGTTCAGGCACTACGACTCGCTCTCGCTTTTGTTTGCTTCAACGGAATGTGAAGATTAACGATCT
Source organism: uncultured Nitrospira sp. (assembly GCA_902500705.1). Taxonomy (GTDB): domain Bacteria; phylum Nitrospirota; class Nitrospiria; order Nitrospirales; family Nitrospiraceae; genus Nitrospira_D. Next base: position 605 of record CABVRR010000098.1, read on the forward strand.
TTTTCCGTAATGTGTTGCGGTTCAGTCCAAGAAGCTCAGCGGCTTGGATCTGATTCCCTCCTGTCTCCCGCAGGGCTGATGTGATGAGCGGCCGCTCCACGGCAGAGATCAGGATCGGATGAAGGTTTTTAGCCGATCCGTTTCTCATTCCCTTCACGAACTCCCCCATTTTTACCTCTAAATAACTTTCTAGGGAGGCATCGCGGGTTTTGTTTTGCTGGGGAATGTCGAGCTGATTCATCACCTGGATAGTTTTCAGGGTCTTTTTCAAGGCAGCCTTAGAACCCTTGATGCAAAGAGTGCGGGAGAGATCCAGGTGACGATCATGAAGCACGTCAGCCTGTTCCTGTCCGTTGAGCGATTCCATGACTACAGCATCGAATCGATGCTTCAGCAGCTCCTTCTGAAAGATCGAAGGGTCCTGCGTGGTCGTCAGGGCAGCGTCTTTGAATATCTGTTTCACGAGCACTTGTACGGTTGCATCGTGCGTGAATAACAGAACAGTAAATAAGGATGACGGCACAGACATGAGGCACCACGAGAAGAAGCGGGGCGGATTATTGCCCAGGGCAGGAGCGATGTCAATCAGATTTTGCTGATTTTTCGAGCATTTTTCGGCTGTACCCGCTGCTCGGGCACGCTTGCATATGCCGCTGCTGATGATAAATGTACAGCACTGATCATATGTTTCTGATCTAGCGACAACCACCAGCGGCATGGGAGAGTATAGTTTCGTCTTGCTGATTATTAAGAACTGGGAAGTAAATTATTGATCCTTCAGAGTTTGGGCGCCCATCCTTGACAGAGCGGCACGAGAGAGTGTAGAAGAAGTACGAATCCCTATAGGAATACTCAAGAATGAAAGTGTCGCAACGTGCGACATATGGAATTCTGGCCGTAGTTGATCTTGCCATGAGTGGGAAGGACGTTCCAGTTCAGGCACGAGCCATCGCGCGGCGCCAAAACATTCCGATTCGCTTTCTTGAGCAGGTGCTGCATGCTCTGAGGAAGGCCGGTTTAGTGGAAAGTCAGCGGGGTGCTCAAGGGGGATACTTTTTGACTCACGAGCCGGCAGCAATCTCCATGGCAAATATTTTTGAGGCTCTCGAAGGACCGATTTTTCACCGATCGTTCGTCAACCACGCAACTCGTGATCGCCATGCAACAAAGCCGGAACTTCTCTTGGGCGATGTATGGGAGCAAGTCCAGCAGGCAGAACGAAAAGTTCTTGAAGGCATCACCGTGGAGCAGTTGGCCTGGCGTCAGCGGACCATCGATGCGCAACAGAATCCGATGTACCACATCTGAGACCCAGAGAGATCCTGACCCGGAGGAGACAAGGAGAATGTTATGAATCAGGTTGATGCTCTCACTATCCCAAAGATCGTCACCAATCCGATTCCACCGGCGATTCGAGAGGAGATAGAAACGTTTGAGGCTGAAGCGCTACGGACATTGGCCGGAGACGTCTCGACCGACCTGTTTAAACCATTCCGCCTGCAATACGGCATTTATGGTCAGCGTCAGACTGGTGTCCAGATGGTGCGGATCAAGATTCCTTTCGGCGGCATCACAGGCAATCAATTGCGCCGTGTGGCGGAGCTCGCCGACCGATATGCTACCGGAGTCGGTCACGTCACGACGCGACAGGACATCCAACTGCACTTTGTGGAACTGAAGGATGTCCCGACCATCATGCGAGGGCTGGCTGAAGTGGGGTTGACGACCAGAGAGGCGTGCGCCAATACCGTCCGCAACGTTACGGCTTGTCACTTGGCTGGTGTCTGCCAAGGCGAAGTGTTCGATGTCACGCCCTATACGAAGACGGTCGCGTACCATCTTCTGCGGAATCCATTGAACCAAAGCATGCCGCGCAAATTTAAAATTGCGTTTTCAGGATGCGCGCAGGATTGCGCGCTGACTCCCATCCACGATATCGGTCTCTTGGCGGTAAAACGAGCGGACGGGGCGATCGGATTTCGCATGGTGGTGGGAGGAGGCCTGGGGTCCACTCCACGTATCGCACAGCTGCTCCGAGCATTTACGCCGATGGACGAGCTGATTCCCAGTATCGAAGCCGTCATTAAAGTATTCGATACGTTAGGGAATCGAAAAAATCGACACAAGGCTCGTATGAAATTCGTGATCGATAAGCTGGGCTTCGAGGAATTCAAACGGCGATGGGAGGCCGCCTACGTTGCGATGGGTCACGCGCTTCCTCAGAGCGGCCCGCTTACCCTGCTTCACCATCAGGACGAACCCAGACTTATCATGCCGACTCGTAACGGGTCGATGAGCGGCGTGCTGCAGGGTAACGGACAGATCGACGGAAACGGAGCACATCACAACGGGCAGGAAACGCCGTTTGAGATGTGGCAGCGAACCAACGTCGTGAAACAGAAACAAGATGGGTATGTCACGGCGGCGATCAAGTTGTTCATGGGCGATATTACGTCCGAGCAGATGCTGGTTGTGGCGGATCTGGCTGAGCGGTACTCCAACGGAAACCTCCGCACCACGATCAATCAGAATATCGTGATCCGCTGGATCCCTGCCGATCAGGTCGCTCATCTGTATGAGGACCTGGCGTCTTCTCGGTTGGCCGACCCTGGCGCCGAGCTGGTCGAGGACATTATTGCCTGTCCCGGAACCGATACCTGTGGTCTTGGCATCACCTCGTCGAAGGGGCTGGCGAGAGCATTGGCCGAAGTCTTCCCAGCTGGTCGCGTGCCGGAAGATCTTCAAGACGTCAGTGTAAAGATCAGCGGCTGCCATAACTCCTGCGCCCAGCACCATATCTCCACAATTGGGTTGCACGGAGTTGGCAAGCGCTTTGGAGACCACGTAGCCCCTCATTATGAATTGCATCTCGGTGGCTCGGTCAACGGCACCGCAAAAATTGGCCAGATGACAGTGAAGTTGCCCGCCAAAGCCGTTCCGGCGGCGATCTCTCATCTGATCGATGTCTATCGCCGTGATCGGCAGCCGAACGAACGCTTGGCAGCATTCATCGCCCGCGCGGGGAAAAACAAGCTCAAGGATGAGTTGATCGCATATACCATCGTGCCGTCCTATGAGGCTGATCCGACGTTCTATTATGACTGGGAAGGGGAGAACGAGTTTATTCTTGAGGATCTCGGTCCCGGAGAATGCGCCGGCGGAGCGTTGGAAATGATCGAGAACGGCATTCTGGAAGCGGATCAAGAGCTGTATCAAGCGAAGCTCTTGGTCGAGAAACACCAATATTCCGTGTCGGTCAATAAATCGTATCGCGCGGTGTTGGCGGCGGCCAAGGCCTTGCTCGTGACCGAGGGGTTGGAGCCATCGACGGATGCCGAAACGTTCAGCGAGTTTGACGGCAGGATTGCTCAGAAAGGCGTGGTGCCATCACAGTATCGAGACCTCAGGAAGAAGGTGGGCGATCTGGGCCCGAAAGAAACATCGGCTGAATCGGCGTTCGAGAAAATGGCCTTCGCCAAGGGGTTCGTGGAAGCTTGTCGAACAGCAACGGATCAGATGGGGAAAGATCTCAAGTTGTCGACTGTGGAGGAGAAAAAGCCACAGGCCGAGCCTGCGCCGGTTGAAACGAAGCCGGCTATTCCAATTGCACCAGGGGCACCGGTCTACGATCTCCGTGGCGTCGCCTGTCCGATGAACTATGTGAAGACCAAGTTGAAACTCGAAATGATGGATGCGGGAGAGAAGCTGGAAGTTTGGCTGGATTCCGGCGAGCCGATCAAGAATGTTCCTATGAGTCTCAAGAACGACGGACACAAGGTTCTGGTACAAGAGGCACTGGAACAGGAAGCCGCGCATTATCGGATTGTAGTGGAAAAGGTCGAGGGGTAACGAAGGTGACGAAGCCTGATTTTAAGATGCTCAGCGATTCATTCGAGGCGAAGTCACCGCAGGATGTGCTGGCCTATGCCGTCGAAAAGTACTCTCCACGGATCGTGTTAGCCTGCAGCTTCGGGGCGGAAGATGTCGTCCTTGTCGATATGGTGCATCGGATCGATTCAACAGTGCCGTTGTTTTATCTCGATACCGACTTTCTGTTTCCTGAAACCTATGTCACCAGGGATCGTGTGCTTGAGCGATATGACCTGAAACCGGCGCAAGTGATCCAAGTGAAATCGTTACTGACACCTCAGAAACAAGCAGAAGAATATGGAGATGCTCTGTGGACACGCGAGCCGGATCGCTGTTGCCAGCTTCGAAAGGTCGAACCACTCACCCGTGTTTTGCAGGGGTATGATGCCTGGATTACCGGGATTCGACGGGATCAGGCTCCGTCCCGGGCGAATGCCGGCTTCATCGAGTGGGATGACACATTCAAGTTAATCAAAGTCAACCCATTGGCTCGATGGACCTGGACCGATGTCTGGACCTACATCAAGGTTCATGAAGTCCCGTATAATCCACTCCATGATCAAAACTACCCGAGCATCGGTTGTACCTACTGCACGTCTTCAGTGGCCCCCGGTGACGATCCAAGAGCCGGTCGGTGGAAAAACTTTGCCAAAACCGAGTGCGGACTCCATAAGTCGTAACATGCCATTTCACGACATTCTTGCCAAAATTGCCAAAGGGCCTAAGGCCTCCAAAGATCTGACCTGGGATGAGTGCAAGCAGGCTATGAAGGCCTTGGTCGAGGGTGAAGCCACCGCGGCCCAGGTCGGAGCCTTTCTCATCGCCATGCGGTTTAAATCGGAATCCGTCACCGAGCTGGCGGGGTTGACCGCTGCTGCCCGGCAGTATGTGCCCTCGCTTGCGGTCTCAAGAGATTTGGCGCTGGTGGATGTGCCGACCTATGCAGGCAAGCAGGACACGTTTCACGCGATCATTGCCGCCTCCATCATTGCCGCTGCGGCTGGAGTTTCTGTCTTGATGCACGGCTATGACGGCATTCCCGGTCGGGCTGGCAGTGCCGGGGTGCTGAAGGCTTTGGGCATTCCCGTCGATGCAGAACCCAAGAGGGTCGCTGAGGCGTTGAGCAAGAAAGGTTTCGCCTATTTAGATATTGGTTTATATCATCCGCCGCTCTACCGGTTCTTGGAGATGCGCCAGATCCTTGGGGTCAGAAACGTATTTCACCCCATCGCCAGGTTGTTAAATCCAGCCCGAGCATCCGTGCAGATAGTCGGCTTATCCCATCCACCGCACTTTGAAAAAACAGCTGAAGCGTTACGCATTCTTGGTTGCCCACGGGCGCTCGTGATTCGTGGGGTCGAAGGCGATCCGGAGTTATCGGCATCGATGGCCACCAGAGTGTTGGAATTGCGTGACGATCGCATTACTCCGCTTGGAGTCGCGCCGAAAGATTTTGGGCTCTCATTCGTTCCGTCTCGAGACATGGCCGGGTTTCCGCCGGATCAACGAGACAAGGAGGCGGACTTGCTTCGGCGGATTCTGCAGGGGCGAGTACAAGGCGGTCAGAAGGATTGGGTGTTGATGAACGCCGCCCTATTGCTGTATGCGGCAGGCAAAGGTTCGTCCCTCTCGGTGTGTTTCCCTGCCGTACGCGCAGCGGTTGATGGGGGAGCGGCAGCCCGTAAGTTGGATGAATTGGTACGGGAGTCAGTCGTGGCGTAGGACGGGTAGTGGAAGGATTGAGGATATGAAACACTTACGGCAATTAGAGGATCAAAGTGTGTACATCCTCCGGGAGGCGTACAAGCATTTCAACAATCTCGCCATGCTCTGGTCCATGGGCAAAGATTCCACGGTGTTGCTGTGGTTGGCCCGCAAGGCCTTCTTTGGGCATGTGCCGTTTCCGCTCCTCCATGTCGATACCAGCTACAAGATTCCGGAGATGATTGAGTACCGGGATCGGCTTGCCCGGGAGTGGGGATTGGACCTGATCGTCGGTCAAAACAAAGAAGCCTTGGCGGCGGGCATGAATCATACGATGGGCCGTGTGGTCTGTTGCACCGCATTGAAGACGAACGGACTCAAGCAACTGTTGGAGCACAAGGGCTACACAGGAGTGATCCTCGGCGTCCGTGCTGATGAAGAGGGAACGAGAGCGAAGGAGCGGTATTTCTCTCCTCGGGACAAGCATGGAGACTGGGATTTTCGAGATCAGCCGCCGGAACTGTGGGATCAGTACAAGACGACATTTCCACCCGGCACGCACATTCGAATTCATCCACTGCTGGATTGGACGGAAATCAACATCTGGGAATATATCAAGCTTGAAAATATTCCCTTCATTGATTTGTATCTTGATAAGGGAGACGGCACCCGCTATCGCAGCCTGGGCTGTGCGCCCTGTACGACGCCGATCAAATCCACCGCTAAGACCGTGGACGACATCATCGAAGAACTGCGGCACACGACGGTGGCCGAACGATCAGGACGAGCGCAAGACGAAGGGCGGGGAATGGAGTTACTACGCAAAGACGGATACATGTAGGTACAGTGAAAACATGACAACACCCAACACCAAACCTTCCGAGAATTTAAACATTGTGATCGTTGGCCATGTCGATCACGGTAAGTCTACGTTGCTGGGCCGGCTCTATGCCGATACCAACTCACTGCCAGACGGCAAATTGGAGAAAGTGCAGGCCATCTGTCGGCAACAGGGAAAAGAATTCGAGTACGCGTTCCTCTTCGACGCCTTCCTCGAAGAGCAAGAACAGGGGATTACGATCGACACCGCGCGCACCTTTTTCATGTGGAAGGGGCGTCAGTACATCATCATCGATGCACCGGGACACAAAGAGTTTTTGAAAAATATGATCTCCGGGGCGGCACGTGCCGAGGCGGCGTTGCTGCTCATCGATGCACTGGAAGGAGTCAAAGAGCAGTCGAAGAAACACGGGTATCTGTTGTCGCTCCTGGGCGTTCGGCAGTTTGCGGTCGTGGTCAACAAGATGGACCTGGTCGGCTATCGGCAAGACGTATTTGACGGGATTGAAAAAGAGTACCGAGAATTCTTGGGACAGTTCAAGGCCGTGCCGACGCAGTTCATTCCTGTCAGCGCTAAGCTTGGCGACAACATCGCCCACCGCAGCGAGCAGATGTCGTGGTACAGCGGTCCCACGGTTTTGGACACACTCGGCGCGTTCAGCAAGGAGGCGGCGCGTTCGGAACAACCGCTCCGACTCCCTGTGCAGGATGTCTATAAGTTCGATGCCCGTCGAATTATCACGGGCCGCATCACAGCCGGCCGAGTCAAGGTCGGCGATCATCTCGTGTTTTCGCCCTCCAACAAGCGAGCCAATATTCGGACGGTCGAGGCCTTCAATATCGAACCACAGCCGACTGAGGGCCAGGCGGGGCAGTCGATCGGCGTGACGTTGGACGAGCAAATCTTTGTCGAGCGTGGTGAGATCGCCTCGCATCAGGACCAGCTTCCTCAGGTTTCTACGGCCTTTCGAGCCAACCTGTTTTGGCTCGGCAAACGACCACTGGAAAAAGGGCGCAAATACCTGTTGCGTGTGGCGACCAAAGAAGTGGATTGCGAGGTCGCATCGATCCATCGGATCATCGACACCATGGATCTGGCTCAGCAACAGGGCAGCCACACCGTCGGTAAAAACCAAGTGGCCGAACTAACGTTGCGCACGAAAACCCCGGTCGCATTTGATCTCTCGGCCTCGTTCGAGGCTACCGGACGCTTTGTGTTGGTGGATGAATACGATATCGCGGGCGGCGGCATCATTACCGAACTGGTTCATGACGACCAAGAGTTTCTGCGGGAAGAAGCCAGGCGACGGGATTTTGCCTGGGTGAAAGGCGAAGTCACGGTTGAGGACCGTGCGCAACAATATGGCCATCGGGCGGCGGTCATCCTGATCACCGGAGGGCGGCACACCGGTAAATCATTCTTGGCGAGAAAGCTCGAGGGTCGTCTGGTCGCAGACGGACGTCATGCGTACCTGTTGGACGGAGAAAATCTTCGTCGGGGGCTCGATGCCGACCTGAGCGAAGAAGAACGTGGGCACACCGCAGAAATGGCTCGGCGCTACGGAGAAGTGGCACGTCTCCTTACCGATACAGGATTAATCGTCGTGTCCACCACGAATCCTTTCGGCCTTGCCTATCAAGAAGCCTTTGAGGCAATCAGGACCCTCGTCCATCCTGCACCGGTCATTGCGGTGCATATGAGTAAAACCGACGAGGAGCTTCCGCCGAATACCGATGTAGTGTTGGTTGGACCCGCTGACTTCGACGTAGCCACCGCTCGAATCCTTGAGGAATTAAAACGCCGAGGCGTATTGGCTCAGGCCATCGGAGCCAAGCCGGTTTTTCAGTATTCGATTTGAGGGTCGAGAAAATCAAGCGCAAAACCTCTTTCAATCCATCCCCATTCAAGAGACATTTCACTCAAGGATCACCACAATCGCCCATGGCGTCGCTGCTTTGTTTCGAACGGCAAGCGCGGCAGTGTACTTTTGGCGCGACCATGTTCTTTGCTTGGCAACCTAGTGATCAAGGTATTTTGAGGAGAAGGTTTACGCAGCATCGGCGGCGGGAGAAGGTATCAACCATCGGGCCAGCATTGTCTTCAAGGTTGTGATGGTTATCGGTTTGGCGAGGTAGTCGTCCATGCCGGCGGCCAAACACTTCTCCCGGTCGCCTTCCATCGCGTTCGCCGTCATGGCGATGATCGGTGTATGGCGGATTGCTCCCTCAAGATCGCGGATGGCTTGTGTCGCGCTGAATCCGTCCATTTCCGGCATTTGGCAATCCATGAAGACGAGCCGATAATCAGAGCGAGACAGAGCCGCCACCGCTTCCTCGCCGTTGGCGACCACATCAACGTGCCATCCGAGTTTCTCAAGCATCTTTGTGGCGACTCGCTGGTTGATAATATTGTCATCGGCCACAAGGATTCGGCCTTTCAGGTGAGCTTGAGATTCGGACAGGCTGTGAATCGTCACCGGGCTTGTGCTGGAAGTCTGGTCCGTGTCTCGTTGTGCGGCGACCAGCCGCAGGCAGTCGTAGAGCTGGTGTTTTCGGATCGGCTTCGTGAGATAGGCTGAAAACCCGTTCGTTTGGGCTTGCTTCGCGTCGCCACGGCGTGCAGCGGAGGTGAGCAGTACAAGTTTTGTGTGTTGGAGGTTGGTATCTGCTTTCATCCGTCGGCCGAGTTCCAGTCCGTCCATTTCCGGCATCTGCATGTCAATGAGTACGAGATCAAATGGTCGGCCAATGCGGGATGCTTCAGAAAGAGCTGCGAGCGCCGCTTCGCCGCTGATTGCGGTGCGGTGGATCATGCCCCAATTGCGTACGTGTTGTTCCAACAGCTGACAGTTGGTGGCATTGTCATCCACGATGCAGACGCGCAGACCGGTGAGGTCTTGCACTGGTTGTTGAATAACCGGTTTCGTCGGTTGTTTCGCCAACGGCACGGTAAACCAGAACCAGCTGCCTTTCCCGAGCATGCTTTCCATCCCGATCGTCCCACCCATTTGCTCGATCAGGCGCTTGGAAATCGCCAAACCCAGACCGGTTCCACCGAATCTACGGGTCATTGAGCTATCGGCTTGACTGAAGGATTCAAACAGACGAGATCGGCCATCTGAAGCGATGCCGATGCCGGTATCGACTATATCGAATCGCAAGGTGGCGGTCGCGTCATCCTCGCGCTCCACCGACAGTTGCAACATGACCTCGCCCTGCTCCGTGAATTTTACGGCGTTGCCAATGAGGTTGGTCATGATCTGTCGGATTCGCCACGGGTCCCCGTACAAAAAAGACGGGACGGTGGCATCGATCAGCCCGACGAGTTCCAGGTTTTTTCGGTGTGCTGACTCCGCCAGTACGTCGAGCGTATCTTCCACGGTGGTCCGGAGATCAAAGTTGATATTCTCCAGTGAGAGTCTACCTGCTTCGATTTTTGAAAAGTCGAGAATGTCGTTGATGATGACCAATAATGCATCGCTTGACCGTCTGACGGTTTCGGCGTAATCGCGCTGTTCCGCGGTCAACGTGGTATCAAGCAGCAGCCCTGTCATGCCGATGACGCCGTTTATGGGGGTTCGAATCTCGTGGCTCATGGTAGCCAGGAACTGCGACTTCGCCAAGCTGGCGGCCTCGGCTCGTTCTTTTTCTTTCAACAAATCGATCTGGACGGTTTCATTGACGCGCCAATAAATAAGCAGCGCTGCGCACTCGGCCAAGATGAATCCACCGTGAATCAGAGCCCACATCCATGGATGATGTTGGGCCGCAGGATGGTTATAGACCATCGTCGGAGCCAACGTGCCGATAAGCCCATGATCGACCACGATCGAGATGAGAGCCAACAAAAATGGTAACCAGTCTTGATAGAGCACAATCACGGCCATCATGACAAAAAAATGGAAATGAGACTCAATCACTCCGCCGGAAAGATGAACGAGCAACGACGACGCCAGGACTAATCCAAGGGTCGCTAACGCGGCACGCAATCGGTTGCCGACACGTCGACTCATCGCCGATACCGCAAGCCCTGCCAGCGTCACTCCGCCGATGAAACCGAGTAGGACAGAGCGGTTCATCAAGAGTCCGAATACGGGCACTCCCACCGCATGCACCCAGAGAAGCCAGACGATTCCACGATGACGCCGCAACCATTCCGCGTCTTCGATGGAATATCCATAAGGAAGAGCATTCCAGAGTTGCTTGATGGAGGACGAAAGCAGTTCAAGTAGGTGAGCGGTCATACACTCCTCAGAAGACACCCGTCGCGCTAGCAAGTCAGCGTAGTGATGTTTTCGGTTCTTTGATCACCGTACTTAAATAAATGAGGCATAACCATAGATAAAGGAGTGCTGGGGAAACCCATGTCTTAATAATGGGTTGTGCGAAACATAGGACGTTGCTCAGTTTCAGGGTAGATCTGAAAAACTAATTATTGCATTGATAGGGCGGAATTTCTTTTAGTTGGTCGAAGATCGACATTCTTCTTCGTCGCTACACCACATACACCAGGCTCAAGATCCAGTACTGTTCGAATTTCCTGAGGAACCGACAAGTGATTCATGATGGCTGGAGATGGCCCCGTGAGGGAGATATTTCTGTCGACCAGAAAACAGTTAAAGAGAGCGAAGCTCGATTCACTGATCCCGCACAGCGTTCCGCGAATCAGTGATGTGCGATCGCACAAGCTGCCCCCCTTGACGGTTTTCCTTCTACGCAATACTCTGCTGTGGCGTGCTCTGTTACTCTCCATAGGTTAAGGTGATTGTCATGCAAGGGAAAGACCCGTTCTTGGCACTCCTCGGGGTATTCGTTCTTATTATGACGTTCTTTTTCTGCAGTGGAGGAGCGGTGACGTCGCCTCTTCCGGTTGCGTTGGAGAAACCGGCTGAAACTTCTCCACCGGCTCCGAACATTACGGAGTCTCTGTCATCGCCACCATCAGTGCCGCCGGTATCTGCATCGAGGAGAGCAACTGTCATGTCTGGGAGCTGGACATGCTGGCTCTGGACGCTGGTAGGAGCAGGTCTTCTTGGCTGGGGGATCAAGGGGTTGGTGTTGGGGCCTGAGATGGATGAGAAGCGGCGTGAGGTGCAACGCCTCCGGAGTAAGGTCGTCATGCTCACGAATCAACCGCCAGAGGTTCAAACGGTCGAGAAGCGAGTGGAGGTGCCGGTCGAACGGGTGGTGGTGAAGCATGTTGAAGTACCGGTGGAAAAGGTCGTCGATCGCCCGATCGATAATCCGGAGCACCTGAACCGGATCATGGCGCTGGAAGGCGAGGTCGCTGTGATTGCTGGGTTGCTGAGTCAGATTGCTCAGCTCCAGACCGCTTCTTCACGGGCCGGGGGGGATAGGAGGATCGAAGAGCAGGTGGTGGTGCCGGTCGATAATCCGGAGCACCTGACCCGGATCATGGCGTTAGAAAACGAGGTGGCTGTCGTCACCGATCTTCGGGCGCAGATAGCTGAGCTCCGAGCCGTGTTGTTGCAGGTCGGTGAGATGGTCGCTGACAAGCAGATCGAGACTCCGGCTGAAAAGAGAGTTGTGAAGAATGAGGAGGCGTCGATCAACCAGACGAGCGATCAGGCGATGGACCTCAACCATGCCGCTGTCGTTGAACAGGCGGATGAGGGCCAAGCGGTCGAAGAGTCGCCCGATGACCT
>CABVRR010000099.1 GCA_902500705.1 uncultured Nitrospira sp.
ACAAGCGGCAGATTCAGGAGGGGATTGAGGAATTGCTCTGGGTTGCCGCGTTGAAGCCCACGAATATCGCGGTCCCGGCTTTCCGCGACGATGCGCGGGAGTATCTGGAGATTGCTGTTCTTACCGCCACGCTTCGCGCAGGCGCACAGGCGACGAGGCTTATCGAGCTGATTCATCGCGCCATTCCCTATCCGGTCGTACTCTGGGCCGGGCAGGGAGACGCTGTGAGCCTCTCACTGGCACACAAGCGATGGTCGCAAGGTGCGGCGGGCGCGGTAGTAATCGAGGACGTGCGCCGGACAGCACCGTTTGACCCAAAGAACCCTACTGCAGAAGAAGGCCAATTCCTTACCAACCTCGCTATATCAGGCCTGCCAAATCGGGACTTATTTGCACTCTATCAGGGCTGGCTGGATCGGCTGGCTGCATTGGAAGCGGCTCGGATCACAGGCCAGTTTGTACAGCCTGATTCCGATGGTCGCGCCCAGTTGCTGCGAGAGGGCCTTGATGCGCATGCCCGGCTTCAACGCGACCTGGCCGCACTGCGGGCCCAGGCGGAAAAGGAGAAGCAGCTCAATCGGCGTGTGCAACTAAACCTTGAAATCAAGCGGCTGGAAGCTAAAGTAGCCGCGACAGAGAAAACCCTGTGAAGGATCACACGATGAAGAAATTGACCGCCGAAGATATGGAAACGAAATCGCCAGACCTTGTAGCGGATAACATCGAGCGCCTCAAAGTCCTGTTCCCGGAAGCCTTCACCGAGGGAAAGATCGACTTTGAAGTGTTAAAGCAGCTCCTCGGCGGCGCTGTTGATGAAAGAGAAGAAAAATATGGTCTGAACTGGCACGGCAAGCGCCGCGCCCGGCAGCTCGCCCTTACTCCGTCAGCCGGGACCCTACGTCCATGTCCGGAGGACAGCGTCGATTGGGACACGACGCAAAACCTTATGATCGAGGGCGACAACCTGGAAGTCCTCAAACTCCTCCAGAAATCCTATGCCGGAAAGGTGAAAGTGATCTACATCGATCCTCCCTACAACAGGGGCAAAGATTTCGTATATCCCGACAACTTCCAAGACAACACCACAAACTATCTGGAACTGACAGAACAGGTTGAAGGAGGGAAGAAGATCAGCAGCAATACAGAAGCTTCCGGTCGCTTCCATACTGACTGGCTCAACATGATGTATCCACGTTTAAAACTCGCGAGGAATCTCTTGGCCAAGGACGGCCTGATGCTCATCAGTATCGATGATGGCGAGGTTAGCAGCATTCGGAAGATATGTGATGAGATCTTCGGCCCCGAGAATTTCGAAGCCACCTTGGTTTGGGAAGGTGGAAGGAAGAACGATGCTCGCCGAGTATCGGTTGGCCACGATTACATAGTCATTTACACGCGTGATTCCTCCTTTCTGCAAGAATTGGATGTTCGATGGCGAGAGCGGAAGGCTGGACTAGAAGATGTGTACACAAAGGCTGAGGAGTTGCGCACATTGCATGGTAGTGACTATGGGTCCGCATCGAAAGCCCTGCAAGCCTGGTTCAAAAGTCTCCCCGAAGGGAGCGCACCGAAGGAGCACGCACACTACAAAATGATAGATGCTGGAGGGGTGTGGTACGGCGACAATATATCAAGCCCTAACCCTAGGCCTAACTTGACCTTCGACTGGAAGGGGTACGCACCACCGACAAATGGTTGGCGTTACGATCGCGATGCGATGGAAAGCCTTGATAAGGAAGGACTATTAATCTATCCCGAATCCACCGAGCAACGTATTCAGTACAAGCGATATCTGCATCAGACTGAGATGTGGTCCCCCGCGTCCGTGTTTTACAAGGACCGACGAGCAGCATCGAAAAGTCTCGCTGCATTGATGGGCGGTGAAGTCTTCGATTTTCCCAAGGACGTCGAGGTACTTGCTAGATATATAGGTACAATGACCTCACCTAGCGACGTTGTGATGGACTTCTTTGCTGGTTCCGGCACCACAGGCCATGCCGTGATAGCACAAAATTCGGTCGACGGCGGCAACCGTCGCTACATCCTCGTTCAACTCCCTGAGCCACTTGACGCCGAGAACAAGGAACAGAAGACTGCCGCCGCTTTCTGCGACAAACTGAAGAAGCCCCGGACCATCGCCGAGCTTACCAAGGAGCGCCTGCGCCGTGCCGCGAAGAAAATCAAGGAGGAGAACCCGATGTTCGCAGGAGACATTGGCTTCCGCGTGTTCAAGCTAGATTCCAGCAATATCAGAACATGGGAACCAGACCGTGACGATCTTCCAAAGACGCTGGAAGAATCCGCTGAGCACCTAAAGAAGGGTCGAAGTGAAAAAGACATTCTGTTTGAACTACTGCTGAAGCTCGGCCTCGACCTCACAGTCCCCATCGAAGAAAAGACAATTGCCAGCAAGACTGTCCAAAGCATCGGCGCTGGTACGCTAATGGTGTGTCTCTCTGACAAAATAACCACAAACGAAGTGGAGCCGCTCGCTCTAGGCATTATTGCGTGGCATAAACAGCAGAGTCCTGCTGGCGAGACAACGATTGTCTTTCGTGACAGTGCTTTTTCCGATGACGTGGCTAAGACCAACCTCACAGCGATTCTTCAGCAGCACGGGCTGGAGAATGTGCGCAGCTTGTAAGAGCAAACAGCATGAAATTTCACTTTGAACCTAATCTGGACTACCAGCACACCGCCATAGAGTCGGTCTGCGATCTGTTCCGTGGCCAGGAAATCTGCCGGACTGAGTTTACAGTTACCCGTGATGCGCTCTCAGCTCAACAAGCCATGGCCTTTGTGCAAAACGATCTCGGCATCGGCAACCGATTGCAACTGTTAGACGATGAGATCCTGGGAAACCTGTGTGACATTCAGATCCGCAATGGTTTGAAACCATCGTCTTCCTTGGCCTCGGGCGATTTCACCGTGGAGATGGAGACCGGAACAGGAAAAACCTATGTCTATCTGCGGACCATTTTTGAACTGAACCGGCGTTACGGCTTCACAAAGTTCGTCATCGTAGTCCCGTCCGTGGCAATCAAGGAGGGCGTGTACAAAACGCTGCAAATGACCGAAGATCATTTGCGTGCGTTCTATGCAAATACCCCTTTTGAGTTCTTCCTGTACGACTCCAGCAAGCTCGGCCAGGTCCGCAACTTCGCCACCAGCCCGCACATCCAGATCATGGTGGTGACGGTT
The DNA here is from genome assembly GCA_902500705.1 of uncultured Nitrospira sp. Lineage (GTDB taxonomy): Bacteria > Nitrospirota > Nitrospiria > Nitrospirales > Nitrospiraceae > Nitrospira_D. Next base: position 3,202 of record CABVRR010000099.1, read on the forward strand.
GGTGCCATCAATAAAAAGGACGTGAACAACCTTTATAAGGACAGCGAAAAGACCGGCGGAGAAAAGCCTATCGACCTCATCAAGGCTACCCAGCCCATCCTGATCGTGGACGAGCCGCAGAGTGTGGATGGAGGCCTGGAAGGGCGGGGCAAAGAAGCGCTTAGCGCTATGAACCCACTTTGTACGCTGCGATATTCAGCCACACACGCGGACAAGCACCACATGCTCTATCGTCTCGACGCTGTTGACGCCTACGAACGCAAACTGGTCAAGCAGATCGAAGTGGCCTCTCTTGAAGTGCAGGGTGGCCACAACAAAGGTTATGTGAAGCTGGTTTCTACGAGCAACAAGAAGGGTACGTTCAGCGCCAGAGTCGCGCTCGACTTGCAGCAGGGAACGACTGTGAACCGGGACATCGTCACGGTGTACCCCGGCGATGATCTTCAACAGATCACGAAGCGCGCCGTCTATGCCGACTACCTTGTGCAAAATATCGGCTGCAAATCTGGCGAAGAATATATCGAACTGAGCAATCAGGAGAAGCCGTTGCGTCTAGGTGAAGCCATCGGCGATGTGGATGGCGATGCACTTAAACGGCTTATGATCCGCCGCACCATCGAAGAGCATCTCGACAAGGAACTCCGTTTGCAGCCACAGGGAATCAAGGTGTTGAGCCTGTTCTTTATCGATGCCGTTGAGCATTACCGCTCTTATACGCCCGACGGCGCACCCGTGAAGGGCAAATATGCGGTTATGTTTGAGGATGAATACCGGAAGGCCGCTGCAAAGCCGAAGTACAACACTCTTTTCAAGGAAGTGGATCTGCAAAGTGACGCCACGGATGTCCACGACGGCTATTTCTCCATAGATAAGAAGGGAGCGTGGACAGACACAGCCGAGAATAATCAGAGCAATCGCGACAATGCGGAACGCGCCTATAACCTGATTATGAAGGACAAAGAGAAGCTGCTGAGTTTCGATACCAAATTGAAGTTTATCTTCTCCCATTCCGCCCTGCGCGAGGGCTGGGATAACCCGAATGTGTTCCAGATCTGCGCAATTCGTGAGATTGGGACAGAGCGCGAACGCCGGCAGACCATCGGTCGGGGCCTGCGGATTTGCGTCAATTCCACTACAGGCGAGCGCGTTCGCGGATTCGATGTGAATACACTGACGGTTATCGCTACCGAGAGCTACGAGCAGTTCGCCGCGAACCTGCAGAAGGAGATCGAGGAGGACACTGGCATAAGGTTCGGCATTGTTGAGAAGCACCAGTTTGCAGCGATTCCGGTGACGGATGAAGCAGGGAAAACCACGTCGCTCGGTATTACACAGTCGGAAGCCATCTGGAATCATCTTAAGGAAGCTGGATACGTAGACGCGAAGGGCAAGGTACAAGATCATTTAAGGAAGGCCCTCAAGGAAGGCACCCTGGAACTTCCGGATCCGTTTAAGAGTCACCTCCAGCAGGTGAAGGATGTACTGCGCAAACTCGCCGGAAAACTCGACATCAAGAACGCGGACGAGAGACAACCCATCAGAACGCGGCAGGCAGTTTTACACAGCGAGGAGTTCCGGGCGCTTTGGAGCCGTATCAAGCACAAGACCACTTATCGTGTGCAGTTTGATAACGAGAAGCTGATTGACGAGTGCGCCAAGGCGATCGGCGAATGCCCGCCGATTACCAAGACGCGCGTTCAAATCCGCAAGGCGGATCTCGCCATTGGGCGGGGCGGGGTGTTATCGGAAGAAACGGCCGCCAGCGCTCCTATCATCCTCGAAGAAACAGACATTGAACTGCCAGACCTGCTGACCGAGTTGCAGGACAAGACGCAGCTTACGCGCCGCAGTCTTGTGCGCATTTTGATAGGCAGCGGCCGCCTTGATGACTTCAAGCGCAATCCGCAGCAGTTCATAGAGTTAGCAACGGAATCCATGAACCGGACAAAGCGCCTGGCTCTCGTGGATGGTATCAAATATCAGCGAATCGGCGACGAGCACTATTACGCCCAGGAACTTTTTGAGCAGGAAGAATTGATGGGCTACCTCAAGAACATGGCGACCGCGAATAAGTCGGTTTACGAACATGTTGTTTACGATTCATCGGGTGTAGAGCGCACATTTGCAGAAGAACTGGAGAAAAACGAAGCCGTAAAGGTCTATGCGAAGCTGCCGGGTTGGTTTAAGGTCCCCACGCCATTGGGTACCTATAACCCGGACTGGGCCGTATTAGTCGAGAAGGACGGTTCGGAGCGTCTTTATTTCGTTGTCGAGACCAAGAGCAGCCTTTTTACCGATGATCTGCGGGATAGAGAAAGCGCAAAGATTGCCTGTGGAAAAGCGCACTTTAAAGCACTGGCTGTTGGAGAGAATCCGGCGGAGTTCATTACGGCCAGGAACATTGATGACTTGATGGCGAAGTGTTAGCCGTGGATATGTAGGTTTCTGCTAGAAGGGGCTTTGATTATAGAAAAGTTTATAAAATTCACGTGCCGCCAACTCCTGCTGCCCCTGTCACCATTGATCAGGTTGTAAATGGAATACGGATACCGGCCCACCCGCAAATCGTTCTGTATACGCCCAGACCGTGTGCTCTCGGTGAGCCATTTCAAAGCATGGCAGAAAGGACCATTTAAGGCAGTGAAATCCCAAGAGAATAACCACCCCCTCGCTGTCCTTCGAAGTCCCACTCATAGATAGAACAGGGGCCAATGGTCTTTTGGTGCTGCCCGAGAAAAAAGGCAAATCCATTCGGACCAGCAATGAAAATGTGGACGCGGTTTCTGTCCGATCTGCCCTGGATCGTTGTGTATAATTTTTGGGCGACTGTTTCAGCAATGAGGAAAGCATGGGCGCCACTTGCTAACACTCGCTGGGAAGGACCCGTTTCTGGCTTACAATATAGAATCTTTTTGACGGGTAACTGACTTTTCCTGACAAAGGAACTGACCGCGGTTCCAATATCGTGAGTGAGCGCGATAGAAACAGCGATATCTTCACCGGCCGAACCCAGGTTCTCTTCGTCAAACGTCACCTTGGCCCAACTGTTATCGACAGGCGTGTCATCTCTCGACCAGTATTGACGTCCATTCGTGCGTTGTTCGATCTCGACACTTTTTCCGGATTTCACATTGAGGATACTGCCGACAGCAAATGCGATTGAAACATGAGCATCGACCATGAGGCGAAGATTGTCTGATCTTCTTGCATGGATCGTGAGGAATGCAGTGAGTTCTGGAATAATTTTGTTTTGCCAATCAGCATCGCACCGGATGTAACGGCCGTCAAAGTAGGGGACCAGGTCGAGCAGTGACCCGCACCGCTCCTCGAGCGAATCGATAGGGTGCATGAACGAGCGAATTCCAATGCAGGGACGGTTCTGATCCTCGTCTTTCTCGAAGTTCAAAATTCCCTCTTGCTCCGCTATCTGTCGAAAAGTCTTACGGTCAAATTGCACTCTTCCCTGAGCATGTAGTTTAACAATCAAATCATCATACAAAAAGGCGCTCTCGTTGATTGGGATCCGCTTCAGGCCAACAAAGGCAAGCTTTTCGTCTAGTCTTTCACGAAGGCTTGCGAGTGATTCCGGTGTTTCAGCGATGGCCAAAACGCGCGCCACAAGAGCCAAAACTTTATCGTCCAGTTCGAGATGCTCTCGCCACAGCTTTCGAACTTTTCCCATCCGGCTCTTATCAGTGGTGCCGTCAAAAAGGCCTTCCAGATCGATGGAATCACTTTCTTTGCGAACGAGATCTTGCAAAGGGTCATCCTTGGTAAGGCGCCAATTTGTCAACAATTTGAATTGGCAGCCAAGCCCATCAAGTGCATGGTTTTTCTGCGCGTCATGAGCGCGCTGAAGGAGAGAGAAGCGATTGGCATTGATAAAATCAGGATTGATAAGGTCTTCGTATCCGAAAGATCCGGCCGTCGTGTGCCACTTGCATTGAATATGTTCTTTGTAAATCGGTTTTCCTTCGTGGTCACGGCGAGCCCTATCGGGATCGAACTCCACGCGGATGTCATCAAAGCCTTTAGGGCCTCTTTCATAAGCTACCGAGATTATCGGACTCTGGGGATCGAGGAGACTGGCTGCCTTCAACCAAAACAGACGTGCCTGAAAATCATCACCATGGCGACGGGCAACATTCGCTGTGGCCATCAGGGGAGTCCCCTTTCAATATGTGCATCACAGTCGGTGCGCTCTATCATGAGGCCGTATCCTGAAAAGGCGCAGTTGGGATAAGGGCCTGGGCGATTTCTAAGGCCCGGGCAGGAGCTACCTTACCGTCTGGATAGGCATCCAGAACAATCGAAGGCAAGAACCGTTGCGTCAAATCCGAAAAAGTGAAACCGTATGAACGTCCCTTCGTATGTCCTGTTGCATTCACGATAGCTGTTATGTTCGCCGCCGTAAATCCTAACTGCTTGAGGGGCTGATCAAGGACTGCGTGACGTTGGTGCTCCGTAGGACGTTGAAATGCCATGATATCCGCCGCGCGGCGTCTAACGGCAGGATCAAGTGCTCCCAAGCGGTTCGTGCACATAATGACCGCGGCCGGCAACCGTCCATTGCCGATGCGATCTATGCCGCGAATAAATGCATTCACACCGGCACGGTCTTCGTGGTGCATCTGGGCAAATTCTCTTGATTGTGCAAGTGCATCTGCTTCGTCGATGAGAAGAATGACGGCCCCGCGAGAACGGCCGCCTGAACCCTTCAATTTGGTTGCTTCCTCGATGGTGCAATCAAAAGCCGCTGATATGAGCTGTGTCATCTCTCCAACCCGTCCCTGACCCCGTGTGGAGAGACTGAGCGGAAAGAGAGTTACGTCGATTCCTTCCTGACGGGCGACGGCGTCTCCGACAGTTTCAGCCAGCGCAGATTTTCCCGAACCGACATCGCCGGCAAGAACGACGAGCGGAGGTCGCCGCAGAACAGCCGCGAGAATGTCCGGAATGCCATGATAGTGCTTTTTGGCCCATGCTTCGAGACCATGGGGATTGACGAGAAGACCGAGTATTTTTGTTAGACGGGATTTTTGATCGTCCAGACCTACGAGGAGATCGAAACGATCCTTGGCATCAATGTCGGGGTAGCTCAGCCGCCGTTCAAAGAGGTCATCGAGAGAGGGACGTGCGGTCATCAGAAACTCCTCACACTGGTTCGATCTATCGCACGGCCACCTGAGGAATAGGTTTGGTCCTGAACAAAATATCCAGAGATTCCAGGTTCAGGGGCTCCACCTCTTTTGAATGGTAAAGCTTCCCTGAAGGAGGCCTTCTCGCTATCCGACAATTTGTCCCAAGCCGTGGCATACGTAAGATAGCTGTAGAATTTTGCATCACTGATGTCTTTACCGGGTCGAATGCGTCCGGGATCATCGTCGTTCGCCGATGCTCCCGCGAGATCGCGGGCTGTATAGCGAATGGTGGGCTCTATCCAATCACCATTCCTCCAAAAACCATAAGTAACGGTGCCGAGATACCCTGCCTTCAAAAACACGATGACTTCCTGCTCGTATCGGTCAATGTCAATATCACCAGGACTTCCGTACAGCCGCTGCATACGTTTGAGATCCGTGGCGACCTTCGCGGCCATGTGTTTTGCGTGCGTGGCAGTGAAGGTATTGGTTTCCGTTAAGGTATAGCTCGTGCTCATATGTCTCCTTACACTTGAAAGGAAGGTCCGAAGACCTTCTGCCAGTAACGGACGGTCTCCTGCTTGGTTGGAGCATGGAGGGCGGCATCGATCGCATCACCAGCATCCAATGCGGCATCAACGATCGCATCGGCATTGTTGGCTGTATACAACAACGCCACGTTATTCTTTGCATTCACGGGATCGATTACTTGCACAGGCTCCGTAAATGGACCCACTTTCTTGGGATCATAATGGTCTCCGAAAACGATTCGTTCGCGAAGATTGCTTGAGGCAATGTAGGTCAGGAAATGCTGAAGGGCTTCGGGATAATCGGACAGGTCCAGTCCTTTATCACAAAGATGGGCAAGGATTAATTCCACCATGAAGGATTTGAACCGGAAATCGGCCTTTTCCCGCTTAACATTTCTAATCCAGAATTTAAGCAGGCGGGCGGTTTGGGCAAAATGTGTTTCCTGAAGGGCCTTGCGCTTCCGGGTGAACTCCAGATGAAGCGGAATGCTTGTTTCCAGGAACGATCCATTGTCCTGGCTTACGAGATTGCCGCGCCACTCCGGATCTCCGTTGTAGAGAATGGGAACGACATCAACATCCAGGCCCGATCCTTTAAACGATACCGTGACGCTGTAAGTTTTTGGCTTCACCTGGTCAGGAGAGAAGTTGGGATACGCCTTCCGCAGACGATCTGCGAGATATTGGAGCAACGCATTGACATCATGCGGTGCCTCCGCACCGCTGATATAACACGCAACGTCAATGTCATTGAGTTGTCGCAAGGCCGTCCCCTTCGCGAGACTTCCGGAAAGCATCATTTTTTTCAGGGTGAAATCGGGATGTTCCTTGAGATAACTTTCCAGCTTGTCGCGCAATCCGCGAACCTGTGCGCGGTATTGTTCGGCTTTATCCCGCGGAAGGTTCACCTTTTCTTCGGCAAACCTGACGATATCACTATGGTTGACGTGTTCTCGTGCCATCCGACGTTATTCCTGTCCCTTCATATGAATTTTCTAAAGAACCCTTGCGAAGGGTCTGAGGCCCGCGACGAACCCCGTTAAAGCTTGTCTCTCCAGTGTTTCAAAATATTGTTCGACAGTCTTAGGGGGATTTTTTAACCGCTGACGCTGCGCCCGGGCCGCAGCGCAAACGGTCCCTGTCGCAAGGTCCAGAAGGTGGGAAAGAAATTCATCGGGATGTTGTGGCGCGATGCCGTATTTATTGAGTTCCCCATCAGGAAAATCCTTGAGATTATAGGTCACGATGACATCGGCGCGACCGCGTATTGCGGCGGCGAGCACATGTCGATCCTTGGTGTCCGGCAGCTGCACTGCCGGAATCAGGTCTTCGAAATTAGTAACGAGACAGTCCCGGACATTCATATCCATAAGCTCTTGCGTTCGGACAAGGTCTGCGCGGGAGAGATCAGAACGGTTTGCGAGAACAGCGTTTATCCACTCGTCATGGATCATGGAAGACCATTTCGCACGGAAAAGATCCGTGAGCGCGAGCTCCATGAGAAGATCGCGAAGCGGGGCAGGATAAAGGACGCAAGCGTCATAGAGAGCGGTGAACGTCGCCAACTTTAATAACCCATATTCAGTTGCTGAGATTGTTTCACAAGTTCATCGAGAGCCTTTTGGCGCTCCTTGTCGATCTCCCTTTTATAATTCATGAGATCCTCAAAAAGAATGCGCCGATGCGTCCCAACTTTGACATGAGGAATTTTCCCTTGCTCAACCAAGCCCACAAGGAATGGCCTGGATACATTCAGGACATCCGCAGCTTGTTGCGTTGTAAGCTGAGCATGAATGGGGATCAACGTCACAGCATTTCCTGACGCCATTTCGGTTAGTAGATCGAGAAGGAGCCTTATAGCCGAGGGAGGCAATAAAAGGCGTTGTGCTGCCTTCTTCTCCTCGCCCACCTGGAAACGGATGGTTTCCAGGTGATCGACAAAAGGTGCCAACAACCTGCTTGCTTCACGAGCAATGGCCGCTTCATGGGCGGTAGGAACAACGGGTTCTCGTGTTCTAGAAGTCATAGTAGCCATGTGTTTCTCCTACTGGTATGACCCAGTATACCCCGCAAACGAAACAAACGCAATAACCGAATCAAACGAATGTCCTATTTTTGCTTTTGATAAAAGCCAAAATAGAAAAGGAGTCATCGAACTAGGATGAAGCCATCAGCAAGGTGGGGCCGTTGACGCCCGAGCAACGCGGACTTATACGCTCCGCGCCGAGAATGAAATCCGAGATCTTGCCCTGTTCAATATGGCGATCGATCGTCCTCGTCTTGATGGACTCCGTCCATGGTGTGACGACCGTCTCCGGCGCGCAAACGCTCACGGGGCGCTGTCAAGGCGCCATGACCTTCGGAAGTTGATCAGCCGTGGCGAGTTGGCGAAAGTCGCCGAGATTAAACGTGTAAATCCGCTCCGCCGCACATTTGGTCGCACAGGCCAGGAGCAGGGCATCATAGATTTTGGCCCCAGGAATCCCCGCATCCCGCACCACGGTCAGTGCCTGGAGATACTCCTCATGCGTGAGTGGCACCACCGTACAATATGGCACAATATTCTCCGTGATGATGCGGGCCGCTTCACTCGGATGAATCCGAGGCTGCACCGGGAGCCGGGTCAACGCCGCGTAGGTCTCTGCAATCGAATGGGCACTGACGAATCCGACATCGTGACCTGCGACCACCCGCCGCAGGGCGGGCAGTGCGCGCGCATGATGGGGATGACTCTGTTCCGACGCGGCGACCAAGACCGTCGTATCAAAAAACACCTGCATCGCGGCTCAGTCCGAGCCCACAGCGCGGAGGCGTTCATCGCGCACGTCCTCCAGCACGCGTGCCCAGTCCGCATTGGACTGGGCCGTCCCCTGATGAACCCAGAGCCCATCCACATTCACCATCGTAGGGTGTGACACGGGCACCCGGAGGAACAGCCCATCGGCTTGTTCCTGAACCTCCAGTTCCATATCAGGTTTCAACCCGAGCCGATCTCGGAGCGGTTTCGGCACAACGATCCGACCAGACTTATCAATTTTCACATCCATACCATTCATCATGCCATATGCCATGAGAAACGGCAATAGATCAGTATTGCAGCTTTTTCACTATCAGTAGAGAACAAAAGTAGAGTATGATAAAGGACGTTATCATACTTTACTATTCTGTAGGGGACAGCTAAGAGAAACCACATGCAACTAGTAATACCGGGCACCAGAAAACTCCCC
>CABVRR010000100.1 GCA_902500705.1 uncultured Nitrospira sp.
GTGTCGGCTTTGGTCCCGCCGAGGGCGATTCGGATCTGCCACAGGGTGGCCGACCACATTTCTCCATCGTCGTGGACTTCGCCGACGACCGATTCGGGGTAATGCTTGGTTCCGTCCAATCGACGAAGACATGGAGGCGTCGTTGACGAGTACGACACGGCATCCCACTCTGCAAGACAGGCATCTTGAAACCCGCCGCTGAACTGAGCGCCAAGACTTCCGGCTAAATAATCTCCGAATCCTTCTCCGATCGAATCGGCTTCCAACGTGGTGCCGTAACCCGGCACCTGGTCGTCAAGGATCGAATGGCCGTATTCGTGCCAAACGACATCCGCGTCTTCAGCATCATCGACACCGCCTGTCCCGTAGGTAATCTTTTTTGTGGAAGATTGGTAGAAGGAATTATCCTTCTTGTATCGATCGACGCTGAACACCTGCTGTCGGTTATTCACGCTAAAGAACCCCAGCGATTGAATATACCGCTGGGCATAGTCCAGGTAGTAATACCCCATGACCTCGCTGAAACCATTGAGACTGCGATCAAATACAAAACTACCGTTTACTGAGGGCGCTCTCCGCTTCGACGCGCTGCTCGACGCATAGGTGCCGTCGAGAAAGCCGCTGCCGTCCAATCCCAACAGCATCACGGATCGATAGGCGGTTGCAGGAACGGCCGACGCGGCATCCTTTTGATCCTGCAAACCGTTGTTGCGAGTGGCCACGACGGCGTTGACCAAAAAGACTTGCCCCGTTGCATAGCGATTCAGGTCCCGCGCCGGTCCCAATGTCTTTCCTGTCCGCGCATGGACAAATACCTGCCAGGCCGGTCCATTGGTCTGGGAAAGAACCTCCCATGCGAGCGTCGGCGTCCCACTCTCTCCATAGACGACGAGTCTGGCGGACGAACCGAGACTCTCGTCCGGATCGTCCTTCTCGCGAGGGTCAAGAGAGAGTTGTGCGCGAGCTGCCTGTATCGCTTGCTCAGCGTTGAAAGAAGCAGTCGTGGTCGGCAATTTCGCGCTCGGCGCCGAGGTGTTGGTCAGACCGACGACGGAGCCCTCTCGATCAAAATGAACTTTTAATTCCCCGCCGTACACCGGCACACCGTCCGTCGCCTGCGTGAATGTATACACACGCCCCATCGGCGTCTCGCGGCTGCTCGCAAGAGAGAATCCCGAAAGCGCCGCATCAAGCTTGAGAAGTGCAGCCTGTGAAGACAGGAACTGACGTGCCGTGGATTCTGACGCGTCCGAAGGACCGGATACGCGGCCATAGACAGCCTTCGGCGTACCCCACAGATGACTCCATGTAACGGAGACAGGTCCCAAAGACTTGCCTGCCAATGCAGCCCACAGTGGAAGTAGATCTGAATCGGGATTGCCTTTCGGCTGAGGTGCGAGTGCTCCCCCGCTACGGGCACGACGGACTTCATCCGGAGACGCAGCTTGAGCAATGCCTAGACCGAGGATGATCGAACCGACAACCACACACAGGAACCCGTGGAGAGAACAACGAGCAGTCAATTGCATTTGATATCCCTCGCTTAGGCAAAATATTTCAATTGATGATGAGGATCCTAGTAATAGTGGATGAGTTCGTCAATGAGCATTGATGTCGGCACCTAGACAAAATAATCGCCGACGGGAGAAGTCACGTTCACGAATTTCTGCTTTCCCCTTGATTCAATACCGTATAGGCTGAACGATGTGGTGCAACGTCAGACCGTCACATCATCAACGCTGATCTGCCCAATATGGGCAGGGTTGATCCCGGCTCATCCGATCTGAATCGCCTGCCATCTTCGGATGAAGACCACACGTCCAGTTCGACATCCCTCGCAAGAAAACGAGCATACACCGCTCGAGGCACATCGCCACCGACAACTCTTGCCGGTCAACTTTGTAGCGTGAAGAGCGGCGTGAGGATCTTATTGATATTGCCAGGATCCTCCGGATCGCGTGGCCCACCCGCATCGGCAATGTTTGGGCCTTCGATACGAACAAAGTTACATCCCAAGGGACTCTCGGTAATAGTGTGGGGCGTCGTGCCGTCACTCACATAGCCTACCGAGGTATCGATCTCACTCGAAGCCTTCGCAGCGCCGGACGTCCATTGAAGAAACGGCTCGATCTCAGAGCGAAGAGCCCCTGCGAACACCAGCGGAGCAACCCCGATATCTTCCGTAAAATCGAGTCTCCCATTGTCATCGGCCTTGAGCGGATCGCTCTGTCCATAGAGATGCGTAAAGATATAGGACGCGCCCGGTACGCCACCCCTTATCCGCAAACGTACGCGACCACACACAACCTGCCGGTGGGATGCGACATCGCCGGCCCCGCCGAATGCCGCTTCAAGCGCTAAGACGACCCGCGCTCGCCCCGGCGTCGACATGCCGCCGGTCGGCATACTGGCATCGGCCAACATGTAGAACGACTCATCAGGAAAGTTCGTAGGGAATATGACCGGCTGATCGGGACTCGGCAGCTCCCCCATGGCCGGTGTCGACGGATCGATCGGACCGACGGCCATTTCAAGCCGCACACCCGTCGAGTCTTTGTACCCGTGAGGACATCCATCCTCCGGGCTTGTCGGCCCAACAACTGTCGGATGATCGGTATTGCGCACCACCACCGCCCCTCTTTAGAAAAATGGAACACCCTACAATGCCATTCGACAAGTTGACATCCAGCAAACGAGATGCCCGCTTATTCGGGAGATGCCCCTTTGCTCCTACTCACTTTATTTTCAACATTGTAGGCAGTGTCCATGCGAGGCACATGCTGTACAGATTGCCTCTGCGCATCGAGATGTGTATCGAAAAAGATTCAGGCCTGTATCGAATGAGATTCTAGGGAACTTTTATCGTGAGACCGGTTCAACAGAGTCCTGACCGGACGACGAATAGGTGCAGCTGAGCGTCGACTCGGAAGGTAAGAACCTGATTATCGACGACAGAAGGATAGGCAAGGTATTGAACCCATGAGGGCAACGAACGGCTTCCCCAGAATTGTTTCTCTGATGTGTGGGGCTTTGTATCGTGGATGACTCCGCCTCTTGTGAAGGACGCGTCTTTCCGAATGGAACCTGAGTATATGGCAGGTAGGAGCAGCCTAGCCTCTATGCAGAATCCTCACGTCGAAGCACTAACGGCAAGGCACGACGCAGGAAACCTTACTCACCCTTGTTTCGACAGAGTAGACAGAAGGAGCTGCCTAGAGCGAGCCCCCCGAAGAAGGTCAGTCCAAGAATGATACCGAAGAGCGAGTCCGACGGTCCCGCTTGACGACGGATATAGCGACGGGCTTGGGACCCGACCGTTGCTTCGCCGCCGATCCAGCTGCGTGGGTCGTCTTCAGGTGTTTCCATCTGAGCGTTCATGGTTTTCATGACTCTGTTCCTTTATCCAGCGCGATCGATTCGTCAATCACCTGCTCCAATTCGTCCAACTCCTGCTGCGGGAGATCAATAAACCTCACTCCGAACGTATGATCAACAGCCCACTGCACCTGGGCTTGCTCGATCAGGATCGGAAGGTCATCGCCTGGAATAATCAGCTTAACGGCGATTCGTCTTCCTGGCTCAACGACCAAGGAGCTTTCAATCCTGGCACCGCCGAGCGAGAGATCGCGAGTCTCGCCTTCAACCTCATGGGAGTTCGCCCGAAGCAAGCCTGTGACTTGTGTGGGGACTCGACGATGCCGGCGCCGCTCCATGTCGATCAGAATACCTCATTCCACCGACAAAAAGCACGTGACTCACGTCCAAGTCACTGATTGTTCGAGCATTCTCTTGCAAGTCATCGAATCTTTTGGATAAGGTACGGGACGATGGATCAATTACGCTCGCGCCAGATCATGTTTGCCTGCGCGAGCGGTCTGTTGCTGCCTCTCTGCTTTCCCAAGTTTGACCTGGGCTTGTTGGCCTGGGTTGTCTTGATTCCCCTTCATCTCGCGCTCGATCAATGCTCCCGACAACGAGCGTTTTGGCTGGGCTGGCTCTGCGGAGTGATCGGCTTCACCGGCATTATGGCCTGGGTCGTCACGGCCATGACCACGTACGGGAACATTCCCGAGTTCATCAGCTACGCCATCCTCTTGTTGCTGACCACCTATCTCGGACTCTATGTCGGGCTCTACAGTCTGGCTGTGGTGTGGTTGCGTGAACTGATTCCGCGATACGGAATCTTCTTTGCGCCTTGCTTCTGGGTCGCCCTCGAATGGCTCCGCACCTACCTGCTTTCCGGGTTTCCGTGGTGTCTCCTGGGCTACTCACAATATCGCGAGCTGGATTTGATTCAGATCGCGGACCATACCGGCGTCTACGGCGTGTCGTTCTTGGTCGTGATGGTGAATATCGCTATGGCCGAGTTGTTCTTATGGATCATGCCGTTTTTCAGAGGAGTTCACCCGGTCAAGCTTCCATGGGAATTGCTCACGACGACGGCCGTCTGCATGCTGCTGTCGTGGTTCTACAGCTCAGCGGTTCTGAGCGATCGTCATCTGAAAGACCGGAACACCGCCATCTCCGTGGGGATCGTTCAACCCAACATCGATCAAACCGTGAAATGGGATGCCTCATTTCGCGAGGAAACGATGCGGCGATTCGATCGGCTCACGGCTCAACTGGGAACCACGATGGACTTGGTCGTGTGGCCTGAGGCCGCCACACCGTTTATCTTGGAGCGGGAGCAAGAGTATCAGCTGCGGCTGACCGCGTGGGCGGAACGGGCCCAGGCTCCGATTCTGTTAGGAAGCCCAGCCTTACGTTTCTATCCCGATCGCCGTCCCTATCTCTTGAACAGCGCGTATTTACTGGATCAAGACGGCGCGATTCTCGGTCGCTACGACAAACACCATCTCGTGCCGTTCGGGGAATATATTCCGCTCAAATCATCGTTGCTGTTCTTCCTGGACAAACTCGTCGAGGGAATCGGGGATTTTGAAGCGGGACCGGGATCGACGACGCTGTCGTTCAGTCCGAAATCGTGGATCACTGAACGCTCCATCGGCACCCGATCCGTCAAGTTCGGCGTCGCGATTTGTTATGAAGTGATCTTCCCGGACCTGGTCCGCCGGTTCGCGGTGAACGGCGCAGAATTTCTCGTGACCATCACGAACGACGGATGGTTCGGCCCATCGTCGGCCCCTGCGCAACACTTTGCCATGGTCGTCTTTCGCTCGGTCGAGAATCATCTAGCCTTCGTGCGCTCCGCCAACACCGGCATTTCCGGATTCATTGATCCGTTCGGGCAAATTCTTGCCAACACCCCTCTGTTTACCGAACAGGCCTCCTACGCGACGATCCAAGCCCGACAAGCCCGCACGTTTTACAGCTATTACGGCGACGTGTTTGCCCACGCCTGTGTTATACTCTGCGCGGTTTTGTGCCTATTCGGATATTTCCGCACGAAGGAACCAGCCCTGACGGCAGCCACACCGGCCTGAAGGAAGAAGGAGGATCGCGACATGTTGGAGGATGTAGCCGTGCGCGTACGCGCCCTAGCGGAGCAAGTTTCCGAGTTACGGGGGCATCTTTGACTTCCCTCAGATGACGGCCGGCTTGCAAGAACTCGAAGCGCAGATGGGCCAGCCACACTTTTGGAACGATACCCGCACGGCCGCCGTGGTGAGCCGGAAAAAATCCGCGATCGAGCGAGAACTCCGGCAGTGGCGGGACATCGAGACGAAAATGGGCGATGTGGATGCACTGCTGGAGCTCGCCCACGAGAGCGGCGACTCGACCCTGGAGACCGAGCTGACCAGCGAACTGAATCAGTTGGAGCCGCGCCTGGCCACGCTGCGCGTCGAACTCCTCTTATCGGGAGAACTGGACTCCAATAACGCCATCGTGGCGATTCATCCGGGTGCTGGCGGCACGGAATCGCAAGACTGGGCGCAGATGCTCCTTCGGATGTATGTGCGGTGGGCGGAACAGAAGAAATTCAAGGTAGAAACACTGGACTTGTTGCCCGGCGACGAAGCGGGGATCAAGAGCGTCACCCTCTCCGTCACAGGTCCCTATGCTTACGGATATCTGAAGGCCGAAGCAGGAGTCCATCGCTTGGTCCGCATTTCTCCGTTCGACAGCAACAAACGGCGGCACACGTCGTTCGCCTCCGTCTTCGTGTATCCGGAGCTCAGTGAAGATGTCGACGTCGCGATCGAGGAGAAGGAGCTCCGGATCGACACCTTCCGCTCGGGCGGCGCCGGGGGACAAAACGTCAACAAGGTGGAAACCGCCATCCGCATTACGCACTTGCCTACCGGCATCGTCGTGCAGTGCCAGAATGAGCGGTCTCAGCTCCAGAATCGAAACGGCGCGATGAAAATCTTGAAGGCGCGCCTGTTTGAAGTCGAACAGAAAAAGAAGGAAGCAGAGTTCAATGCCATTGTCGGGGAGAAAAAAGATATCGCCTGGGGCAGCCAAATTCGGTCCTACGTATTTCAGCCTTACCAGCTGGTCAAGGACCATCGAACCGGTCATCAAACCGGCGCCGTGTCATCCGTGATGGACGGCGATCTCGACGGCTTCATCGAAGCCTATCTCAAGAGAAAGCTCGGAAAGGGGACCGACCAGCCTGCTGCAGCCGGCGATCTGGAAGACGATCTGTAACAGAACGAGTGAACGCACGATGGACGAACTGAACGAACAGCGGCAACAACGGATCAAGAAACTCGAGCTCCTCCGAGAGGCCGGCGTCGCCCCCTACGGCAGCCGTTTCGAGGTGAAGGATCGGGCCGGAGATTTACTCACACGGCATGGCGAGAAATCCAGGGAGACTCTGGAGCAGGAAAAAATCTCGTGCACCCTGGCGGGGCGCGTGGTTGCATTGAGACGTTTCGGCAAGGCCGGGTTCGCGGTCTTGCAAGATGGGTCTGAGCGCCTTCAGGTGTACCTCAAGAAAGATCTGCTCTCCGAACAGGCCTACACCATCGTGGAGCAGCTCGACCTTGGTGATTGGATCGGCGTCACGGGGACGTTGTTCCGCACCAAGACGAACGAGTTCACCGTCGAGGTCCGCCAACTGACGTTTCTCAGCAAGGCCCTCCGTCCGCTCCCTGAAAAGTGGCATGGCCTGACGGACGTTGAAACCCGGTATCGGCAACGATACGTCGATCTCATCGCCAATCCCCAAGTCCATCAGATCTTTTCGGCCAGAAGCCGCATCATCGCCGGCATCCGGGCATTTTTGATCGAGCGCGGGTTTCTGGAGGTCGAAACGCCGATGATGCATCCGATTCCCGGAGGCGCGGCGGCCAAACCCTTCGTCACGCACCATAATGCGCTGGGTGTTGATCTCTACTTGCGCATTGCACCGGAATTGTATTTAAAACGCCTGATCGTCGGCGGGTTTCCCCGCGTGTTTGAGATCAATCGAAACTTCAGGAATGAAGGTATCTCGACGATCCACAACCCTGAATTCACGATGCTGGAGTTCTACGTCTCGTATGCGGATTACCAAGATCTGATCGTGCTCACCGAGGAATTGATTTCGAGCTTGGCGCAACAGATACTCGGCAAGACTGTCATGTCCTACCAAGGGAAAGAAATCATCCTCACGCCTCCGTGGCGACGATGGTCCTACCACCAAGCCATCCTGGAGGTGAACAATCTCGATCCCTCGGTGCTCCTCGATCGAGAGAAAGCCTTGGCCGCTGCCAAACAACTCAATGTGTCGGTGGATCCCAAGGCATCCTTATTCACGATCGTCAACGAGATTTTTGAGGAGACCGTTGAGCCAAACTTGCACCAACCGACGTTCATCACCGACTACCCGATTGACATCTCGCCCCTTGCCAGACGGAAGGATACGGACCCGAGCCTGACCGATCGATTCGAGCTCTACATTGCCGGGCGAGAAATCGCGAATGCTTTTTCGGAGTTGAACGATCCGTTGGACCAACGGGAACGGTTTGAGGGCCAGGCGGCCCAGCGTGAAGCGGGTGATGAAGAAGCCCATCTCGTCGACGACGACTTTCTCCGCGCGCTTGAATTCGGAATGCCGCCGACCGCCGGAGAAGGGATTGGGATCGACCGGCTGATCATGCTGTTTACCGACCAGGCATCGATCCGTGATGTCATCCTCTTCCCTCAGCTGAGGCCAGAGAAATCCTCGTGACGCTTCCCTATGAAATCTTCGTCGGACTCCGCTATCTGCGCGCCAAGCGTCGCAACCGAACCATCTCGCTGAACACCTTTGTGTCGGTCGCCGGGATTACGCTGGGAGTCGCTGCACTGATCGGCACGGTCGGCATCATGACCGGTTTTCGGGAAGACATTCAGAGCAAGATTCTCGGCTCGACGGCCCATATCATCGTCCAAGAGCGGATGAAAGAGCACATGACCGACTATGACCGTCTGACCGACAAGATCCAAGCGGTACCCGACGTCGTAGCGGCCACGCCGTTCGTGTTTCGCCAAGTGTTACTGACCGCGCAGAGCGGAGTTCAAGGCATCGTCTTACGCGGAATCGATCCGAAACGAGAAGCCAACGTCACCGAGCTCGCCAAAAACATCACGGCGGGACAGCTGCTCGATTTGCTCACTCCGGTGAGAGTGATGCAGGCTCCGGCCGATGACCCGCAAGGCGACCTCCGCGCCGTTGAAAAACCGGGCATCATTCTCGGCAAAGAGCTGGCGCTCAGGCTGGGGGTGTTCGTCGGCGACACCGTCAATGTCGTCTCTCCCGTCGGCCCCATCAGTGCAATGGGTATGGTACCCAAGATCCGTACGTTCGCCGTGGTCGCCCTATTTCATTCCGGCATGTTCGAATACGACTCTTCCTTTGCCTATATCGAACTCGGCGAGGCCCAGAAGTTTTTCAACCTGGGCGAGAGCGTGACCGGCATCGAGGTAAAGGTCACGGACGTGTTCCGTGCCGGCGAGATCGCCCATAGGATCGAACAGGAGCTGGGCTTCAGCCACGGCGCCAGAGATTGGATGCAGATGAATCGCAATCTCTTCTCGGCGCTGAAGCTGGAAAAGACGATGATGTTTCTCCTGTTGGTGCTGATTACGATCGTGGCCTCATTCAACATCGTCAGCACCTTGACGATGATCGTCACGGAGAAACAAAAAGAAATCGCGATCCTCAAAGCCATGGGCGCGACGAAACGCAGCATCCGACGCATTTTCATGTTGAACGGACTCATTATCGGGTTTGCAGGGACGGCCATCGGCATTCCGTTGGGCTACGCGTTTCTCTGGCTGATTCAAACGTTTTGGACCTTTGACCCTTCGGTGTACTACATCTCCACCATTCCGGTTCATGTCCTGGCCGAAGACGTGCTGCTTGTCGCAGGGTCCGCCATTTTGATCAGCTTTGCCGCAACGGTCTACCCGGCCAACCAAGCCGCAAAGCTTGAGCCGGTGGCTGCGCTGCGTTATGAATAGTGCGTTCCACATGCGCTGCCATGAGGCCATCGACGATAGCGAGAGCATGACGACCGGCACGTCACGATTATCGTATGATTAAGATCTGCGATCTGTACAAATCCTTTTCAATGGGGTCGTACGAGGTGCCCGTCCTCAAGGGAATCAACCTCGAAATCCAACGCGGAGAACTCGTGGCCGTCGTCGGAGCGTCAGGAGCCGGAAAAAGCACCTTGCTGCATATCATCGGAACGCTCGATAAGCCGAGTCGAGGCACCGTCACGTTCGATGGGCACGACCTGTTTCGAATGACGGATCCACAACAAGCGGAGTTTCGGAATCGACGAATCGGGTTCGTGTTTCAATTTCACCATCTGCTCGCCGAGTTCACCGCGCTGGAAAATGCCTGCATGCCGGCGTTCGTCCAACGTCGCGAACCTGCGTCCGTCAGGGCCGACGCCACCGCGCTCCTCACGGAGGTGGGACTGGAGCATCGCCTCCACCACAAGCCGGGAGAACTGTCGGGCGGCGAACAACAACGCGTCGCGATGGCACGCGCGTTGATGCAGAGCCCCGACCTGGTCTTAGCCGATGAACCCACGGGCAATCTTGATACTCACAGCGGAGACGGATTGTTCGGATTGATGCGCACGTTGAATAAAACACGTGGAACTACCTTTGTGATCGTCACTCATAACGACAAGCTCTCCGCCCAATCCGACCGCATCATTCACATGCAGGACGGACAAATCGTTTCTTGACCCTGTCGCCCCATTTCTCTTCCATTCCCTCCCGGCACGCGAACAGACCGCGATTTCTTGACGAACACTTGTTCCTTCTCTAGACTCGCAAAGCTGCTGATTTTACCGAGGATTCGACATGCGCAGTTCGCCATGGCCCCGAATAGCCGTGTTACTGGCAGCCTCCGCGTGGCCGTCCTATGGCTCGGCAGCCGAATTTGTGATCGTCGGTCCTCGCGCGATGGGCATGGGAGGCGCCGGAGTCGCCGTCACGACCAATGCGCTAGCGACGTACTGGAACCCAGCCGGCTTGGCGATGACCCAGACCGTGGATATCCGCGTCCAGGGAGGAGGACTCGCGATCGATCGCCGCGGCCTGGGCGATGCGCTGTACGATCTCGAGAACTTCAATACCGGGGATACCTCGCCGGACAATCTTGCGAAGAGTCTGAGTATTGCTGAGCGGATCAATCGACCAGGTGCCGCCATCTCTGTGAACGGTTCCGCCGGTCTCTATGTGAAAGGACATCTCGGCGACCATGCCTTCGGGTTCAACGTCTCCGACGTAGCCACCGGTGGCGGGTTCGTCTCAACCCCGATTCAAGCCTCCCAGCCAGGCGGGCCTGGGACTCCCATCACCGTGGCAGGCCAGATGGCGCTTCGTGGCCTTGAAGCAAGGCAGCTGGCCTTTTCCTACGCCTATGCTTTTTCCGACAAGACCTTTGCCATCGGCATCACGGCCAAGGTCATCCAAGGCGCCTCATACAACGGTTCGACGAACCTCCAGGGGGGAAGCGGGGTCAGCACGACCGATCATTTCGGAAAACCCAACATCTCCACGACCTATGGCATTGACCTTGGGGCGATCTATCGTCCATCTTCCTGGATCAGATTTGCGGTCATCGCCAAGGATCTCAATAGACCGACGTTCGATGCCGCCGGTGGCGGCGAGCTAAGACTCGACCCCCAAGTTCGAGCCGGCGTCGCCCTCAACCCCTACTCGACGCTGACCTTGACGGCCGATGTGGATGTGACCTCGAACAGGACCTTTGTCCCGGGGGTGAAGAACCAGCTCCTCAGTCTAGGACTCGAGCAAACCATCTTGACCGAGTTTCTCTCCTTCAGGATCGGGACGTTCAAGAATATGCAGGATGCCTCCACGCCCTTCGTGCCGACGGCCGGACTGGGCATCCGGTGGTTTAACTTCAGAGCAGACGCTGGTGGAGGATATGACTTCCGCGAAAAGGGCGCCCTAGTGTCGGCTTCCATTTCATTGACGTTCTAATGGTATACTGAACCTATGCTTTCTCGATTATCCATGCGCATCATAGCTCTGCTGGCATTCATCACCCTCCTCGGAGGCTGCGGCGGCTTACAAGAAGTCTGGGAAGGTCCCGGCGCCAGAGTGTTTCGACCTCAAACCCTCGCGGTGTTGCCGCCGATGGCCAGTCAGTACGACAGCGCGCGCGAAGATATTCAAGAAGTCCTTGTCGATGCGCTCATGAAGCAAGGAACCATCGAGCGCATCATCTCGTCCGAACATGTCACAGATATTTTTCAAGCCTCAAAAGAAGCCTTTGATTCCCTCGTCTTTTACTTTTCTCGCCTAGAAATGACGGGGCAGTCCGACAAGGATTCAGCCATCAAGCTCGGAAAAGCCTTGAACGTTGATTCGTTTCTGGTCGTCCGGGTCAATTCTTGGGAGTACATCCGAAAAGAAGGCGACAACGTCGGGCGAGTCGGATTGAGCCTCCGATTGATCGATGCCACCACCGGCACCACCATCTGGAAAGCGCGGCACGAACGTTCGAGCAGCTATATGTTCATTAAGCCGAGCCTCAAAAGCATCGCAAAAGACCTCGCCGACGAGATGATCAAGTACATGCCGCCCCAGGCCAAGAAGTAGTATCCCCTCGTTATCC
>CABVRR010000101.1 GCA_902500705.1 uncultured Nitrospira sp.
TCGTTTTCCGAGTGCGCGATGATGACTCGACCGGAGCTATTCGTCGGCTTCATCACACAAGGAAATGTCGACGGTCGATACCGTGCCACGTCGTCCGCTGTCCGCAGGACACAGATCGTTGACGTGGTCGTTCCGGTGCCCAGCCTCTCCTCTATATACAGCTTGCCGTACTCCTTGTCCGTCACGCGTCTCCGTAACGAACGTTCCAGTTCAGTTCCTGATTTCACCTGAAAGAGGAAATCATTGAATAACCGGCCCGGTTTGAGCGGAAGCCTATGATGGACCGCCACAAACTGGAACAGGTGTGTCGGATACAAGACAACATTGAGAATGGGAAACGGAACGTGTCGTCGGTAAAGCGCTCGTGAGATCCGGCGAAAACGCTTATAGAAAAGTGTGGAGAGTTTTACCAGCACATCGGCGGCTTGCTTCATGGTAGACACCCGACGACATGAATTCTGACGGTGACTGTCGTCGGATCGCAACTCCGTTCCGATTGACCTATTCCGGCATGTCAGCCGATGAATGGTGCGGCAGCGCTACTGCTCTGTTGCACAGAGGCCCGACTTTAACACCCCAGTCCACGCAGATACCGAACAGATGTTGGGAATGACACCGCTGAACAATCTTGAGGCACAAAGAGATAGGTGGTGCCGAAGCCGGGATTTGAACCCGGACACCCTTGCGGGCGCTAGACCCTGAATCTAGTGCGTCTGCCAGTTCCGCCACTTCGGCACTGTACTGTAGGGATGCAAAACCGTAAGAAGCGCGATTATCCTGAATTCACCTCGCCCACGTCAAGCAAAAGCCCATCCAATCGATCATGGTGCGGCACGACTGGCCAGCTGCGGCACGGCCCATTGCCCGACGGTTGAGATGTCTCGAGGGTCGCCGCTGATGATAATGCGTTCGCGCACGAGTCCGGCTGCGGCCAGAAGCGAAGATGCGTCGATCTTCGGAGCCTCATCGATCATCAGGATGTCGAAACGCACCCGACTGAACAAGGGATCACTGGCAACCCGCGTGGGTGTGGCTGCAACCAGTCGTCGATTCTGGATGAAGGCTTGGCGGTTTGGTGTTTCTTCGGCCGCCAGTAACTCACGAACTTTTTTGGTACCCCCCAGTTTTGCAATATGTTCTTTCAGGTCCTGACACTCAGCCCGCTTCCCTCTGGGAATAGCCGCTTCTGGAGCAAGCTGCTGAATGCGGTCTTTGGCGACATCGAGTTCGTTGTTCAATTGATCCATCTGCCCCTGATACAGGGCGCAGTACTGCTTGAGGGATTCCGCATTTTTCCCGATCGCCTGCATCGTCAGACGCTGAAACAAGGTCAACTGATCAAATTCCCTGAGCGTTTTCTGGGCATCGGCCATCCGTACCTGAAGATCCCGCAATTGTGTGACAAGTCGCCATTCCAAGAGGCGGATTTCATCGAGATCTTTCTGTTTCGCTTCTTTCTCGGACAAAAACGGTGCGAGCTCTCGGAAGCGGTCGTACTTATGTTTCAGTGAAGCCTTATCGCCTTGTGACTTGGCATAAAATTGATGCATTTGGGCTTCGAACCCCAATTTATGAAGATCGATATCGGAGGCATTCGAAGCAATCGGGAGTTCATACCGCGTGATCCACGTTGTGTGGTTCAATCCACCGGCCTTCATGGTACGCGCCACGATCCCCACCATCTCATCGCACGCTTGATGGTCCGGACTGATCAGGAGGATCCGTTTATTGGCACGGATCAGTTCCATCGCCAACTGGGCAAGGTTTTGCCGGCGCAGCGACCGGTCATCGGACCATACGGTCGTGAAGACAGCTGACGCTGACGGCAACCCCTCAACATCGGCGGCTTGCATCTGCAGCAAGGACGCTAACCGCTCAGTCGGCCCGAGGTGATACAGGTCGGGTTTCGCCAGCATGTCTTTCAGACGGGAGACTGACGTGCTGACAAGGCCGGCTCGATCTGGAACCAGGGTGACCGAAGGGACTTCGTGGCCGAGCCCATCAACCAACTGGATGAGGATGCGGTTGCCCGTTTGCTGTAAGACGATCCCTTCCGTAGTATCTGCCTCATCAATAGGGACCACAGACACTGGAAGATCGATAGAGAGTGTCCTGTCGGCAGGGAGTCTGAAGTCGTACAGATAAAGCCCCCCTACCGTCTGCACCAAGCGGCCTTGCGAGGCCACGACAGGAGTATCAGGCTCCGTTTCCGTCAGGCGGACTCGCTCCGCTTCAAGCTGAGTAATCCACAACTCAATGAGTTCCGTTGCTGTCATCATGGCCATGATAAATGTCCGCCAAGATGACTGTCCACCACAGGATCTGAGGGTGCCCTTGTCTTCATGACCAGATCTTGTCTAGAATAAGTTGCGTGTGAGGGGATGAAGGAGGAACGTGTGAAGGGTTTACGATTTGAGCGGATCGGCACAGGACGGTACTACAACATCGTCTTCCACATCGGCAGCACCTACGTGCCGGTGAGTGACGACACCTTGGAAGAACTCAAGGAGCAGAGCCTACTGCCGTCCGAACGATTCTTCGATCTTCTCATCGACCGCGTCGGCTATTCATCCTATCTCAAGGATCAGATCCGCAACGAGCTGAAAGCGACGGGCGATCCCACCACGCAGATTACTGTCCTACAGGGTGCGATCAGAGAACTCTAAGCCTCACACATCCGCGAGACCTATCTCGCAGAATCTCTACACCTCGCGCTCAAAAAAAAGCTGCTTCGATTCTGTACCCTAGCTGATTTAGTTTTTAACCATCGCTTTTCTCACTCACGAGCATTTGAGGCGTTGTGCTTCGACGGCGCACGTGGACTGAAGCCTTTCCAGGGGCGTGCGGTCCATGAGCAAGGAAGAATGACGCCTCAAATGCTTAATCTCCTACATGTCCTTCCTGAAACAACTGGTTCATGATCTGATTCTTCTTTTCGGGGTCGCGATAGTACTTCAGCGCCTTGGTGTAGTTTTCTATCGCGCTCTGAGGCTTTCCCCGCATCGCATAGATCTCCGCGATACCGTGATAGGCCTTCGCGTCTTCCTCATTGCACTTGAGCGCCCGGCTGAAAATATCCGCCGCTTCTTGAAGCCGACGCTTGCCTAACGCAAGCCATCCGAGAGCGGAATGGGCGGCGCCAAAGTCTGAATCGGCCTTGAGCGCATCTTCATAACTCTTTTGTGCCAAATCCAGACGACCGCGTGTTTCGTAGAGTCCGCCCAGTGCAAAGTGCACTTCGGCGTCTTCTGGATTCAGTTTCAAGGCGGTCTTGTAGGATTGCAGCGCCGGTTCCAGTTTCCCTTGTTCCGCTAGGGCACAAGCGAGATTGGAATGGGCTGCCGAATCGTTGGGGCTGAGTTTGATGACCTCGCGGTACTCTTTGATCGCCATCTCCAGCCGCCCGTGATCTTGATACGCCACGCCGAGGTTCATGCGAGCCGGCGCAAAGTCCGGAGCGAGACGGACGGCTTCTCGATACTCCTTGATCGCCATCTCGAGATGGCCGGCCCGTTCATGAACCTGCGCCAAAAAGTAGTGCGGATGGGCATCCTGCGGAAGCAAACGAGCAGCCTCCGTGTACGATCGTATGGACTGTTCTGATTGACCGGACTGCGCGAGAAACAGACCCATCACCAAATGAACGTATCCACGGTCTCCGTGACGCTCGAGCAGACCGGTCACCCACTCCCCCACGGCCGCGATGTGCTGCTCGGCTTGGAGGCAGAGCGCATGGGCTTTCCAGGCATCGGCAAATCGACCCTGTACAAGGTACACAACGTTACGCGCGAAGAGCGCCCGTGGATCCTTTGCGCCGTCAGGTTCCCGACTCCAGGCGAGCGACTCGGCAAACAACGTGTCCCACGCGCCGGCGACGATGGCCGTTTCACATTCGAGCTGGTGAGTTTCCATCGGGTGTTATCGAGTCAATGTGTCGTCGATGTCAGGGGGTGTCGCCTGAATCTGTTCACCAAGGTAGGGATATCGCCGGGCAAGCTGCTGCTTCATCTGCCAGGCGACCGTTCGATAGGACCAGTGGCCTTTGACGCCGGACCGGAGTTTACTGATGTATTCCGCTTCGGCGTAATCCATTTTAAACAAGCAACGCACCTTGAAACCGAACGGAATCGCGTAGAGAGAGGCTTCCTGATCTTTTTTCCGGAGCAACTCGATATCTTGACGCACGGCGTCCATGGCCTGTCGATATTCTCGATCCAACCCGGCCTCAACTAAAGGCGGGGGAACGTCATAGCCGTGAACGGTCGTGAAGTTTTGTTGTACTTGCTGACAACGCCGGTGTCGATGCATATCCCGCCAGGCGCCGATGTCCATGAGGACATCAAACGTGAATGCGTAGCCGCTGCGAAACTCTTTGATGAGTTCATCGTATGGCCCACGCTGTTTCATGGCCACTTCGATGGTCGCGTGTTTCTCTTTTTCGGACCACCCTTTCACGATCTCGAGTATCTTCCGGTAGGGAGCCTGTGACACACGATAGAGCAGCGTGGTAACAATTTCGTCGAGCGGATGATGTAAGTCCATCAACTCGACCGACTCCACAGTACCCCACGTATTCGGTTGATCCCATCCTGTGCCGCGTAGGGCTTCTTTCGCATGTCGTGCCAAATCAGAGTAGACCGATTCTTGATAGGCATTCGTCTTGGCATACCGCGCCAGTGTCGGTGCCAGAGGATCGTTCGATCCTCCGGATGTCTGGCCACAGAGTTCGCTCCACAGATTCACCGGTGGACGCTGACAGGCCCCTTTCAAGTCCTCGCCGATCCCGCGTAACTCAGGAAGTTGAGAAGATAAGAGCCGCGTAATCTGCTTTTCCAGCGTCCTAATGCTGACGACTTGGCCGACATTCGTCTTTGCGGCAAGAGGAAGCAGGTACCGTGTAATGTCGAACGCTCTGGCGGCGATGGTGCGGTCATAATCAGCCGCTTTCATCGACTCCGGGCGAGGCTCCCGCTCCGAGAGAAATTGTTTCAGCGGCTCATGTAACTGACGATAGATTTCCGATAGACTCCGAAGCACTCCTTCGTACAGCGCTTCGGTTTCACTGCCTCGGATCTGACCCGGCACAAACCATCGATCGGAGGCAAAGTTCTGATAGCGACTAGACTTGGCTTGACCATCCCAAAGAGACTCATCTTCCAATCGAACAGCGGCCAGCTCCGAAATATTCTCAAAGCAAATCGTCACGTGCCCTAGATCGGCAATCGACGCATGCCCATAGTCAAAATAGAATTGCTCCCAGAACTTTTCCGAGGAATGCCCATGAACCCACTGAATGCTGCCTTCTATGGAATCGGGGGATCGGCTGTATCGAGCAAGCGCGTAGGCGGATTTTTCCGGTGGCATCGGAGCAATGGCCACCACACGACGGCCGGTTTGGTCTTGGCTCATATGTCGATCCTGTGATTCAAATAGACGGCATCCGCACACACGGTAGGCCGCAGACTATACCTTTCGAGTCAGAGCGACGCAAGGTCGACTCCGTTGACTTGCCGAAGAAGGCGCCGTTATAGTCCGCCGGCATAGATGCAGGTCTGAGGTGTTCGCACCTCCCATTCGTTCATAAGTCTTCTTTTCGAGGGATATGATTAAAGGCATCAAAGGCGTGAAAGATCTGTTGCCGGAGGAAACGCCCCGTTGGCGTTTCCTTGAGGAAACAGCCAGACGATGGGCAAGCCGGTATGGGTTTCATGAAATTCGCATTCCGATCTTTGAAGTGACGACCTTGTTTGCCCGGAGTATCGGTACCTCAACCGATATCGTTGAGAAGGAAATGTACACGTTCCAAGATCGGGACGGCACCTCAGTGACCCTTCGCCCTGAGGGAACTGCGGGAACAGTCAGAGCCTATATCGAACACAATCGGGCCGCGGTCCCTGTCCCTCAGAAGTATTTCTATTTAGGGCCCATGTTTCGCCATGAACGCCCACAGGCCGGCCGCCTCCGCCAATTTCACCAGTTTGGCGTGGAATCTCTGGGAACGGCTGACCCACGGGCTGATGTCGAGGTCATATCGCTCCTGTGGCGTATGCTCTCTGATCTCCGTTTGCCCGGCTTAACGTTGGAGATTAATAACCTCGGCTACACCGGCGATCGAGATGCCTATCGGCCTCATCTCGTGGCTTATCTGAAGCAGTATGAGTCTCGTCTCTGTGTGAATTGTCGGAACCGTCTCGAAGCTAATCCTTTACGGGTCCTGGACTGTAAAGTTCCCGAGTGTCGTGCGATCACTGAAACGGCCCCTCGTCTGGCTGAATCGTTGTCCGGGGAAGCCAATTCCTACTTCACTAAAGTCCTGATGGGTCTCGATGCCGTGAAGATTCCATACGCATTGAACCATCGGCTCGTTCGAGGTCTTGATTACTACAATCTCACGACCTTTGAGGTCACATCGACCAATTTAGGCGCTCAGAATGCCGTAGGAGCAGGTGGACGTTACGACGGATTGGTTGAAACACTCGGAGGGCCGCCTACTCCGGCCGTTGGTTTCGCGCTCGGCCTTGAAAGAATGTCCATGCTGGCACCGGAGTTCGAACGAGCAAAAATGCTGGACGACGCCTCTATTTATGTGGCGGGCTTTGGTGATCAAGGTAGTATGGCTGGTCTTGCTGCTCTTGAAGAACTTCGCCTCACAGGGCTCACCACGGTCTCTGATTTTCGGTCAACCACCTTAAAGGCTCACTTACGGCAAGCTGATCGTCTTGCTTGTCGATTCACTCTCATCATCGGGGATGATGAGGCAGTGAAAGGCTCAGCTATTCTGAGAAATATGGAGACCAAAGCGCAACATGATGTCACTCTTTCCGGACTAGCTCCTCAAATTTCCTCCCTCGTAACCAGCCCTTAAAACGCGCGTTTTTTCACATTGACTTTCTTCTAAAAACCACTTACTCTCAGTTGTGGTTAATTTATATAACTATATATAATTTATCGTAAATTCCTGTGAATTTAAAAAAGATTGGATTTCTTCTCGCTCTTCCCCCAGCACACTCAAGTGCTGAGACTGTTCATGGACTCGCACGTGCTGCGCTTAATGCCGGTCACGAAGTCTATCTGTACCTTATAGATGAGGGTGTAAAGAATATTCATACCGACCAGTACCGAGCACTCGCTCACGGAGGAGCACGGGTCTTTGCATGCGCATATGGCTGTCAACAACACCATGTTTCGACCAGTACGATCGACCCTAAGATGTCGCTCTGTGGGCTCGTCGTCCTGTCCGGAATTATTGATGCCTGTGACCCCTTTTTATCATTTACATAATCCTGCTTTCATATGGCAAAAGCTCTCGCAGTCGTTATTCAAGAAGACCCACGAAAAACCCATAGACCTGTAGAAGCTTTACGTATTGCCTTGGGCCTCGTTGCGGGATCGCATACAACTACCGTCGTGCTTCTTGGTGAGGCAGAGCGTCTCCTATCTGAAGAAACAGACGATATCATCGACGTTGATATCTTAGAGAAGTATCTTCCATCTATTAAACAACTTGAGATTCCGTTTCTGCTTCAACAATCAGCTGGTCCTCTCCAAGACCATAATGGATTTTGTATTCGCCGTGAGGCTGACGATATCATCAATGCTTTTATTCAATCTGTAGACTGTGCCCTTGTTTTTTAAGCCTGGAGGATCTTGGTGACCCCTTGTGCTGTGTATCTTCTCCGTTCCTCTGTTTCTACGTTGTCTAAAGCACTCTTTTCTACAGATACTACCGCGGTGGTGATTTCTTTGGAAAATGTTCTTCTTCCTGGAAAGGTGCTGAGTGCACCGAGTGATGCTCTGTTTGCAGAGGGAGAACAATTGTCCTATGAGCGGATATTGGCCTTAGTCGTAGGTGATACGAAGATATTGACCCTATGACTCCGATGTTATTCTTTAAAGAAAACTCGTAGTAGTGGGAGTAAGAGTAGGACCAGTGAATATAGAGTATAGTGTTTAAAATATTGATTTTATTAAATATATTTATATTTATAAAAATGAATAACATTGGGGATTGGTTCTTAATAGGTGAATAAGAACTTGTGAAGAGCTTGTGAAAGGGATGGAGACGTGTGGAGCAGCTTTCTGACGTGGCTCGACATCACCTAGTGAGACATGGTATTCACCGTCACTTTCCGTAGCGTACTTCACTCGATAATTTTTTAGTTATCCACAGGTGTGTATAATCCTGTGTATAAGGATTTTGACAGGTTATGAGTATTGATACCGTGTGGCAGGAAGTACTCCAATATATACAAGGGAAAGTTCCGAAACAGGTGTATGACACCTGGTTTATACCGGTTTACTTGGATCGGATTGAGAACTCGACGGCACATATTGGAGTTCCAAATAAATTTTTCGGAGAATGGCTGGATGCTCATTATGGATCTTTATTGGCTGAGGCGATAACTACGGCTCGTGGTGGGCTAACGACAGTTACTTTCACAGTCCGGGAAAAAATTCCTCCGCGGCAAACAGAACCTCAAAGTATCTCTAATGAACCTCGAGGTGTAACGCCGCCTAAAGCCCGGCGGGGAATCCAGCTGAATCCAAAGTATACTTTCAAAAGCTTTGTCGTCGGTGCCGGAAATCAATTCGCCAATGCGGCGTGCATGGCAGTGGCGGAGCAGCCAGGGCAGACCTATAACCCGTTATTTATTTATGGGGGCGTGGGACTTGGAAAGACTCATCTCTTGAATGCGATAGGAAATCATGTGGCCGAAAAAAGCGATTTACGAATCGCCTATCTCACCACGGAACAATTTACCAATGAGGTGATCAACTCCATTCGATATGACAAGATGGTGGATCTCCGGAAGCGCTATCGGCATATCGACATGCTCATGATCGATGATATTCAGTTCCTTGTTGGAAAGGAACGGACGCAGGAAGAATTCTTTCATACATTCAATGCGTTATACGAGGGACATAAGCAGATTGTCCTCTCAAGCGATAGGTTTCCTAAGGACATGCCGGATATCGAAGAACGTCTTCGGTCTCGCTTTGAATGGGGATTGATCGCGGACTTGCAGCCGCCCGACGTGGAGACGCGCATCGCGATCTTGAGAAAGAAATCAGAGGACGAGGGCGTCACGCTTCCGGAAGACGTCATCCAATTCCTGTCGATCACGATGAAGAACAATATCCGAGAACTGGAAGGGAGCTTGGTTCGATTACGTGCGTACGCGTCGTTGACCGGCCAAGTGATCACGCTCGATCTGGCAAAGAGTGTCCTTCGCGATCTCATCGGCGATAAGAAGAAGGTCGTGGCGATGGATGATATTCAAGAAGCGGTCTGCGCACAGTTCCACGTGAAGATGACCGAACTCAAGTCTCGCCGCAGGAGTAAGACACTGGTCTATCCTCGACAAATCGCCATGTATCTCTGCCGCGAGTTGACCGATGCCTCGTATCCTGAAATCGGGCGCCAATTTGGGGGTAAGGACCATACGACCATCATTCACGCCTGTCGTCAGGTTGCGAAAGCTCGGGAGGCTGATACGAATATGCAGACCACGATCGAAGCACTGAAAGAGCAGATTCTGCGAAGCTAACGCCGGCAGGGGGATCACTCCATGAAAGTACGTATTGGTCGGGACGAATTGTTGACAGGTCTTCAGCGCGTCCAAGGCGTCGTGGAGAAACGGAACACGATGCCAATTCTGTCGAACATTCTGTTGGAAGCCAAGCAGGATGGAGTGGAGATCGTGGCCACAGACCTCGAGATTGGTCTGCGAGGGCTATACAAAGGGACGGTTCTTTCAACCGGCGGTGTCACGATCTCCGCCCGAAAGCTATTCGAAATCGTCAAAGAGTTGCCCTCAGGTGAGATCGAGCTGACGGCAACCGACAATAACTGGACCACTATCCAATCGGGGAAGAGCCAGTTCAAGGTCGTAGGCCTTCCCAGCAGCGACTACCCGGCGTTGCCGACAATTGAGCGTGAGGGGTTGACACCCCTCTCGGGCGAGGGATTGTTGGAACTGATCCGGAAGACACTGTTTGCCGCCGGCGATAACGATGCCCGGTATATCTTGAACGGTCTCCTGGTCACTCTGGTTGCGACCGATAAGAAAACCTCCCTTCGATTGGTCGGCACAGATGGCCATCGTTTGGCGGTCGCGGAACAGGAAGTCGGTCAGGCCGGCAACAAGGGCGTGCCTCAGGAAATGAAAGCGATCATCCCCAAAAAGGCTGCACACGAAATCCGCCATCTCCTGGAGGAGGGCAAAGACAACGAGCCGCTCATCGGTTTTTCGAAGAATCTCATGATCTTCCGCAAGAGCGGTTTGCTGCTGACGTCGCGATTGATGGAGGGCAACTACCCCAACTACCAGCAGGTCATTCCAAAAGAGAGCGGCAAGAAGATCAGTGTGAGTCGAAGTGAATTAGAGAGCGCACTGCGCCGCGTGTCGGTCTTGGCCAAGGACAAAGCCAGCGCGGTCAAGGTGTCGTTCACAGCGGGCAAAATGACCTTGTTTTCCAGCAGTCCGGATTATGGGGAAGCCACCGAAGAGTTACCCGCCCAGTATGAGGGAGAGGCCCTCAACACAGGATTCAATGCCCGGTATCTTCTGGATGTCTTCAGTGTCATGGATGGGGAAACCTTATCGCTTCAGATGGAAACCCCGCTGAGTCCCTGCCTGATTCAGGAGCCGGAAAGCCCGGGGTTCAAGTGTGTGGTCATGCCCATTAAGATTTAACAGGATGCTGAAGCCACCCGCCGAATATCACAAAGATTAACGAGACTCACTTCTCAACAGACGGTTAGGAAACGGATGACCACCACAGACGATTCTTCCCAGCACAAATCAGACAGTTACAGCGCCGATCAGATCAAGGTCCTCGAAGGTCTTGATGCTGTCCGAAAGCGCCCGGCAATGTACATCGGAAGCACCGGCGTCGACGGACTCCACCATCTGGTTTACGAGGTCGTCGACAACAGTGTCGACGAACATATGGCAGGATTCGGCGAGGCGATCGAAGGCACGATCCACATAGACGGGAGCGTGACGATCGTCGACAATGGGCGTGGTATTCCCACCGGCATGCATCCCACACAAAAGAAATCAGCCGCTGAGGTGGCACTGACGGTCCTGCATGCCGGCGGCAAGTTCGAGCAGGGAGCCTACACCGTCTCCGGCGGATTACACGGGGTTGGTATTTCCGTCGTGAACGCCTTATCGGAATGGCTTGAGCTGGAAATCTGGCAAGATGGCCAGGTGTTCGAGCAGCGCTATGAGCGTGGAAAACCGAGTGCCTCGCTCCAAGCGACCGGTAAAACAAAACGCCGTGGGACTAAGGTTCGATTTAAACCGGACGGTCAAATCTTTGAAACACTGGAGTTCAGCTTCGACATCTTGGCCCAGCGGCTCCGCGAGCTGGCCTTCTTGAACAAAGGCTTGGCCATTACCCTCCGAGATGAACGGAAAGAGCCTGCCAAAGAACAGGTCTTTCTCTATAAGGGCGGTATCGTGTCCTTCGTGGAACATCTGAACGAAGCCAAAACGCCCTTGCATAAGCCGATCTATGTCAAGGTCGAGAAGCCGGACATGATTCTGGAAGTGGCGCTCCAGTACAACGACAGCTACGCGGAAAACCTCTTTTCGTTCGCGAACAATATCAATACGAAGGAAGGCGGCACGCATCTGGTGGGCTTCAAGGCCGCCCTGACCAGGACGATCAATAATTATGCAAATGCAAACGGTCTCCTCAAGAAAGAAACCGAGTCCTTGACCGGCGACGATGTCCGAGAAGGCCTCACGGCTGTCGTCAGCGTCAAAGTTCGTAATCCGCAGTTCGAGGGGCAGACGAAGGCCAAGCTCGGGAACAGCGAGGTCAAGGGGGTCGTCGAGGCTGCGGTGAACGAGG
>CABVRR010000102.1 GCA_902500705.1 uncultured Nitrospira sp.
GAGGAGACTATGCGAGCGGACTAAAGATGAAGGTTGTTTTGAACGTTCTATCTCTTGTCCAAACTGGTGAGCCGGCTGGGACTCGAACCCAGGGCTCTCACCTTAAAAGCTCGAAAGAACGGTTGTTAACGAGTGCTCGCTACGGCAAATGTTTCTCCAATTTAGCTGCAATACCAGCAGGCTATGGCCTTCTATTGGTTCTGTGCTTTCCATCCGATTCCTTCATTTCCAGCGAATTCATGTCACATTTCAGGAGCCATCATTCCGACTTTAGCCTCCATCTTTATCATTCCGCTTGCTGAATCAATTCCGTCCCGCGCTGCGTACTTCCATCGAGGAAGAGATTCCGAACGGTTTAGATCGAGCCATCGGTTCCTATTGAAACTTAATCTATTTGATTTAGGTGAGTTACAGAGGATGATGTGACGGCTCACTACTCCAGATTCACAAGAAGGCATTTTATGGGCGCTTGATGGCTCCCGTGGTAGGCTTTCATTCAGCACAACGCGAACGATGGAGGAGCTGATGATTGTCTCTAGGATGAATGCATTTCATCTGATTGTTCGTCCTGCATTTTGCCTACTTTTCGCAGGCGCAGTTCTCGTACAGACGTCGTGGAATGCGTTCGGACAGTCAGATGATTCTAAAGGGGTGGGCTATCCACAGGCCGTGGACGGTGACCCTGTAAGTCTTTCCACGGGACTCTACATGGTCGAGGAACACGATTTTGTCTTTCCTGATTGGATTCCCATTCTGCTCACGAGGGTGTACCGAAGTAAAGATTCCGTGTCGAGAGCGTTCGGCGTCGGAGCTAGCCATCCCTTCGAACTCTATCTGCTAAGGAATGATCTATGCGCGGAAATGCGATTAATTTTGCCTGATGGAGCATATATCCAGTATCTACGAACCACTGGAACCAATTGTCTGGATGCGATGCTTTTCCACAAAACAACGTCCACCGTCTTTTATAATTCGAGCCTCAGCTGGAACCAGGATGAGCAACAATGGATCCTCCGCAGACAGGACGGTATCAGCTATCGGTTCAGTGACTTCCTAGTGCTTACCGAGGTGGAAGATGCGCAGAAACATCGACTCACCATAGGGCGGGATGCAAGCCAAAAAGTTGCAAGCGTCACGTCACCCTGCGGATACTGGGTTAAGTTTGTCCGAGATAACGAAGGAAAAATCGTTCGCATTGATGATTTCTTGGGCAGGCGTGCGCTGTATGAGTACGATGGGCGTGGACGACTCGCGCGCGTGGAATATCCGTCCCCTAAACGACGAATCTCCATCTATACCTACGATGCGGAAGATCGCATGGTATCAGTCGGAGATCAGCATGGTCCCTTTTTCTGGAATACGTATGACCAAAATGGCCGAGTCATGACGCAGCGGCATCCGGATGGCACCTCCTATGAATTTCGGTATGTGGTGACGAACACCGGCAAGATCCGACAGACTCTCGTCAAGAATCGACAAAGGAAACTTCGAGTCTCGACCTTTAATGACGCAGGTCTCATGGTTGCCGACACTTGGGACGCAGAAGGGACACGATCACGGACGTCGCAATACAAATGGGAGGCGGCAACCAATCAATTACTAAGCGTGACACCGTCAGAGATCGCCACGGATCGTCTTCAAGGACATAATCTAAATGGGGCCAGCCCAACCCGAAACGATCAGAAAGCCCCTGAACAACTCGCCGCAGATTACCGAGTTTCGACACATCTGGCTGGCCAAATCACTGATGAAGGACTCCGGGCCTCAGCCAAGCCCTGCGAGCCGCGTCCAATGCTCAAGAAAATGGGCTCACGCAAACCCATGTCCCGCGAGGAAATCCAGCAACTGTGGGACGAATTCGTGCGAGAGGAGCGATACCAGTTGATAGCCTTCTTAAATCCCAAATCACAAGAGGTGAACGAATCGGGAATAAATTCAAGCGGCGGGATTGTCATTGAGGACAGACGGGAAGGATACCTTGGAGGGCTGTTTGGAGTTTCACGCGGCGGTGGATGGAAAATCGAAGGGCGTCTCTTGGCTGAGGTGCCCATTGAAGGAGGGCTTTGGCAGCTGTATGCCAAACGAGTGACCCAGTGGTCTGCGAGTTTGGGTAAGATGGTTGACGCGGTGCCAAAGGACTCTGTCTCGTGGGAGTTCCAACTCATTTCAAGAAACCCCATGAATCAGATCGAAGTGAGGGAGTTAAAATCGTTTGCTCTACCGGCAAATGCGATACCAACCGCAGTTACTCCCCAAGGGCTGCTTCGCTACGATGCCAATCAGCATCAAGTCTGGATCGTCATTAGTGGAGCACTGGCGAAACCTCATGTTGAGCTTGTCCCAATCATTCCCTCGTTTCCGCTCTACCGGGACACGCCACCCGAAGAGCCAAAGTATCAGCCTACAGCTCCCAACACGTTTGAGGGCTGATCCGTCGGGTGGTGCGTAGCATTGATAATGTCGCAACCAACACAAAAAGGTCAGAGGTCATTTTTTACCGACGCCACTCCTTGATTGAGGAATAGCGAGCAGTGTCAGGTCTTGTATATTGTATCTCTGCAGTACCAGTATCGATCTGATATGTTTTGTGCTTCCCTCTGCGTTCATTCGCCTGGCTCCGTGGATGAACATGTCTGCTTCTACGGACGCGATGCCCCGAAGCAGGGGTGAGGATCTACTATGATGGCCCACATCATGCTGGATGTGATGAGTGTCAATAGACCATACAAGACCTGACCGTAAATTCCTAAATCCAGTGCCTTGGCGTCGACTAGGAAGTGCAGCCAGCTTTCTTGGGTCACCGAATGCTGAGCATGATAGCCAGCTACTCTCGCGGTGGTCCGGCCTGGGACCAAAAGCTCCGTGACGCAGTCACAAAGCTCGATTCTGCCTTCAAATTGTCCTATGGGTTGTTCTATGAACGACCAGCGGTGGCGGTCGCTGGATCAGAAGGTCTTGAATATACTGGTGAGCCGGCTGGGACTCGAACCCAGGGCCCTCGCCTTAAAAGCTCGAAAGAACGGTTTTTAACAAGTGCTCGCTATGGCAACGGTTTCCCAATTATTCCCTTTAATATTGAGACTTTAGCGTATTCTATTGATTCTATATGTTCCTGTCGCTTTCCGTCCATTCCTGCAGGATTTTGACACAAAATTCACCACAGTGGCGATACGTACAAAGGCGGCAAGGTCGGCTCCTAGTGGTGACTCTCACAATGCACAATTCAAGATCCGACCCCATTGACCTAGTCTGTATCAAGATCCCTCTAATCTTGTCTCATGGCTCCTTGTCACTTCTTTAGAAGCTCTTTAACATCAATCTCTGTTACTTTCTTTGACGCACTCTCAAATGCTTCCTTGAGTAACCCTGCCTCAGACAGTTTAATAGATACGCCAAAATTTCTGAAATCGTAGGTGTGAATGGGAGGCGACTTAGCGAGCGGTTTTCCTTCTCCTACGACTAGAGCACCCTGATTAGCCCACTCCGATGCTTTTTTGTCACTACTCAGCTCTCGATTCCATTGCACTTCAAAATCCGCCTTGCCCTCATACTGATTGCCCATGAGCCGCATGTCAGCCTTAGACCCTTTGAGAGAAACCGTCAAAATGCTTTTCGTTTCTTCCCAACCAGTAAAAGGCACTCGAACCCATGACAGATTTTTTGCCTTGAGAGAAGAATATCGGTAGTCCAAAAGCTCAATGCGATAGTTGGGATAATGATGGCCTACCAAAGGCGCAGTTGGCGTAATCTGAAGGACTGCGGCAAAACTTAGGAAAGACTCACCCGTAATTTTTTCAAGTCCAAAGGCTTTCCGGATTGTGTCATCATCTCGCTGCATCAAGTTATGATTGTACTTCTTCACACGAGCGATGAGCTTCCCAACAAAATCGTCATTCAGAATTTCCAGTTGTGTGGGTCGTTCGAACCAAAAGAGTGTTCTCCACACGGATTCCCAAAACCCTAATTGGCTTTTGGGAGTCACTGTTCGAAGAATAGTAATATATGCGGAGGGAACGTCAGCCCCGCCGCCGTGGTTTGAGAGCACCCATCCTTCTGGGCTTACAAGGTGTGTGAGATTGCCAAGATTAGCCTCTTTTAAATCTCCGGTACTATCTTGAGCATACTTACTTGCTTCCCATTTCAAGGCGGCTTCGGCGCCTTTCAGCGCCAAGCTGGCGGCAAAGCCAAGTGCAGAATAGGTAAAGTCTTGTCCCTCAGTGCGTGTAATAGGAGGAGCTTCTAAAATTCCAACATGGACATTTTCTTCAAACCATGCGGTATTGGAACGATGTGTGGCTATACAGCCTGTCATGAACGAGATGCACACGAGTAGAATCAATGACCTGCACACTGTTGCACCCTCCGTATATGTTTAGTGCATTGCCGCTTTCTTCATGCATTCGCCTATCTCAATAATCCGATTCAACCGTTTAAGCCGGTTCAGCGACTGGTCCAACGTAGATCATTCTTGATGAGCAGCACTTTGCACGGGAAGCGGCGGCGAGGGCAAATGGTGAATGGCATAGCGGCCCTCCCAAGCAAGCTCTGGTCTAAGAAGTACGAATACCTATCACAAGGACATGTTCCTCGACTCTGTGCTTAGAACAACCCTTTCCATGCTGCTGCTCGTGTCTTTACCCTTCATTTGGATATCCCTCTGCCGCTGTAAATTCCCTCTACTCCCCTAGTTACTCCGATACTCGATGGTCCCGTCGGGGTGCAGAAAGGATGGAGAGTTCCTAAGTATGGTTGATATTGCGATGAATTCTTCCACACTATTAACGGGCACCTTAGCCGTGGTCCCGTTCTGAAGCTGAAGGTCAATTTCGTACGAGTTGGTGTTCGCATTCCACTTTAGCGAATAGCGCATAATTAACAGCATGCATCCTCCAAACAGGTTACTTTAGTGGTGGAACGGTCTAAACTCATCAGCGAGCGTTGGTGTCGGTTTACATTCCCCAGGCTTTTTGTTAGTTATGCCACATGCGATAATTTGCAGGACATCTGCATTTTCCCGATGCCCAGTATGTGCTGTATGAGGGTATGCCAACCCAGGAACCAATGCCCATTTCTCGACATGAAGCAGTACGTTGGTTACTGTTACTGAATTACTCTCAGCAAAATCCTTGAATTGCTGTTTCTCCAACGGATAACTTAACAGATCATTTGGATCGCTGAACGCAACGATTCTAAACCGTTTGTCTCGAAGTTCAGCTCCATCATCCTTCTTGGTTGTCCCCACCCCAGTAACACAAGACCATCCTTCAGAGTCAGGCGCGTCACTATAGCGCCCCAAGCACAGAAGCGGAAGTTGATTTGCAAACATATAGTGTGCAACTGAATCACTGATCAGTTTCTTCCCAGCTTCCTTCAGACCGACTTGCTCTTTGTATATCTCCCTTAGCACGTCATACAGCATGGTACTTCCTAAGCTCTCGGTGACAATGAACAGCCCAGCGCTGTTTTGTTGTCCAACTGGTATAGTAGGGGTTAGCGTTGCACAGCTGTCATTTCTACTAGCAACGACACAAATGGCTTGTCGCATTACGAGCCTAAGCTTCAGTTGGTATTTTGGAGAGAGATAGAGCAGGGGATCGGACAAACTATCATTCATCACATCCTTTTTCATCCGCTTACTAAGCCAAGCTCGATCATCCACGTAGTTTTCAGCCGAGTCATAACCAAGCACAGCCTTTTTGATTCCTTCAGTCAATGGCGACCAGAGTACCGTGTATAACAGAAGCGTCCGCTTCTGTGAATCCACGTATGAGCATATAGATATTGAAGCGTGGGACAGTTGTCCGTTGAATTGTGGGGGTTTAGCCTCTGTCTGCAATGGAATTTTCTCGCATGCCTTTAGGGTCAGTCCAAGCTTCTGGGTAAGCCTACTAGCGAATGGTTGTACATAATTCGTAGACCGGTAAACCCCCATCCCGTGAATGTAGAGCATCCGAACTGGTTGTAAGTCGGAACTTGCTTTCAGAGATTCCCAGACTCCCGAAAGCTGCTGTTCATCATCACCTTGAATTTTTATCACCCCCACTAGTGGATAACAGCCCTGTAGGATACTTACGAGGCATACTACGACAGCAAGCTTTACTACAATGCCGCAGTATTCATGGAATTGGTCTAATTGGTCCATGGAGCCAGGCGAGTTCGTCTTAGACGTACTGCAACGAGAAAACCGTCTCATACTGTGTTTTTGAAACCCAGCGACTACTGACTTCATTCGCATTTCCTCTCTTGCATATGTGAAAATACATGCTGATGATTAACAAACTCACTAATAGTGCTTTTTTCGTTGGTAAATTCTATAAGTCTTACCCGTTTAGGAGTTACAAACACACACCTACGGCGCCTTAAGTCTCTGATTAGGATCGTTTAATCGAACAATACCAAGTGTGATTTGATAGCACAGGAACGCAACGATGGCGATACTCTATTAGGGTAGAGCTGATAGCATCTATTACTAGGTAACTTAGGCACTATTTTCATCAGGGTCGTTGATGGATGAAAGAGCAATCCGTGCTTGTTAAGCAGTCAGACAATGTCATCAATCCTTCCAATTAGGATTAGAGTGCCATTTCTGAGCAGTGAGCCCTTCCTTTGTCCTCAAAGTCGACATTCATAAGGGCATCGAAATCGTTGAGACCGAATGAGGTGTCGTAGCGCCAGGCACCAAACTGATCCTTGAACGGGCGAGAAAAGATGGCTGCGAAGTATGGTCTGTTCTCGCTGACATTCGGCCAGAGCGGGGCTTTGATATTCCCACATCGCAGCGAGGAAGCAGGAGGCAGATCCGGAACCGGCCTGCCGGTGGAAGGATAAGCGCTATCCCCCAAAATGTTATTTCTCCATTGACTATACATGCTACTAGGCTATCATTCCCCCCAACGCTCCAGTTAACGCCTTCTAAAGCTAAGGGCAGAATTTTATGGGCGTCCCTGACATTTCTCCTCCCTCTCCAACATCAAGTGGGAAAAAGTCTCGACAGATCTTAGCCGAGCACGATGCCAATGAGCTTATATTTGCTGTAGTGGGGCATGTGGGATCTGGTCCTGGCACGGTCGCTAAGAGTTTGTGCGAAATATTACAGAGTGCATCGGGTGGTTCCTATGACGTGGCAATAATCAAAGCATCGGAAAAGATAAGGGAATGGGCTAAGACTAATGGTCAGGAAGTACCTTCCCAAGAAAAGACTTTAAAGAATATGCGCCAGCTTCAGGATCTCGGCGACCAAATGCGAGAGACTGACCAGTCTGCCGTTGCACGAGCTCTCATAAAAGAGATCCGCCTAGTCAGAGCCCGCAAACAAAATTTGAAAGAAATAGGAGATGACCCCGTAAAGCCAGACGGGAAGAAAAGAGCATATATTTTAGACTCCATCAGACATCCAGCAGAAGTTCATTTACTGCGAAGCGTTTACGGCTCTTCTTTTACACTTATCGGAGTAGTGTGTAAGGAGTCGAAATGCTTAGAGCGTGTTCGAGATAAGTATTCCGATGCAGGGACGGAAGCCGCAAGGCAGTTTATGAGTAGAGACGCTAAGGACACAATCAAGCATGGCCAGCGTGTTGCGGATGCTCTCTATCTTTCTGATTACTTTGTCGATAACAGTGTCGATCGCGTCCAGGGTGGCAAATCACCAAAGGAGTGGATAGTAAACGAAAACTTGAACCGCTTGGTAAAGATCATCACCCACTCCAACATAATTCGTCCAAGCATTAGCGAAACAGCAATGTTTGAAGCTCATGCTGCAGCTCTACGGAGTGCCTGTCTGTCTAGGCAAGTTGGGGCTTGTCTAGTAGATGCCAATGGAAATGTAGTCGCTCTGGGGACGAATGAGGCGCCTAAGGCAGGCGGCGGTCTTTATGGAGAGAGCCTTGAAGAAGAGAAACCTGATGGGCGTTGTGCATATGCTGACACACCACAATGCAGTAATACTGCTGAGCAGAATAGCATCATTGGGAAAATCATCGGAGAGCTCCGGGATAACTTTCCTGAGTTAAAGAGCAAGCCAGAAGACAGCTTAAAAACGTTGCTTAGAGACTCACCGATTGGTTCGCTGCTTGAATTCAGTAGGGCAGTACACGCAGAAATGGATGCTCTCTTAACGGCAGGCCGGAAAGGTGTATCGACAATAGGCACTAGGATGTGGGTAACTACCTTCCCGTGCCACTATTGTGCTCGACATATTGTGAGTGCAGGCGTGGATGAAGTTCAGTATATTGAACCTTATCAAAAGAGCAAAGCTTTAGATCTTCACGAAGACTCTGTAACCCTGGAACATACCCCCGATTGGGCTCCTCCAAGCGAA
Source organism: uncultured Nitrospira sp. (assembly GCA_902500705.1). Classification (GTDB taxonomy): domain Bacteria; phylum Nitrospirota; class Nitrospiria; order Nitrospirales; family Nitrospiraceae; genus Nitrospira_D. The sequence continues at coordinate 8,318 of CABVRR010000102.1, forward strand.
GTGAGGAAAGCGGAAGATAACGATAAAGGGAAGAATCCAGCTAAGGTCCTTTTCCGCCACTTTACAGGTGTTGCTCCTAATATGTATAGAAGAGCCTTTTTTAAGGACAGAGATCTTAAACATGATCAGACCGGAATCTTAAAAATCGGTGAAGCTGCCTGGGGAAGTCCGTGGCATCTTAAGAGAATTAGTTATGTCGGCATCGAAGCTGAGCTTGCACGAGAGAGGTTATAAATCTTGAGTAATTTTAAAGCCCCTCACCTGAGACTAGTAAAACCTGAGGTTGAGAGAGCTCGTTTAGAGACCGCGCTCTTTCCTACTCAAGAGATCCAGACCGATCTCTTCCCATTGGCCAAGCCTTGGCTCATGATATTTACAGATGTCTCAGAGATATCAGCTGATTCTTTTGTAATGCTGATTAACGAAGCTCGACCAACGTTTATTCTAGATGTTAGAACTGCGCCGAGATTCGACATAGGTCGCTTAAATAGAAGCCGAGTGTTTGAAATATTCGAACAGAATCACATTCAATATATAGACGTTGCTGGATTGGCCGGAGTAAATTCTAGATGGGATACAAATCTAAACCCCTCTTTTCTAGTAGAGACGATCAATACAAAGCTTTACCAAGGTTCAGAAGCAGTAGAAGGGCCGATTGTAATTTTGTGTGATGACAAAGATTGTTTAAGCTCTGCTATGGCGGTTTTTCCTAAGCAGATCGGGAGTGGTGAGAGGAATAAATGGGATATATGCCTTGCTCCCTGATGCCATTTTTCTTTCGCCTAGGATGAATTGAGACCATACACTTCTTCTTCGATTCAAACCCGCACCTGAAATGCTCCACTCGCGCTCTGCTGCCAGACATGCTGATACACCTGTTTGGCTACGGCTTGCTTCTCATCATCGGTGAATGGCGGAGTCGGCAGTGCCGAAAAGAGGCTGTCGAGTATGAGCACTTCAACTTCGGCCTGTGTTTGTTCCCGTTCCGTCCATCTCTCCCGCTGAGCAATCAGCTTCCGGAGTGAGTCGAGCAATCCCTGGCTCGCGAGCTTCACCTTCTCCCGGTCGGCCTTGCTGATATTTTCCTTCTGCAACAGACAAAACACCGCATATTCGTCTTCGCTCAAACCTTCCTCGGCAGCGCGATGGTCTTCGACGTCAAGCCCGCTCATGAAATCCACCAATTGCACAAATGTTTCTTCTATCGTCACACGGTCTTTATCGCGGTTGTAGTCGGCGATGATCTCGGAATACTTTTTGTAGTAGTCCATACGCTGCGGATTGCGCGCCAGCATCTGTGCCAGCTTCTTCTCTACCAGCCGCCTGATGTCCTCCAACGCCGACGCTTTCCTCTTCACCTTCTTAGCAAACTCGTCGCGTAACTTCTCCAGGTCAATCCTGCTCATATCGAAGCGCTTGGAGCCAACCTGATCGCCACCAGGCTCGGCTGCACGAATGGCTTTGTTGATAATTCGGTGAAGCTCCTTGAGCAGCTCTGTCACATCCGCCGTGTCGCGGCGCTCCTCCAGCTTCTTGTAAATCGCCTCGATGTTGTCGTGCCGTACCGCGTAGGCGAATGCTGCGGGCTCCATGATCAGTGCTTTGAAACGGATGAATACCTGCCGCGCGAGAATTTCGAACCGCCGACGGCCTTCGTTGCGTGAGCCAATGACTGCGTCTGCTCCATCGGCGATAGCCCCAATGCGCGTGAACCCCTTCGCGCCGGTCAACCTGTCCGGCTCAAAGCCCAGCCCGCGCAAGTGCTTCTCAGTTTCCTCGATTGCGGAAAGCAGGGCCTTCACTCGCTCCTCGATGGGCGCAACGATCTCTTCTTCGCCTCCATCTTCATCCCCCAACGCGTATTGCGCGAGCGCGGCGCGCAGGCTCTTGAGCATCCCGTTGTAGTCCACGATGAGGCCGAAATCTTTCCCGGGATAAACACGATTCGCCCTGGCAATAGCCTGCATGAGCGTATGCGCCTTCATCGGCTTATCCACGTAAAGGGTCGAGAGGCATTCCACATCAAAGCCCGTCAGCCACATCGCGCAGACGATGGCGACGCGGAACGGGTGCTCCGGGTTCTTGAACGCCGACTCCACATCCACTCGCTTGCCGTCCGCCGTCTCGAAACCCTGTTTGATCAACGCCCGGTGCGGGATGATGTTGATGCCCCACTTCTTGAAGTCGGCCACCTCATTCTGGCCTTCGCTCACAATCATTTGGACAAGCGTATCTTCGATCCACCTAGCCTGGCCCCGCAACCACGCCAACTTTTTCTCCGCTGCGTCTCGTTGACCTTCTTCAACCAACGCCGCAAGCTCAGCTTCTTTGCGAGGAATCAGGACTCGTACCCTGGCGAGCTTGAGCTTCCACAGTCGCTTGATCCGCTTGAGCATCCGCCCACAGGTAATCTTGTCAATGCATACCAGCATGGACTTGCCCGACTCCCAACGCGTCGCGCAATGCTCCACGAAATCAACGGCCAGCTTATTTAAGCGGTCGCCTGAGGTAATGACTTCGTAATCCTTCCCCAGCAGCTTCTCCAGCAATGCTTCTTTGTCCGGATCGAGTTCGGCCTTGGCAATGGCATCAGCAATGCGGTCGTTGAGGTCGAGCTGGGCGATACCAAGCTTCTCGCCCCGATTTTCATAGACCAGCTTGACCGTCGCGCCATCCTCCTCGGAGCGTTTGAAGTCATATTTTGATACATAGGTACCAAAAATGCGCTTAGTGAGTTGATCATGTTTGAACAGCGGTGTGCCGGTGAAGCCGATGAATGCGGCGTTCGGCAAAGCCAGCCGCATGTTGCGAGCAAGCTTACCGGCCTGAGTGCGGTGCGCCTCGTCGGAGATCACAATGATGTCGTCACGATCGCTGTATGGGTCCCGCGGGTCTACGTCCTGATTGAACTTGTGAATGAGACTGAAGATGTAGCGGTGGTTCTGCTGGAGCAGCTGCTTCAACTCCTCACCCGTCGCAGCTCGCGGCGTCTTTTCATCTCCCACGCCACAACCGACGAACGTCCGGTAAATTTGGCTGTCCAAATCATTCCGGTCGGTCATCAACAGAAAGGTGAATTTGGCTGAAATCTTCCGCCGCACCTTTTCAGTGAAGAACGCCATCGAATACGACTTACCACCGCCTTGAGTATGCCAAAACACACCCAGCTTGCCGAGATCGGGATGCGCCGACTCGACGATATCCAGCAGCCGAACGGACTTCTCCTCCTCCAGGGCCTCTGCCACTTCCTGCGTATAGAGCCCCGGCTCATCTCCAGGCGTTTCCGCCGCCAGCAGTTCTGGTATCTCCACCACGCGATAGGTAAGCCGACGCTCCGGCGGGAACTCCTTCCGTAATTCCTCCTGCCGCCGCACCGACGCCACCGCATTATTCACGCCCAGCACCTGATGCTTCTTGGCGATCATTTTGCTAGTTGCGCCGGGCCTACTGGAATCAAACAGAATATAATTCTCCACGAGATCCAG
>CABVRR010000103.1:0-7853 GCA_902500705.1 uncultured Nitrospira sp.
TGTCGATCATTCCGCCCTGCCGGACAGCCGCCCGCCATTCCGTCTCGTCAATCACCACCCCATCGCAGCGAATCTCCGGCCGGATCTCGAACCAGTTAATCGCGTCCCCTTCTCGATCCTGACGCCCGACTCGGACGGTGCAGTCCCACTGAATAGGTCGGAGCGGTTTGTCTTCATACAGCAACGTGATCCCGGCCGCCGTCAGCTTTTCCAAAAGCTCCGGTAATCGCTGGAACAGTGTAAGCGGGTCGATCTTCATCGCGTCGTACGAGGGCATGGCACGAAATGCATCCGGACCGAAGACCTCGAATGGAATCCGGTACAACAACGCTTCGCGAGGTTTGTCGATCGTGCGAAGTGCCCACTGCCTCCCTTCGACCTGCAACCGTACATCTTGACTGGCATACACCGACAGATGGTGTCTCAACCATTGCGCGGCCTCAAGACGGATGCTTCTCGCCCAATCGCTCTGATCCAGCGCCGTTTTGATGCGGCGATCTCGTTCCTTGGCCTCGCCGACCGTGAGCGACGTGAAGAACAGATCATAGAGCATGGTCTTGCGTTTCTGTGCTCGCAACGGTGCGGACACGGCGCGGCCCTGCTCCAATGCACGCACGAATGAAAAAGTCGAGGCGCTCGGAGCAAACCGGACGTCACTGCGACGGCATTCCGCACGCAACATCCATGCGGTGGTCGGCGCGCCGGCCTCGTCCAGGAACGGCGCCAGAATCAACGCGTACGACACCTCCTCGTTGACTGATACAGGGTCAGAAGGATGAACCAGCGCCTCTTCCCCATCCACGCGCAATCGAAGATGGCGCAAGGTCTCGTCGGCCTGTTTCTGGATCAGATCGATCTGCGCAGATCGGAACTCGTTTCGTGAGACGGTGAACTCCACGTCATGGTGGATGCCCTGCCATCGCCCATGGCCCCGGCCGTCCGGTAAGGTCACCGCGCACAACGTCTCGGCCGGTCCACTCTCATGGTCATCAGCGTCGAACCCTTGAAAACCGTTGCGTAACGCGCGAAACGAAGCCCATCCGCTTTCGTCTTCCAAGGAGAGCAAGCGGCAACCGCTCACGTCGACCACGAAGCTGCGAAAACGGACGATTCGGTCGAGCGCTGTTCCATCGGCGATACAGACTGCGCGAATCCTCACGTCATCACCGACAAGAGCGATCTCTGTCTTGCTCCGACAGATGACGGACGGCGTCCATTGAAGGACAACAGATTCGAGGTCTGTTTTCAGCACGATCGGGAATCGGCGCTTGGAGATACGGAGATACCGCTGGAAGGGGTCGTCCCCATACTCTGACGAAAACCGAGACGAATTCAAGAATGGGCGCAGCTCGGGCGGCAAGGCAGGATCCCATCCTGCAGGAAGCCGCACACCGTTCCGATGGATCACAAGTTGCGGATACGGCTGACCGACCTGGATCACGATTTCATAGCCTGACTCAGGGAGACCATCCCCATTCCGCAAGGGGACCGTCCTCTTGATGGAACCCGTCTCGCCGAGGTCGCCGAGCAACTCCATTCGGAGCGCGGCTAGGTGGACTTGCTGCTGATCGGACAATGGGAACGTCTCGGGTGACAGCAGATGTTTGGCGGCAAAGCAGGCGCAAAGGACATGTTTGCACAGCCGATCGAAATCCCAGGCCGGACAGTCACAAAAGGAAGAGGGAAACCCCTCATCGAGAGAAAAGATGACTTCGTACAGACGGGTTCCCTGCACCTGTGCCGTGAGCGTGGCGCCGTCCTTACTCCAGACGAAGTGCTGAAGTCGCTGCTGCCGGTAATAATCGTACCCTCGGGCCACGAACTCTTTCGGAGCCATCCGGTACAGATCCTCGGCCGAGAGCGTACGAAACGAGGCAAGGAGAGCCAACGAAGCAGGAGTGGAGATATGAGGCAGAGTTTCCGTTCTCGAACGGGAAACAGGCTTCTTCCGCATGGCGAGACACTATAACGGGCGAGGGAAATCCTCAGCAAGCAGCGACGAATCACTGCTCGTTCAACCGCCCTGATCCCGGAGCCGTGATACATTCTTCGGGGCGTGCCTTAATCGGATCCCGCACTATCCGGAAGACTTCTCGTCGTTCTTCAAGAGATCCTGTCGCGGAGGCTGGATCTTCAAAGCTCCAATGAACCAGACGCTTTGCATGAGACTAACGCGGACAAGACTCCTTCGCCCGATCACACACGGTAATCACATAGTCGAATGTTTGATCGATGTACTCGGCGATGCTTTTTGAACGCTGCGCGGAGATATTGATCTGGAGTTCCTGCATCACCGTCACTGCGCCGGGATTCAGACCAACGGGATGGGTCCCGGCGCTATAGACGTCATACCGATCACCTGCCAGATGCCGAAGAAGCCCTTCTGCCATCTGACTACGAGCGGAATTACCTGTGCAAAGAAACAGCACTCGCCGTTTCATGCACAGCAAGTGGGCGAGCAACAGACCGGCGAGTTCGCTTCCGGTTTGATTGCTCGTACGAAACCGCTGATAAACTTGCCGTCGACGACCTCGGCAATGGCATCCACATCGATACCGGTGCCCTCAAAGAGATCTCGTGCATCAGCGGCGGTATATACCCGAGTCGGTTCAATGGAGACTCGTTCAAACCCTGCGTGATCAAGCTTCGTGAGATACTCTTTTTCCTCCAACGCTCCCGCGACACACCCGGCCCACAGCTCAATGCTGGCCTGAATGTCTTGTGGGATCTCTCCTCGAACGACAATGTCCGACACCGCCAGGCGTCCGCCCGGTTTCAACACGCGAAAGGCCTCTCTCAGCACCAGATCCTTGTCCGGTGACAGATTGATGACACAGTTGGAAATAATGAGATCCACGGTGTTATCGGGTAACGGAATGTGTTCGATGTCGCCCTTCATAAACTCCACGTTTGTCACCCCGGCCTTCGCCTGATTGGCCCGCGCCAGCTCCAGCATTTCATCAGTCATATCCAATCCGTAGACCTTACCGGTCGGACCAACCTGTCTCGCCGAAAGCAACACGTCGATGCCGCCACCGGATCCCAAATCCAACACGGTTTCCCCCGTTTTGATGTGGGCCAGCGCCGTTGGATTGCCACAGCCAAGCGACGCGCGCACCGCATCTTCGGGAAGGGCACCTGTTTGCTGATCGACATAGAGATGCGAGGTAATAGGGTCGAGCTTACCCGATTCCAGCACGGTGCCGGTCCCACAGCACGACCGTCGTTCTTGCTTTTGAGCCTGCAACGCTGCTTGTCCGTATCTGACCTGGATTTCTTCTTTCAGAGTCTGCCGGTCACTCATGAAGCACCTCCCATCAATAAATATTGATCTATTGAAGCTAAAAAATCAGCAACAGCGTCCCAAGGAAACTGCTGATCTCGCGCCGTCCTTGAGAGACTCCACCAAACCCTCCAACTCTTCGATCACCTGAGCGTTGAGTGAGTAATACATCCATCGCCCCTCACGACGATCCTCGACAAGCCCGGCATCCTTAAGCACCTTGAGGTGAAAGGACAGACGCGACTGACCGGTTTTCATGGCATCCGTCAGCTCACACACGCACTGTTCTCCCTTTTTCAATCGCTCCAGTAACACCAGGCGTGTCTCGTCCGACAAGGCATGAAATAGCGTGACAGCCTTCTTGATCGATTGATCAGCAGCAGCAACCATAGCCTATATATATCAACTTATTTTGATGAGTCAAGGGCAGGGGATCTAATTATGAAGTGTGCTTTGACCACTATTCGAACTGGCGATGCGGATTCTTGGCGCGGGCTGACACGTCTTACCCTGCCTCAATCAAGGGAGATCACCTTGCTTGTGTTGGGCAAGAACCTTGAGGGGGCAGCCGTTTCCTTTTCTCATGTCCCAACTCCGGCAGGGGAAACTCTATTCCCCCGCCGGCAGAACCTGAGTCAGCGCTTGTCCTAGGCCGACACTTCCGTCAACGCAATACCCAAAGCATCTGCAATGCCCTTGCCGTACGCAGGATCTGCTTTCAGGCAGTGCGCGATATGACGCAGCTGAATCTCTTTCGGCGCGTTACGGATTGAGCTTGCGGTGTTGTTGAAAAGCGCCTGCTGCTGATCCTTGCCCATCAGGCGAAAGAGCGCGCCAGGCTGCGAGTAGTAATCCTCATCTTCCCGATGGTTCCAGTGGTCTGCAGCTCCTTCGAGTGACAGCGGAGGCTCGCGGAAGTCCGGCTGCTCCTTCCACTCACCGGAACTGTTCGGCTCGTAACTGAGGGTGCTACCGTGGTTGCCGTCCACACGCATGGTGCCGTCTCGATGGTAGCTGTGCGCCGGACAGCGTGGGGCATTGACCGGAATGAGATGATGGTTGACCCCAAGGCGATAGCGCTGGGCATCGCCATAACTGAACAGCCGCCCTTGCAGCATTTTGTCGGGAGAAAAACCGATCCCTGGCACCACATTCGCCGGGTTGAACGCGGATTGTTCGACTTCGGCAAAGAAGTTTTCCGGGTTTCGGTTGAGTTCCATCACGCCGACATCGATCAAGGGATAGTCCTTGTGCGGCCAGACCTTGGTGAGGTCGAACGGGTTGTACGGTACTTTTGCCGCATCTTCCTCCGGCATAATTTGCACTTTGAGTGTCCACTTGGGATAGTCGCCTTTTTCGATGGCACTGTATAAATCACGCTGATGGCTTTCTCGATCCTTGCCGATCAAGGCCTCGGCTTCAGCATCCGTCAAGTTTTTAATTCCTTGTTGGCACGCGAAGTGGAACTTGACCCAGTGACGTTCGTTTTTCGAATTGATAAGACTGAAGGTGTGGCTGCCGAATCCATGCATGCGGCGATAGCTCGCCGGGATGCCACGGTCGCTCATCACGATCGTAATCTGATGAAGCGCTTCAGGCAGTGAAGTCCAGAAGTCCCAGTTATTCTTCGCGCTACGCAAGTTGGTGCGAGGATCGCGTTTCACTGCATGGTTGAGGTCAGGGAATTTCAGCGGGTCACGCAGGAAAAAGACGGGCGTATTGTTCCCCACCAGATCCCAGTTCCCCTCTTCGGTATAGAACTTGAGTGCGAACCCACGAATGTCGCGCTCAGCGTCGGCGGCACCACGTTCACCCGCAACGGTGGTGAAACGAGCAAACAGTTCCGTCTTTTTCCCGACTTGGCTGAAAATCTTCGCCCGTGTGTACTTCGAAATGTCATGCGTCACCGTGAACGTGCCGTAGGCGCCGCTGCCTTTAGCGTGCATTCGGCGTTCAGGAATGACTTCACGATCGAAATGTGCAATCTTTTCCAGAAACCAGACGTCCTGAAGCAACTGTGGACCACGAGGCCCCGCCGTCATGACGTTTTGGTTATCGGTCACCGGGCAACCGGCATTGGTGGTCAGCTTCTTCTGATCGTTCTTCTTATCGCTCATGCCCTCTCCCTTCTTTACAGATCTGATTTGTATGGAACTGACTTGTGTGATGTTCTTCCTGACACTTCTTGAGAACTATCATGCCCATCCATGACACTCAAGCAAGCGCTGTTGATTCAATACATACGTCATCACGACTTTGTACTGGAAGAAATACTGGATGAATAGGTGGAACCCCCTGCCCCGATCCGTTCGATGAGACTCACCTGTTTCCACCTTCCTCCCGCTACGTGACACTCTCCGGCCTGAAACGGAACCGGCCGACTGGAAGAATAGATCGACCCTCCTGCTCCGATCCGTTCACTCATGGTTATCTGAACCCGACCATCACTGGTACGCTCGGACTCAACCTGATAAATCGATCCACCATGTCCGACACGACTCACACCGGCGACTTGGTCGACATCCGACGCAATAGTGCTTGACGCATTCATCGCTCCAGTTGCGGCGATTATTGACAAAAACCCGATCATTACGATGCTTTTCCTGTTCATGGTCTCCTCCTTATAAATTTGTGATCCACTATGGATCGTTTCGCTTTCTTGAGTGAAAGATAACCCGCTCACTGCCATCAGTCCAATTGATAGATAATTACATTTCAATAAATTATATTTATCTATCAACACCATCGATAGCGGGTGAGGCTCTCAATGGACATGGCTCTCACATCATGAGCACACAGGAATGCGAGTCAACCTGATCCTATGACATAGAATCGAAAAGTGGTCCCGCGCTGGAGTCGGTATAATCGGTGGATCGCCAGAAGGTATGGGAGTAGAGAGTATTATGCTGCTTGGTCGGCTGGTTCAGAAACCGCATCACGATAGGTAGCCAGGGTCACGTGCGCATGAAGAGCCACGCTCGGTGGCCATACCTGATTCTTCAACACGTTGATCCTCTTCTCAGTGAGGCGTGGGCTCATCACGAGACAGGCGCCGCTGTTGCACAGAAGAAACGACGATCTACGAGAATTCTCGCTTATCCGAGAGGAGATGCGGAGCGCCGAAATGACCGGCACTCCGCCGTGGATTGACGTTCTCCAATTCTATTTGCGTGTAAGGAAGTATTTTGCAATCGCCAGTTGAGCAATCTGCTTGCCCATGTCGGTTCCTACCGTGCCGGAGTTGCGGAAATGAACACCGTCGTAGATGCGCGCATTCGCAACCTCCTGCATAAAATACTCGACAGTGGTCCAACTACGTGCCACCCCACCTGCCGCACGACTCGTGGTCGTCAAGACAGCAGTGTGATCATGACCAAGCTCCGCCTGCAATATCGTCCCGACGACGCCTGACGTAATGCAGTGCGCACACGGATATTCGGGGTGCATGGGTGTCTCGATGAAGGGAATCCAAGATGCATCTGTCTCCGTCGCATGGTTGCCGTCGAGATCGCCGTTACGAATTGCGGTCAGCGGACGCCAAAAACCGTAGTGATATTTAGCATCAAATACCGCAATCAACGCATCGTCCGATGCTTGCGTGACCGCAGCGAACAATCGTGCGTTCCGCGTAATCTCTCGTCCTGGAGCTTTTGCAACGGAACGGACGATGCCATGATAAATTGGGGGCATGACTTCCTCCCAGAAGCGGGCGATTGCAGTCTGTTCGGCCGTTCGTGCGTGGCTTTGTTTCCCCCCCAGCGTTTTCACTTCATTGTAGTCACGCGCCCATAATTCACTTCCCAGCTCCGGTGGCGGCCCAGGACGAAACTGTGTCGGATCGGCCATCAGCCAGGGTTTACGATATCTCCACTGTGGAACTTCCGGTATGACCGTCGGCACATAGGTGCCTGCCTTCGTGAACGGACGATAGGACTCTCCCGCTGTAGCTCCATCATTCGCGCGCCATGCCAAAATGGCCGCCGCCGCTTGTTCAGCGATGGCAATTCCCTCAGTTTTCGCTGGTCCATCCGCGATCGCCGTCAGTGCAACCTGGTACGCGTGATCGATATCTCCCTGTTGAGATGGAACAAGCTTGGTCAGTATCACATGATTTGCCGCAGCGACCGAGGCTTCAACCGATGCTCCGGAAGCGGCTTCCAACTTCAGGGTACCGGCTGGATAGCGTCGTGTGATGGCGTTCACGGCTTCATACACCGAGGCTTGAACCATGGCCAGTACTCGCTCTGCCGGCAAGGGGCCCAGTCCCGCCTTGACAACGATCTCTCCGGCGCGCTCATTCCAGTCGGTCACTGCGTCTGCCCGGACATCCGACAGGGCAGGTACGGTGAACAGCAATGCGATCAGGCTTACTCGCAGTATGTACAGATGCATCTTTGACCTACCTTTTTCTTCTCCACGCGTTATTGCGTCTACTCCCGTGTGCCACAAGGACGGGCACAACCCCTCACAATTAGTTCTCCACCGTGGCGTACGACAATCAGGCCTCTCGCTAGTCTTCGTGCGAAATTACATCCAGAAGCTGAGCAAGTATTGTACTTACGTCACTAAG
>CABVRR010000103.1:7953-11765 GCA_902500705.1 uncultured Nitrospira sp.
AATAGATGGAGCCCCCTGCCCCAATTCGCTTGATACCATCTATCATTCCCTGCTCCCCGCTGCGCTCACCGACCCGATTTGGCTGTAACCGGTAGATGGAGCCTCCGTGTCCGATACGCTCTCCACTACCCGTTGTCCGCTGCTCTATTCCCACCGCATCATGATCCCCTGCTTGGGGCGTGACGGCGAGATACGTCGAGCCTCCATGCCCCATACGCTCAAGGGTATCCACTCGACCCGCATCCGATGCAATGCTGCTTGATGCGTTCAGAGCGCCGGTTGGAGCGACCATCGACAGGAATGCGACTGCGACTATGCTCCTCATTCTCATGACATCCTCCTTCTATGGTTTGATGAGTCTCTCGGAGATCTCCGCATGCTTGAATACACGGTAACCTCCATTAACTCATCAGTCCAATTGATAGTACATGTCATTGCGATAAGATCTACTTATCATTTAGGGAGAGCATGCTGTTGAGTAAGACCACTCGCAGAGGTGATCGTGCATCTGAGGTATCCGACAGGATGATCTCTGATTGCCAGGTCAGGCGTATTGGCGTGATAGCGCGAGGCGTGAAAACTTCATGCAGGCTTCTGCCATTCGTCTTGCGTCGGCTGTGGGGTCCGGTGACGCGTCGTTCGAAAGTGGACCAGATCCTTTGAAAACAGCACATCGAGGGTCCAGTCCAGAGCTACGAGCACTTTCTTCTCAAAGCGAGGCAACTTCAGCAAGTAGATCGTTCTCCACAACCACCAGGCGATAAAGCCGGAGAAGTTCACACCGAGAATGTTCGCGACACCGGTTCGTTTCCCGATGGGAGCGAGGAGCCCGATTGTCGAATAGAGAAACGGTTTCTTTTCGTCACCTCGGATAGTGGCGAGGATATTCCGGGCCGCCATCCGTCCCTCACGCAGCGCATGTTGCGCCGTCGGCGGGTGATGCTCTCCGGTTTTGAGATCCGGCACGAGCGCACAGTCGCCTAAGGCCCAGACGCCGGGCCACTCGGACACCTCCAGGTACTCATTGACGAGGACCCGGCCTTTCGTTTTCAGACAGGGTAATGTATTCAAGAGTACGTGCGGGCTGATCCCGGCTGTCCAGACCAACGTATTGGTCGGCACCATGGTTCCATCGCTGAGGGTCACCTCATGGTCCGTGACGGCGGTCACTTTACAGTTCGCGTGGATTTCTACCTTCTGCTCCGCGAGTTTTCGTTGCGCATACGTGCCGAGCTTCTCCCCGAGTTCCGGCAAAATGATCCGGCCCGCGCTGACCAGAATGATCCGCAGCATGTCTTCTCGAAGATGCGGAAAGAACCGCACCGCCTCCCGCAGAAAGTCGTTCATGGCTGCGATAGTTTCGACCCCCGCAAACCCCCCGCCGGCCACGACGAAGTTCAGTAACGGCGCGCGAAATCCCGCGCCGCACTCGAAGTCGGCTTCTTCCAGGTTGGCGATGAGATGGTTGCGCAGCACGATCGCATCGCTCAGCGATTTCATGGTAAACGCGCGAGAAGCCAAACCCGGGATATTGAAGAAGTTCGTGGTCGATCCAAGGGCCAACACCAGATGATCGTACGGCAGCGAGTGACAATGTTGCTCGTGTCCATGCGACAGACCGACACGCTTCTGCGCAAGGTCGACGGCTTCGATCTCACCGTGAAAAAACGTCACACGTCGCAGCAACTTACGGATCGGGCTCACGATATTGGTGATATCGAGATCGCTTGCGGCGACTTCGTGCAGCATCGGCGTGAAAAGAAAGAAGTTGTCGTGATTGACGAGGGTGACGTCCAAGTCAGCGCCACGCGCCAGTGCGCGCTCGAACTCCAGCGCGGCATACATTCCGCCGAACCCTCCACCCAAAATCACTACGCGTGGTTTGCTATGAATCATGAATCCCCAGCAAGCGCATATCGGTTTCGAGGGATCTCACATGAGAAACTCGTTCACCATGATGCGCGCCGTGCACCGCTTGGCATGTGCTCTTATTATGGTATCGCAGGGAAGGGTGTTTCGCCCAGAGAAAGGACAATGTGTAATGCGCTCAGAAACCTTTCTCTCAACGATCCGGATGCCATGGGATGTGGTCGTCCTTGCCAGCATCATGAAAAACTATACCATCCATGGAGCTGATTTACGGGCCGCATCAGGTCGGCATTCGGCATCGGACACAATACCCTACTCTGAATGAAAAGAAGCCTGATTCTCGATCATGACGACAAACGCCGCACTTCCTTGAGCATTTCCACTATTGTGTTACGCTGAACCGACGATTGTCACCGGCCATAGGCACAACGTCGAAGAGGATACGCATGAAGATGCTTCACATTGTCTGTGGGAAGCGGTATGAGGAAGAGATCGTTGCCATGTTCAACGATCTGGGAGTCAAAGGGTACACAGTGATTTCAGGGGTAGGCGGGTGTGGTGTGACCGGGACCGTGCCGGCTTCCAGCTCTACATCCACCCATGGTACGAACACGCTGTTCCTGGTTGCACTCGGCTATGAGGCCACGTTTCTTCCAAAGATTGTCGGGGCGCTAAAAGGGCTTCGGGCCAAACATATTCAAGGGCATGAAGATCGTGAAATCCCGCTGAAAGTCTTTCTCCAACCCTGCGAAATCATCATGTAGCCCACGAACATCAAGAGGCGCTCCCGTCTTACGGAAGCGCCTCTCTCTCCCTGCAGGAGACCTCTACTTCATATGCTTCGCGAAGAAGGCGAGAATTTTCTCCGGATATCGTCCGAAGTAGTTGTAGCCATCTCTGAAACGGTGGGTCGTATCCTCAACCCAGATCATCTCCTTCTCCTTACTCCCAAGCATATCGAACGTCTTCTGCCCGTCTTCCGGGTTCTTGGTCCAGGCGTCGTTCCGCACCTGAAGCGACAAATTGGGCATGGTGACCTTCGAGGCATAGAGATGCCCGGCCATATCGGCAGCCGGGAAGGCGCCCATCTTCAGCAGTTCCAGATCAATAAGCTCCTGATACTGTGAAACCTTCAGCAGCTCCGAGAACGCCTGAAAGATCGCCGTCATCGACGGGACCAGCGGGCTGCACATACACTTGACGTTGGCGAAGAGTTCCGGGCGCCTGGCGATGGCACTGTACTGCGAGATGCCGCCCATGCACTGACTATAGAGTCCGACGGTCATCTTGCTGAGCTTCGGATGATTGTCCACATACTGCTTCACACCCACACAATCACGCCACTCCCACTGGCCGATCCCGCAGACACCATTGTTGGCGGCGCCGCTGTTGCCGTGATTGCGAAAGTCATAGGTGAGCACGTTGTACCCGGCATCAGTCAGATGCTTGTACTGGATGACAAAGTCGATCTCGACCGCTTCGAAGTTGCTCCACGGCTCGCCGAAGTGCCCGGGGAACCCCGCGCGGCACATCGGCAGCGCGTGATTGAAAATGATGAGCTTATTGCTCTCCCCGCCGTTGGCCGGAATATACCAGGCTTCAAGCGGCGTGCCGTCATCAGAGGGGATCGTCAGATCCCGCCATCCCTTCAAGTCGTAGTCGTTCGGCGTTTTGAAGAGGAAGCTGCGCGGCGTTTTGACGATGTTGGCCATTCCCTTGACCTTTGCATAGTCTTCTGGAGAAATGGTCTTGAGCTGTTCCAAGGCCTTGTCCATTCTTTCTTTGGGCATTCTCCCCATCCTGGCACCTCCTGTGATAGCGGCTATTCGTGTGCGCGGCTCGATCCGCACACACGATGAGATGATCCAACGGTTGTTCAGCCGTCAGATGATGGTCCTCAGCCCTGGCCGACTTCTTTCAGCAGCGCCTTGGCTGCTGCCTTG
>CABVRR010000104.1:0-4257 GCA_902500705.1 uncultured Nitrospira sp.
CGTTTGAGCCTGTCACCTGGCACGCTCACCCCCTCGTTCAGCGCAAGTCGGACCAGCTACACCGTGAGCGTCGGCGGACGGACTGACAGCGTGACCGTGACTGCCGCTCCTCAAGATACCAATGCGAACATGACGATCAATGGACAAGGAACGTCTTCGCGGTCGATCGCTCTGCCGGATGGCCCATCAGCCACTGAAATTCAGGTGATTGTGACGGCCCCGAATGGAACACCCAAGACGTATTTCATCACGGTGAACCGAGCGGCGCTCTCGGGCGACAATACCCTATCGGCATTGCGCGTGACCCCAGGCACTCTCAATCCCGCATTTACTCCTGAGATTCAGGCCTACACGGCAGAAGTCGCCACCAACATCACCAGTGTGGATGTCGCTGCGACAAAATCTGACTCGAACGCCGTGCTGTCCGGTGATGTCTCGAACCAGGGACGGGCGACCGTTCCGCTCGATGGACCAGGAACAAGCAAGACGGTATCGATGACGGTGACCGCACCAAACGGCCAGCTGAAGACCTACACCATCACCGTCACTCGATTAGCGCCTTCGACTGACAGTAATCTGGCGAACCTGACCGTAAGCGCAGGCTCCTTGGCTCCAGGCTTTGCCGCCGGTACGCTGGGCTACATAGTCGATGTTGCGAATACGGTGGACACCATCACTGTCACTGCCACCAAGTCTGACCCGCAGGCCCTCATGTCCTCGGCGGGGACCACAATCGCCGGGGCAGGAAACTCTACCGGAAGCGTGAGCGCTTCATTGGGGCTAGGAACCAGCACATCCATCTCGATCACGGTGACTGCGGAGGATCAGGTGAGCACGAAAACGTACACGATCACCGTGAACCGACCAGCCCGTTAACATTCAGCGCCACTCTCATTTCCGTCTCCTCACTCCACTCGCGATACTGCACCTCCCCATTCAAATTGCCCAAGCCGGCTCTGATCAACCGCGCGAGCCCTTGCCTGCCTATACGCAAGTAGGGATAGACCGTTTCGAGAACCCTTTCGTAAGATCTGCGTCTACTCGACTGATTCACACAGTCGGCTGAACCCGGCAGGGTACCCGGCACAAGAAAGTGGTTGGGCTCAACATGACATATTGCTTCATCACTTCTGCACGATATGTGGCCGTCGCTCTTCTCATTGGAACTGCCTGGTTGGGCATCTCTGGCTGTTCAGACACAGCATCCGTTGATCCAGGACCTCAACTTGCCAACCTGTCGGTCTCTGGAGCATCGCTCCAACCCCCGTTCGCCAGCGACACCACCAGCTACAGTGTTAATCTGCCTGGCAATACGTCTACCGTAACTGTTTCAGCAACGAAGTCCGACCCGAATGACGTATTGTCCGGCTCAATAATCGCCCCGGCAGGGCAAGCCGCTGGGCAAGCGACGATTTCATCCCCCGGACCAGGATCGACCAAGGATGTGTCGCTGACCGTCACTTCTTCAGATGGACGAGCGAAGATTTACACTCTGACCCTAAAAGCGATCACCCTTGGAGGGGACAACACGCTCAAAAGTTTGATCGTATCTCCAGGAACCTTGACTCCTACGTTTTCAAGCGGCACTTCGGACTATACCGTGAATGTGGCCGCCACAGTCACCGACGTGACCATCTTCGCAACCAAGTCTGATGCCAACGCCGTGATATCGGGTGATGTTCCCAATGGAGGACAAGCAACCATCCCACTCGATGGACCAGGAACCACCAAGGCGATCTCGATCCTCGTTACCGCATCGAATGGAACCTCTAAAGCGTACACCATCGCCGTCAAACGAGCCTCCCCTTCTCGAGACGCCACCTTATCTGGGTTGACTGTCAGTCCAGGCTCTTTGAGCCCTGATTTTTCTTCTGGAATTTTGAGCTACAGCGCTGAGGTCGATAATAACGTAGACGACGTAACCATCTCCGCGACGAAATCCGATCCGAATGCTGTGCTGTCCGCGCTTGGTTCAGTCATCGCGGCGGCGGGGACACCGACCGGGCAGGTACCCGTCACACTGAAAGGCAGACGCACTGAGGTGAGCGTGACGGTTATCGCACAGGACGGGGTAAGTGCAAGCACCTATACCATCACCATCACTCGCTCTCGTCAATAGGCAGTAATCAACGCTTCCAGTAAGCACACCTGCCGACTCTCCTCGGCCTTGATCGGCACTGGTAACGTTTAAACTCGCACGACACTGCTCGATCAAGTTAGACCAGCAAGCTGTACCAATGCCCCTCGATCTGATCTGTTGACCCGATTGATGAGATCAGCTATAGAATAAACTACTGATCAGCCTCTCGGAGGCCTCGACCGACCGACTGTGAACGCTCTCGTCACTGCGGCATCTGCCGTGTGGATTCTCCTGAATACGTCAGTCTATTGGTGATATGCCGCCGAAGTCGACCGAGACCTCACAACAGACCCCTTATTTTGCGAAGCGATATGCAACCGTGGCATTGCTTGTCATGGTGGGATGGAGTACGTACGGCTGCGGCGATTCAGCGACCATTAACCCGGAAGTCGAACTCGGCAGTCTGACGATCGACCAGGGAACACTGCAACCAGCCTTTTCCGGGACAATCACCCAATACAATGTCGATCTTTCCAACAACATTACGAGCGTGACCATCACCGCCCAACCGCGAGTCGCCGGCGACACCGTGAGCATCAACGGCCAGACGACCACAAGCCGCTCCATCACCCTAAGTCCTGCCGGAGGCCCTCCCACAGTAGCCAGCATTGTGGTCTCGGAATCAACCAGCAAGTCCAGAACATATACCGTTGTGTTCAGCAGAGTATCGTTAGCGGGTAATAACGATCTGTCGGCGGTCACCGTGACACCCGGCGCGTTGTCTCCGGCATTTGCCCCAGGGCGGCAGAACTATGTGGTGGACGTAGCGACCGATGTCACCAATGTCAGCATCTCCGCAATCAAATCTGATCCGAATGCCGTGCTGTCCGGCGACGTGCCCAACGACGGCCAAGCGGTGATCCTGCTCGATGGGCCGGGCACGAACAAAGACGTGTTGCTTACCGTCACGGCACAGAATGGAACCGCCAAAACCTATCGCCTCACCATCAAGCGAGCAGCCCCCACGAACAATAATAATCTGTCTGGATTGGGCGTGAGCGCCGGCAGTTTGGCGCCGTCATTTGCTGCGGCAACCGTGAATTACTCTGTGGACGTCTCCGCCAATGTCGACCAAATAACCGTCACTGCGACCAAATCCGATCCGAACGCCGTGCTCTCCTCATCAGGGACGGTGCTTGCTGCAGCAGGGACCCCTACGGGTCAGGTCTCTTCATCCTTAGGGCTAGGTGTATCAACATCGGTGTCGCTCACCGTCACCGCTCCGGATGGCACCCCAAAGACATACACGATACTGGTGTCTCGACCGTCCCGCTAGTCCTAGACAAGATCGAGATCGTTCCGGTCTTGCGATACCTTGCAACTACTTCCTAGAAGCAACTCGCACTTATCGCCTCACCGAATGACAGCCCGCTCATTGGCCTTTTTGCGTAAGACACGGCACCTGCCTGACGCCAAGACCGTGAACTTATGATCACCGACGCTCTTACCGCATCGGATCCAGCTCGATCAACCCTTTACGAATGGCGAGAATAGCGGCCTGCGTACGATCATAGACTTGCAGTTTGTGGAAGATGTTTCGGACGTGATTCTTCACGGTCTTTTCGCTGAGATCGAGATTGTTGGCGATCTCCTTGTTGGTCTTTCCGTCCGCGACCAACCGTAGGACCGTAATTTCCCGCTCGGTCAAATCATGTTCAGCCCATGCCGGTTTCTTACCTTTCTTTTGTGCCATCAATGAGAATTCCGCCAAAATTTTGCTGGCGACGGACGGATGAATCAACGATTCACCTCGGTAGATGGCACGAATGGCCGCCACAATCTGCGACGACTCGGAATCTTTCAAGAGATACCCTGTCGCGCCTGCGCGCACCAGATCGAAGATGTATTGCTGCTCTTCATACATGGTCAACGCGACGATCCCGATGTGTGGAAACTCACGTTTGATTTGTCTTGTCGCTTCAACGCCACCCATCCTCGGCATGCTCACATCCATGAGAATCACATCCGGCAGCAACGCGCGGGCTTTCTCCACCGCCTCGGCACCGTCCTGCGCTTCGCCCAGAACATGGATGTCTTCTTTGGTCTTGAGTATGGCCGCTAATCCTTCTCGGACCACCCGATGGTCGTCGGCGATGAGGACCTTAATTTTCTCCATT
>CABVRR010000104.1:4357-11719 GCA_902500705.1 uncultured Nitrospira sp.
TTGGCATGCTTTGCAACATTGCTCAACGCTTCCTGAATAATGCGAAACAAAAAGATCTTCGTCCGAGGAAAGAGAATCTGCTCATCTCCCTTCACCGCAAATTTCGTGGCGATGTGGGTCTGGATCTCGTACGACTTGAAATAATTCGTCAAGCCGGGAATCAGTTCCATTTTGTCATAGTGCAACGGGCGAAGATTGAAGATCACTTGGCGGGCTTCCTGTATCGCCAGTTTCAGCTGGGCCTTGGTCTCCTTGATGGTGGCTAAGCTGGCTCGTGACTTCTTGCGAATCAGTTCCTGGCACAGATCCAGTTTGAAATTCACACCCGCCAAGCTTTGGACGAATCCATCGTGGATTTCACAGGCAATTCTGGTCCGCTCCTCCGTTACCGCCGCTCCGGTTTCTTTCACATACAAGCGATAGAGCGATTGGTATTTATTCAACGTCTTTTCAATCTCCGCCGTCGCACGAATACGAGCCTCGATCAGTTCCCACATGAATTTCGCGCTGGCGCCGCCGATGATCGTGACGCCCATCCGATGGAAGTCCAGGAGAAACTGTCGCACGTCGACATCGCCGGACACATCGATGATCAAATCAACCTGATCCATCGCCAACAGCTGTCGATAGTCCGTGGTAATGGGAATCTTCAGTTGTGCGGCAAGTCCTAATCCCGGTGCGTCCGGATGGCATTCCGCGACGCCGACGATCTTCACGAGTGGGTCGTTCGCAAAGATCTCCATCAGCGCGGTCCCGCCACGACCGGCGCCGATAATGGCGACATTCGTCGCCCCGGAGCTCGGCTGGTTCTGTCGAAGACGTGGGACGAGCGGCTTGCTCATCGGGTAACACTCCTGGCACAAGGTCATTGATGCAAACACACGGCTGGGGGAATGAATCGGAACGGCGCGAACGAATCGGAAGAGGATGGAGACGAGATCCGGAGGACGAGGCTCACTGCTCGCGACGTTGCTGCGTCAGGGTGGTGAGCTCATCCATGAATTGGTCGATATCCTTGAACTCCCGGTACACGGAGGCAAACCGAACATAGGCGACCTGATCCAGCTGATGCAGCTCTTTCATGACTTCTTCCCCTACGACCCGGCTTTCGATCTCCGTTTCGCCCATTTCCTGAATCCGCTTTTCGATTCGATCGGTCACGGCCTCGATAGTCCCGATACTGATCGGCCGTTTCTCACAAGCCTTTTTGAGCCCCACGAGAATCTTGTTGCGATCGAAGGACTCCCGACGACCGTCTTTCTTCACGACGACCGGCAGAATCTCTTCGACACGTTCGTACGTAGTGTAGCGACGTTTGCAGCCGAGACACTCGCGTCGACGGCGGATGACTTCGCCTTCCTTGGCCATCCGGGAATCGACCACCTTGTCTTCAAGTTCATCGCAGAAGGGACATTTCACCGGCGGCGACCTGCTCTCTCGCGATCAGCTGACTAGTAGGGATGAAAGATGGGAAATTTGGCGCATAAGGCCTTGGCCTGTTCTCGAACTTCTTCTAATACCGCCGGTTCTTGTCGGTGCTGAAGGACACGGTCAACCAGGGCGACGATCTCCTTCATCTCCGGCTCTCGCATCCCGCGCGTCGAAACGATCGGCGCTCCCAATCGAATGCCGCTGGCCACGGCAGGCGGTTTCTCATCGTACGGGACCGCATTCTTGTTGACGATGATACCGGCAGTATCCAACGCGGCATCCGCCTCTTTTCCGGTGATGCCCTTGTTGCTGAGATTCAGGAGCATCAAGTGAGTATCGGTTCCTCCGGACACAATTTTATAGTCTCGCTCGACCAACCCTTGCGCCAAGGCCTTAGCATTGGCGAGCACCTGTTGCTGGTAGCGCTTAAATCCGGGAGACAAAGCCTCCTTGAACGCAACCGCTTTCGCGGCAATCACATGCATCAACGGTCCGCCTTGCAATCCCGGGAACACTAACTTGTCGACGCCTTTCGCATACTCGGCTTTGCACATCGTGACGCCTCCGCGAGGCCCACGCAGCGTCTTGTGGGTCGTCGTGGTGACGAAGTCTGCGTAGGGAACGGGATTGGGATGCAACCCCGCCGCGATAAGGCCGGCGATGTGCGCGATATCGACCAACAAATAGGCTCCGACTGATTTGGCGATCTGTTGAAATCGAGGGAAATCCAGTACGCGCGCATAGGCGCTTGCCCCGACCACGATCATGCGCGGACGGCATTCTTCTGCGACTTTTTGGACCGCATCGTAATCGATCCGTTCCGTTTGACGATCGACACCATAGGAAAAGACGCGAAAAAGGATGCCGGAGAAATTGACTTTGCTGCCATGCGTGAGATGGCCGCCTTGGGCGAGATCCATTCCAAGAATGGTATCCCCCGGCTTGAGCACCGACAGGTATGCCGCCATGTTGGCTTGGGAACCCGAATGCGGCTGCACGTTCACATGTTCGGCGCCGAAGATCTCTTTACACCGCTGAATCGCCAAGTTTTCGACGGCATCGGCATACTGACACCCGCCGTAGTAACGTTTGCCGGGATACCCCTCGGCATACTTGTTCGTGAGCAATGAGCCCTGCGCCGCCAAGACGGCGGGGCTGGCAAAATTTTCCGACGCGATCAGCAGCAACTTTTCCCGCTGCCGGATTTCTTCCGCCTCGATTGCGGCAGAGACTTCCGGGTCGGCCGCCTTCAGGGCATCCCATGAACCGATTGCGTAATCGTCCATCGTCGAATACCTATTCGGATACTGGCGCTGCTTCAGCTTCTTGAGCTTCTTGCTTCTTCACCACGTGGACCTTCACCGTGGCCATGACATCTCTGGGCATCTTGATCGGCACCGCCACCGTACCAAGCTCCTTGATCGGGTGCGCCAATTGGATCTTGCGCCGATCCACCTCGACACCTTGAGCCGCCAAGCCCTCCGCAATATCTTTGGTCGTCACGGAGCCGAACATCTTATCGTCTTTGCCGACTTGCGCTTCAATCGTCAGCGAGACCGCCGACACCTTCTTGGCATAGGACTCGATTTCCAGCTTTTCCTTCTTGGCCTTCTCGGCAGCGACGCGTTTGACGTGCTCGAAGGCCTTAATGCTGCGGCTATCGGCTTGGACCGCCTTTCGGCGCGGCAGCAGATAGTTCCTCGCAAACCCATCGGCCACGTTGATCAGGTCGCCGAGATGTCCCACCCCTTCCAGAGTCTCTTGCAGAATGACTTTCATACCCCTACTCCTTCACATGACAAAGGAGGTGAGGATACTGAGCTGGTGATGAAATGTCAATCCAAGGGAGAGGTTGAAGACATCTAGCGGATCACACCGAGAGCCCGTCCGACTTTCGCGAAAGCCGCTACGGCTTGTTGTAGTTGAGCTGTCGTATGGGCGGCCGACATTTGCGTTCGGATCCTCGCCTGTCCATGCGGGACCACCGGGTAACTGAACCCCACGACATAGACACCTTCCTTCAGTAACGCCTCCGCTACGGAAGTCGCCAAAGCTGCTTCACCCAGCATGACCGGGATGATCGGATGCTCGCCGGGGATGAGTCGGAAGCCGAGCGCGGTCAGCTCTTTCCGAAAGAAGGCGGCATTGGCCCGAAGCGTGTCCCGGAGCCGGTCACCTTCCTGCACGAGATCGAGGGCGCATAGCGCGCCGGCCACGATGGGTGGAGGGAGCGCATTGGAAAACAAGTACGGTCTCGACCGTTGCCGCAACAACTCGACGATTTCGGCTTTGCCCGAAGTAAACCCACCGGCTGCACCACCCAGCGTCTTGCCCAACGTGCTCGTCACCATTTCGATGCGGTCAGCCACTCCAAAATACGCCGGCGTCCCCCTCCCCTGAGGGCCGAGCACCCCGGTGGCATGGCTGTCATCCACGATCACCGCCGCATCATAGTATTCCGCGAGCGACACGATCCGATCCAACTTCGCCAGATCGCCATCCATCGAAAAAACCCCGTCGGTCACGATCAGCCGCACGCGACAGTCCCCGGCCTCCTGAAGCCTGGCTTCCAGCTCCTCCATGTTGGAATGGGCATACCGAAACCGCTTGGCCTTGCACAGCCTGATCCCATCGATCAGACTGGCATGGTTCAGGGCATCGCTGATGACGGCATCCCCTTCATCCAACAGCACCTCAAACAGCCCTCCGTTCGCATCGAAACAGGAGCTGTAGAGGATGGTGTCCTCCGTGCCGAGAAAATCGCTGACCGCCCGCTCCAACTGTTGATGCAGGTCCTGCGTACCGCAGATAAACCGCACGGAGGCCATGCCATATCCGTGCGTATCCAGCCCTTGTGCCGCTGCCTGCCGAATGGCCGAGTGATTCGCAAGGCCGAGATAATTATTGGCGCAGAGATTGAGCACCGGCCCTTGCGCGACGTGGATGTCAGAACCCTGAGGCCCGAGAATACGCCGCTCGGATTTATAGAGGCCTTTAGCGCGAATGTCAGTGAGCTGAGTGGCAAGCACCTGCTTGAGGGAATCGTAGGCCATAGATTCTCGAATGTTGAGACTCAGGCTGAGGCTACGATGAACACCTTCGCCTTCTCCACGACCTGCATCACGGACGTAGCACTACTTTGCCGCACCGACCGGACTGGATCAAGTCGAAGCCGGTCGCAAAGTCTCGCAGCGGAAACGTATGGGTGATGACGGGCTTGATATCAAGACCCGCTTTAAACAGACCTGCCAGTCGATACCAGGTGCTGAAGAGACGACGGCCCGTGATTCCATAGACACGGATGCCTTTAAAAATCATTTCGTTCGGCAGATCGAAGCAGACGGGACCGGTCGGAATGCCGAACAGCGTCACGCGCCCGCCGTTTTTCACGGCGCGAAAGGC
Source organism: uncultured Nitrospira sp. (assembly GCA_902500705.1). Taxonomy (GTDB): domain Bacteria; phylum Nitrospirota; class Nitrospiria; order Nitrospirales; family Nitrospiraceae; genus Nitrospira_D. The sequence continues at coordinate 9,191 of CABVRR010000104.1, forward strand.
TAAATGCAAGGCCGCGGGGTTTCCCGACATTTCCAACGCGGCATCGACGCCTTCTCCAGCCGTCATATCGAGAATAGCTGCTGCCATCTGTTCCGGCGATTCGGTCGTTGCGTTGAGAAGATGATCGACACCCAGTTGCTTTGCCAACCCAAGCCGATAGTCACTCGCGTCCGATGCAATAATCGTCGCCGCGCCGGCTGTTCTCGCTACGGCGGCGGCAAACAGGCCCGTCGGCCCGCAGCCCGTGATCAACACCGTATGTCCGGTCAGATCTTCTGCAAGAGCGGCATCGACGGCATTCCCGAGCGGTTCCTGCAAACAGGCCAACTCAGGAGCAATCGTCGAATCCGTGTGCCACAAGACGGCCTCCGGCAACACGACATACTGCGCATAGGATCCGTCTCGGTCGACCCCAAGGATCTTGTAATTCTTACACACATGCGCCTGGCCGGTGCGACATTGAAAGCACTGTCCACACGTGAGGTGTGATTCAGCCGCGACATAGTCTCCGACCTTCACACGAGACACTTCACGCCCGATCTCCACCACATGCCCGCACAATTCATGGCCGATGACGCGTGGTGGATGGATCCGTTGCTGCGCCCATTCGTCCCACCGATAGATATGCACGTCGGTTCCGCACAATGACGTGGCCGCGACCTTCACCACGGCGTCGTGAGGACCAGGGGTCGGGTCAGCCCAATCGGTGAGGGTGAGCCCCGGCCCGGCCACGGTTTTGACAAGTGCCTGCATACACCTATTCTATCGCACCCTGACCGATCGGACCGCCATGTTTCTAAAAACACACGGGTTGCACAGCTCGCGCCGCGCTGAGTAGGATGCCGAAGGAGATGGTCCATGTGCGAGTCTCTCGCACATGTCTGCACAGGACATTCTGCTGTCCTAGAAAGGTAGCGTTATGAAAACGAAGTCACCCTGGGCAAGCACATGCGTCATGACGGGATTGTTGGCGCTCATGCCGTTCAGCGTCAGCGCAGAAACGACGCGGTGGAACATCGATCCGGAACACTCGCTCATCGAGTTCCGCGTGGCCCACATGGTCGTGTCAAAAACGGCAGGCCGATTCACGGACTATCATGGATTCGTCGAGATGGATGCGGACGCCAAAACGTTCAAAGCGATCGAGGCGACCATCGCCGCTGCGTCGATCACGACGAACCACGAAAAGCGTGACGCGCACCTTCGCAATGAGGATTTTATGAACGTCACGAAGTTTCCATCGCTGTCGTACAAAATGAAGTCGTATCAGAAGCAAGGCGACGCCTATACGCTCGTCGGCGATCTGACGCTGCACGGCGTGACCAAAGAAGTACCGCTCACCATGACCTTCAACGGTGTGGCAAAGGATCCCTGGGGCAACACCAGAGCCGGGTTCAATGCCGACGGCAAATTGAACCGCAAGGATTTCGGCATGGTGTGGAATAAAGCACTCGACAGTGGAGGACTGGTCGTCGGAGACGAGGTGCAGGTCCATCTCGAGATCGAGTGCATCAAAGCAAAGTAACCGTGAACTGCGATCGACAGGACTCCAGACCGCATGAAGGCCATGATCCTGAACCAGACCGGCGACGTCTCCCGCAACTGCCTTGCGTTGCGGGAGTACGTAACGCCGGAACCGGGGCCCAGACAGGTCCTGGTCCGGATACATGTCTGCGGCGTGTGCCGAACAGATCTTCATGTAGTGGAAGGTGAATTGCCGGACCTAGCCCTGCCGCTGATTCCAGGCCATCAAGCCGTCGGCAGAGTCGTGCAAATTGGCTCTGGCGTCTCAGAAGTTAAGGAAGGAGATCGTGTCGGCATTGCCTGGCTGCAAGGCACGTGCGGACAGTGTGAATTCTGCACGAGCGAACGAGAAAATCTTTGTGCACAAGCCAGGTTTACCGGCTACAACGTCAACGGCGGATACGCCGAGTACGCGGTCGTGCCGGCCCGATTCGCTTATCCGATCCCACCAATTTTTTCGAACGAAGAAGCCGCTCCGTTGTTGTGCGCCGGTATTATCGGCTATCGCGCCCTGCGTCTCAGCGGCATCAAACCAGGCCAGCGCCTCGGTCTCTATGGATTCGGCGCATCCGCCCACATCGCCATCCAGATTGCGCGTCACTGGGGCTGTCAAGTCTACGTCAGCTCGCTCAAGTCGGAGCACCAAGCATTGGCCAGACAGCTGGGAGCGGTCTGGGTCGGCGGTGCGATGGAGGTGCCGCCGGATAAGCTCCACAGTTCGATTATCTTTGCACCAGCCGGCGAACTTGTCCCTCCGGCGTTGAGAGCACTCGACCGAGGCGGCACCTTAGCCTTGGCTGGCATTCACATGTCGCCGATTCCCTCGCTGGATTATGATCGTGATGTATTCGGTGAGCGAGTCATCCGCAGCGTGACAGCGAACACGAGACAAGATGGAGTCGATCTGCTGCGCGAAGCAGCGGCCATTCCCATCAAGCCTCACACGGTCCGTTTCCCACTCGAACAAGCGAACCGCGCACTCCAAGAATTGAAAGCCGGAACCTT
>CABVRR010000105.1:0-4035 GCA_902500705.1 uncultured Nitrospira sp.
CGGTTTCCTAAACCGCGGGTCGTACGTTCAATTCGTATCGGGGGCACCAATTTTCAACAGGTTAGCTTGCCTCATTCAGAGCTCGCCTCTATGTCGTGCTCGAAATTGTGCTCAACACTTAGTATCACCTTGCCCTACAGAAGTGACAAATGAGTGTGAACAGTATTTGACGATCCTCATATGAATGGGCCATATGACCTGCAATAAATCACAGGGGTTCGGCAATAAACTCATGCGTGAGCTCGAGTATACAAAATTGGCAGAGGAAACAAAGGAACTGCAGAGTGACATGCGGAGACTTGAACTTACTGCAGTCGCTGCAGTTGGTGGGACGACGGCATTTCTTCTGACTGAGCACTACGGGAAGAACTTTCTTTTCTTCGGTTCGTTTGTTCCACTGCTGATCACCTTGGCGGCAACGTTGCGCTATGTTGCCTACTATTATCAGCTAAGACGTATACGCCAATACCTGGTAGCTAAAGAGTTAGAAGACGGATATGAAGGATGGGAAACTTTTCTTGACAAGAATAGCCGTTCAACAGCTTCTCACCTAGCAACCATTTCGTCTGTCGTTTTTTGGGCAGTTCTCCTGTTATTTAGCTTTGGGTTCTTCCTTGCCGTATTTGCTTACGACTGAATCCTAAGGAAGGCTACCAATTCGATTCAACCCCTCCGCATAAGCGTGTGACCGAGCAAAGTTGTTGGTCATCTCAATGAAATATTGAATTGGGTTTTCGCGTGAACTCTCTGGTCTCGAACTAAGCGCGCGCGCTCATAACATCTGATTCACTGACAATATCGTACTGATCAACAACCGATCGCGTGTTATGACCTGAGATTGCCATGGCAACTCGTTCATTAATTCCGACATCGCCTCCATATTGAGTAGCACAGACCTGGGATATCACATCGCCGGCCGTGCAATCGACGGACATCCATCCTGTTTCACATGATCGACAACCTGACCGTCTTCCAATTTAATGATCTGGTTGCCAAGGTGAAAGTACCGATCATCATGGGTAATGACGATCACGGTTTTCCCTCTCGCGCGGAGGTCCGGAAGCAATGTCTTGTAGAAAATCTCCTTATACTGAGGATCCTGATCGGCTGCCCATTCATCAAAGACATAAATCGCGCGATCTTCAAGATAGGCCGTCACAAGCGCCAACCGCTTCCGTTGTCCTTGCGAAAGGTCTAGGGTTGAGAAGCTGCGATCGTGCACCGTAACTTTCTGATCCAAGTGCAGCAAACGCAAGTATTGAGGTGCCAGTCGATCGACCCGGGAACCTGACTCGCCCAGAAGTTTCTTGAAGAGATAAAAGTCTGAAAATATGACCGAGAAGTGTTCGCGGTACCACTCTCGATTGTCAGTGGTGATCGTGGCATCCGCCAGTCTCACGTGCCCCCCTACCGGTGGATACAATCCAGCCAGCACTTTCACCAGCGTAGATTTCCCGCTTCCATTCCCTCCGATGATGAACACCAATTCACCCGGATACAACTCGAAACTGATTGGACCGAGCGTAAATGCCGTTTCGGCACCATGGTCCTCTCCATACGAAAAAACGACATCGGTCCATTGCACGATGGGAGAGGTCGCAGGCGCTCGATCAACCACGTCTTTCGTCTGAATATCTTCTCGACCGACGTCCAACGAGATTCCTAATCGTTCAATATTTTTCAATGCCACTTGGCCTCGCTCGAGCGTTGGAATAGTACTAATGATATTAGAGATGGAACCGATCATGTACATCATCCCGATGATGTATCCTGTGAGGACTTCTGAAGAAATGGAGACAAACGATGGAAACAAGAAGATGAGGAAGCCGATCAGAGAGTAGAGGGAGGCCTGATTCCAGGCTTCCAGCATGGCTTGGATCCGCGTCGCGTGCAGATTCGTCTTCCGATAACTATCTGCTGCGCCTCGCACTTCCTCATGGACAAACTCCTGCCGCCTCGCCCGATGCATCAACAGCTCCTTGAGTCCATCCGTGAGTGCGCGAAAGTGTTGAAATAACTGCGCTCGTGCCTCTCGGGATGCAGCAATGATGTCGCGGACATTGGCGTGTAACCAGTGATGTCCGATGGCACTCACGACCGTAAACCCGAGCACGACTGCAAAGACACTCCACGACAACCATGCCAGGAAGATTCCACATCCCAACACGAGTGCTCCACTCACGAGAAAATTGGGGAAACTTTGAATCGCCCACGTCACCCAACTGACATCGTCCGTTAAGGTAATCAGAATCTGTGAGGCCCCTCGTCGCTCGGAACGAAATAATGGGGTCCTCACGATTTTTGCGCAGAGAGACACAGAGAGGTCTAGGATGGTGTCTTGCGAAAATCGGACAAGCAAAATGTGGGATCCAACGTTCGCCAGAATCTTGCCCGCGACAAGAGTGACAAATCCAAACAGGACCACAAGGGAATGGTCAGTGGGATGATGAAGGGCATAATTGATCAGTGCCAAGACACCGGCGCTCAACAGCCCAGACAAGATACCGACACAGACCATGAGCCAGGCGATAGAATTCGACCGCTGCACGATAAAGAGGAAAAACCGTCCAAAGGTCATCGCCGACTGACCTCACTTTCACCGACACAGGAGCGTGGACGTGTTCACCTACCTACCTTGGCCAAAGGAGTTGATTGGTGTTGACTATCCCTGGGGAAAAATGCGAGGAGATGCTGGGTCACGGCCTCAACATGTGGGACGGCAAGAAGATTTCCTGCATTCATGGCGGCCACCTTCACCGTCTTGCTCCCTTCACCACCAAACTCCTGCCAGACCTGTCGGGTATCCGTCACGGACCGTGCGACATACCGTTCTGATGCCACGATATTGAGAATGCGCCCAGGGTATTTGCGAACGTCGTAGCGAGCCACAGCCTGCAGCGTAGCTCGCGTCACGCGTTCGACTTGAAATTCAGTCACCAGTTCATCGTGATTGACTTCGGCGTTCGAGACCGCGAGAAGCCGCGTGCATTTCTGCTGGAGAAAGGGAATCCATTCTTTGATCGGCAAACGAACGAGCGCTGGGATAGCACGTAGTGCCCTCCAGAGCAGAAACAAGGGTAGCCCAGGCCTCATCGGTAACCGATACCGATGCGAGTGATAGGTGGATGGATGCCACGTGTCCATCACCACCAGCGTGACGTTTTCCCCGTCCGTGGCCAGTTGCTGCGCCATTTCATACGCAATCAGCCCACCGGTACAGCTCCCAAGGAGGGAATAGGGCCCGTTCGGGCGGACGCGACGGATCTGTTCGACGTAGTGGCTCGCCATCTTCTGGACCGATGTAAACGGCGCCTCTTTCCCATCCAGTCCTCGTGCTTGTAACCCATACACCGGGTAAGTCTGACCGAGCCGCCTCGCCAACGGAGAAAACATCAAGACATTCCCCCCTACGCCTGGCACCATGAAGACCGGTATGGTCTGCCCGCCGACTTGCATGGCCACCAATGATTGCCATGGCGATGACGACTGCTCTTGGGACAGGAGTGCCGCAAGCGAGGCAATCGTCGGAGCTTGAAACAGCGTCGAGAGCGGAAGGTGCCGACCGTAGACCTGTTCGATCAGATAGAACAGATGGGCGGCTTTGAGCGAATGGCCTCCGAGATCGAAAAAGTTGTCGTGAATTCCGATGGCATTGATGCCGAACACCTGCTGCCACAAGGCGGCCATTTGCACATCCATTTGCTCGGTCGGGACAACATGGACCGCGGCGGTCGTGAGGGGAGCAGCCGGAACCGGAAGTGCCTTCCGGTCGACCTTGTTATTGGCGGTCAACGGCAGAGCATCAAGGAAGACAAATCGCGATGGGATCATATACTCCGGAATCTGTGACCGGAGAAACGAACGAAGCTCCGGCTGGTTTGGAGCAAGGCCTTTCTGGCAAACCACATACGCCACTAACTCCTTGGTGCCTTGCTGATCTTCGCGCGCCGTGACCACTGCCTGGCGGACAGTCGAATGCCGGCTTAACGCGGTCTCTATATCGCCCAACTCGATCCGGAATCCACGAATCTTGAC
>CABVRR010000105.1:4135-8091 GCA_902500705.1 uncultured Nitrospira sp.
AACTCCGACAGATCCGGAGGAAGACCCTCCCCTCCACAGAGGACCGTCAGTCGCTGACTGCCCATCCACCCCGCCTCGATCAGCATGCGCCATGTGGTCGGAGTCGCTTGCATGATGGTCGGCTGGACGTTGTCATAGAGATCACGTAATTGACGCCCATCCATCGCGGCGGTCCGACTCGCGATCTCGACACGGGCTCCGGTCAACAAGGGCACATAGAGTTCTAAGCCGAAAATGTCGAAGGAGATCGTCGTGACTGACAGCATGACATCGTGAACGGTACATCCTGGCTCTTGCCGTATAGACCATAAGCAGTTCACCAGGGCGCGATGCGGAATTTCCACACCTTTCGGCTGTCCCGTCGATCCTGATGTATAGATGATATATACGAGGTCTTGAGGCCTCGCGATCGGGCCGAGATTGCGGTCCGTTTCCTGCGCGATGCGCGCCTCCTCGCAATCCAGACACAGCACGCGGCAGGCGTGCGCATCAAATCGATTGGATACCGCTTCGGTTGTCAACACAACGGCCACCGATGCATCCTCCATCATGAACTGAAGCCGGTCCCGTGGAAACTCAGGATCAAGCGGGACATAGGTGGCTCCGGTTTTCTGCACGGCCAGCAGCGCCACGACCATGTCCAAGGATCGTTCGAGCCCAATACCCACCGTCACACCAGGCTCAGCCCCGAGCGCTTGGAGCGCGCGAGCCAATTGATTGGCTCTGGCATTCAGCTCTTTGTAGCGCAGCGTGTTCCGGCCCATCGACACCGCGACGGCGTCAGGCGTTCTTTGGACTTGTGCTTCAAACAACTGAGGGAAACATTCGGAGTGTGGATAGGCTCGTTGCGTGCGATTCCAATCCTGCAACATCTGTTGGCGTTCGAGCCTCGTCAAGGCAGGAAATTGCGACAGCCTGTGTTGGGGATCTGCCAGGACACTCTGAAGCAACACCTTGTATTGTCCCAACATCCGTTCAGCGGTCTGTGGTTCGAAGAGATCGGTATTGAAGGTCAAGTAGGCCTTTCGGGAGAATTCTGTCTCGATCGTCAAGCTCAAGTCGAATTGCGCAGCCTGTGTGTCGACCTCGAACGGCACCCAGCTCAACCCCTGCACATTGATTTCTCTGATCGGAGCATTCGGGACGTTGAAGAGGACTTGTACCAATGGAGCCGAGCTACGGTCGCGAGAGGAGTGCATCGTCTCGACTAACTTATCGAAGGGAAAATCCTGATTCGCATAAGCCTCTAAGGCCGTTGACCGCACACGGGCCATCAATTCGATGAACGTCGGATCACCGGAGAGATCCGTGCGCAACACCAGTGTATTGACAAATGACCCGACGATCGATTCGGCAGCGGATTGAGTGCGGTTGGCGATCGGAGAGCCGACGGCGACATCGCGTTGGCCGGAGTAGCGACTTAACAGAATCTGGAAGCAGGCCAGGAGTGTCATAAACGCGGTCGCGTTGTGTTCTGCGCTGAATTGTTTCAATCGTTCGATCAATGAGGCGGGCAACTCCAGCACGCGATGTGAACCGTTGAACGTCTGAATCGCCGGCCGTGGATAGTCGGTGGGCAGCAAAAGCTTGGACAATCCAGCCAGTTTCCTCTGCCAATACTCCGATTGTGTCCTGAGCCACTCATCGGTCAAGCACTGTCGCTGCCAGACCGCATAGTCGGCGTACTGAAGAGAAGGCGGATTCGGAGACGGCACGTCTCCACGACAAAACGCATTGTAAAAGTATGCGAATTCGTAGCCGATGATCCCGAACGACCACTGATCCCCGATGATATGATGCATCGTCAGCATCAAGATGTGATCGTCGGGCTCGATTTGTATGAGTTGGAACCTTGCCAATGGCCCCTTCTCAAGATTGAATGGTTGATTGGCTTCCTGCTCCACCAGCCGAGCAGCTCGCTGTTGCCGCTCTTCGGACGGTAGGTGCTTAAGATTCACTTCAACCCAATGAGGAGGACGAAACGGATGGATGACTTGGACCGGTCCCTCCTCACTCATCATAAACATCGTTCGGAATGCCTCATGGCGTCTACAAATGGCATGGATGGTACTTCGGAGCGCGGCTTTGTTGAGGCGCCCCATCTGTCTCGACGCAAAGGGCATGTTATACGCCGTACTCTTCGGAGCGAGACGATACATCAGCCACATACGTTGCTGAGAATAGGAAAGGGGAAGCGGTTGATCTCTGGATACTGAAACGATCGCCGGCATCCGAGAAGCCTTCTGCTCCATCTGGCGCAATCGTGTCACGTCCTCCGCCAACATCGCGATCGTCGGTCGTTCAAACAGTACGGAGAGTGAGAGGTCGACTTCGAAAAGCTCGCGCACTCGAGAGACGAGTTGCGTGGCTAAAAGCGAATGGCCTCCGTGTTCGAAGAACTGGTCGTGGATGCCGACCTCTGGCACTTCCAACACGGACTTCCATAGCTCCGCCAAGGATTCCTCGACTGTATTTCTTGGAGCCATTCTCGCAGCAGCGTGACCTGCTGTCTGTTCCGGAGGGGGAAGACAGCTCCGATCTACTTTGCCGGCAACAGTCAGCGGCATCGGATCAAGGCACAGAACGACCGAGGGCACCATATAGCTGGGCAATTGTGAGACGAGATACTTGCGAACCTCTTCAAGCGTGGTCTTGAGCGACGATTCGCCGGCGATATAGCCGACCAACCAAGGCTGGTCACGCACATCCTTCCGGAGCAGGACCGCCGCATGATGGACGCCGGGGAAGTGACTCAACACAGACTCAATTTCTCCCAGTTCAATCCGATAGCCACGCAGTTTGACTTGCTGATCGATCCGTCCAAGAAACTCCACGTTGCCGTCGGCACGATACCGAGCGAGATCACCGGTCCGATACAATCTGGTGCCGACGACGTAGGGGTTCTCGACAAACCGCTCCTGAGTCAACTGTGGCTGACCGATATAGCCGCGGGCCAGACAGGCCCCTCCTATATAGAGCTCTCCGGGGACCCCGATCGGCAGCGGTTGCAGCCGAGCATCAAGCACATAGAGCTGCATATGGGCGATGGGTTTTCCGATCGGGACTCGGGCCCCGTCTTCTTCACGAGTCGTGTGATACACGCTGCACCAGACCGTCGCTTCCGTCGGACCGTATTCGTTGTACAGTGTGGCGTGGCTCAGGAGCTGGTAATGTCGCCGCACGAGTTCAAGCGGCAGGCTTTCTCCAGCCGTAATCACGATACGGAGCGATTCCAACTGAGTATGGATCGCGTCACCGAGTACGGCCTGGTACAAAGAAGGCACCCACACCACGTGCGAAATTCGATGGTGCTCGATAAGCGCAGCAAGTTCCGCAGGATCACGATGGGCGGTTTCCGATGGGATGACCAGCTCCCCGCCTTGCAGCAACGTCCAAAAAATGCCTGTCACAGATCCATCAAACGCGAACGAGAAGGTCAGCAAGAATCGAGAGACCGGATCCGAGTAGTACTGCAGTCTGGCGTGGAGTGATGTCACCAGGCTGCCGTGTGTCACCGCCACCCCCTTGGGACGCCCCGTCGACCCCGACGTGTAGATGATATAGGCCAACTGATCCGGGGAAGTTGAAACGTCGAGATTTTCCTCCGATTCGTCCGCCGCTGATTCGCCGAGCTCCTCCACGGCACAGACCCGACCGTGATAACCGTCTAACTGGTGACGAAGATGCTTCTGCGTCACGACGGTCTGGACCGCTGCGTCATCCAGCATGACACTCACGCGCTGGGGGGGAGACGATGGATCCAGCGGAACGTACCCTCCTCCCGCTTTGAGAATTCCCAGGAGACCGATGAGGGCATCTACCGACCGTTCGACATAGAGGCCGACAGGGACATCAGCACAGACCCCGAAGGTTTGTAGTGCGCGTGCGACGTAATTGGCGCGCTGGTTCAATTCGTGATAGGTGATGGTTCGGTCTCCGCACACGACGGCGGTTGC
>CABVRR010000105.1:8191-11641 GCA_902500705.1 uncultured Nitrospira sp.
GGATCGTCTTCACAAACCATCATCACGTTAAACAGCGACGCACGCGACTGCTCACGCTGTACCGACAACGATTCGATCACCTCTTCGAACGGGAGTTCTTGATGGTCATGAGCGTCCGCCACCAGACGGCGCACCTGCTTCAAGAACGCTTCTCCCGTGAGACCCCCTGAAAGATCACATCGCAAGGCGACCGTATTCACGAAATACCCCATCACATCTTCGAGCTCTCTTCGGCGCCTCCCGGCTACCACTGATCCGATGACGAGATCGGATTCTCGTGTGTACCGGTGCAGCCATAGAGCAAAGACGGCATACAGCACCATAAAAGGGGTCACGTGTTGGTGTTGGCAGAATTGAGTCAGGCGGGTGTAAAGCTCAGGAGACAATGAGTGCGATCGAGCGGCTCCTTCAAACGTGCGCAATCGTGGTCGGGGATGGTCGGCAGGTACCTCAGCAGGCGGGTGAGCGCCGCTCAATTGGCGGGTCCAGTAGCGTCGTTGTGCCTCACGAAGGCCTTGGTGAAGCACAGTTTTCTGCCACTCAGCATAGTCCGCATAGTGCACCTGTACTTGAGGAAGCTGAGCCTTTCGAGCGTCACCCTCGGCCGTCCAAAGGAGTGCCAATTCGTGCAAGAACACACGCAGAGACCATCCGTCGGCGATCAGACGATGAAAGGTCATGGCTAAGACAGACACGTTCTGCTCGAGCTTCAGCAGCGCAATTCGAAATAGCGGTCCCTTCCCAAGATCAAATGGTCGCCTGCTCTCTATTCGTAAGAACTGTCTCACCTCAAGTTCTTGTGGGGCCCGGTTCTGTGTGGTGAAATTATGTTGATCGATCCTAAAGGTCTCATCAGGCGAGAGTTCAGCAAATCCTTCCCCTCGTTCCGAGACAAACCGCATTCGAAGAATCTCGTGACGCTGGACAATTGCCCACACAGATCGTTCAAGCACCCCGGCATCGACCGGCCCACGAAGACGGACATTGAGAGGGATATGGTTGATCGCGCTCGCGGGATGAATCTGCTCATAGAACCACAGTCTCCGTTGGGAGGCACTGAGCGGCCTTCTGCCTTCCCTCGTGGATCCGTGAAAAGGCGAGACGATCGGAAGATGGATCCCACCACCGTCGTCCTGTCCACGGATGGGATGCTCAGGACTATTCCCGTTGGCGCTGAGTTCAGTAATGCGACCCGCGAGTGCGGATAAGGTCGCGCATTCGAAGACCGCACTCAGAGGAAGGTTGATGTGAAACTCATCAAGTATTCGAGAGGTGACCTGTGCCGCAAGAAGAGAATTGCCTCCGGCCGCAAAAAAATTCGCCTGCAGGTGTGGTCGGTCCACCCCCAATACCTCCTGCCAGATGTCAGCAAGACGATTCTCTATAGGGGTATGTGGACCGTCACTCGCTGACTCGCCGTACTCCACGTCAGTGGTTGAATCCAAGGTACTCGTTTTGATGACTGTGAGTTGGCCCGACTCATAGGCGGCTCGACAGGCAGCGCGTTGAATTTTTCCGCTTGATGTTTTTGGAATCGTTCCGGCTTTGATCAATACCACACGGTGGAGTTCCAGCTCGTATTCATCCGCCACTGCGCGACGGATACCGTTCAGTACGTCCGTCAAATCCGATTCAGGCAATAGCTGTTCAAGCTCATGGACCAACACCACCCGTTCTCCGGTCTGATCGTCGATTGAGAACGCTGCGCCACATCCTCGTCGCAAACCAGGATGTGCGTGTTGAGCCGTCCACTCGAGATCATGTGGATAATAGTTCCGTCCTCGCACAATGATGAGGTCCTTGAGGCGTCCGGTCAGAAACAACTCTCCGTCGTACAGAAATCCCAGGTCGCCGGTCCGCAAATAGCGGCGCTCTCCGGAGTCGGCAAGAGTTGCCTGAAACGTGACCTCTGTCTCTTCCGGTTTGTTCCAGTATCCGGAAGCGACCCCGGCTCCAGTCAGCCATACCTCGCCGACAGCATTCGGTGGACATTTCAATCGAGTGGTCGGATTCACGATTGTGACGTGAGTCGCTTCGAGCGGTTCCCCACATCCCACCAGCGTCCGAGTTCCGCTTTCCGAGGGAGCAGACTCTGTCACGATTGCATGAGCCAACGCGTCCGCGTTCACCGTCAGAACCGTCGCTCCACGTCGGGGCGGCTTCATCGTCACAAGCAGCGTGGCTTCAGCAAGCCCATAGGCCGGAGAAAAACTTGTGGGCGTGAATCCCCGTGAACCAAAACTCTCGATAAACTGCCTCATCGTCTCAGGATGGATGGGTTCGGCACCGCAGCTGGCGACCGTCCAACTGCTCAAGTCGGCCTGCCAGTCCTTCTGTCGCTGCACCGCTCTGAGACACGCCTCGTACGAAAAGTTCGGTCCGCCGCTGTGGGTAATCGACAATCGAGCGATCGCGTCAAGCCACCGCAATGGTCGCCGGAGGAAGGTCATCGGAGACATCAGATAGGCATGGATCCCGGCGTAGAATGGAGCGATAATTCCATGCAGCAATCCATAATCATGAAAATATGGCAACCAACACAGCGACCGGCTGTTGTCTGACACCTGTCCTGCCAGTGTGAGCGCCTTGCAATGCGCGAGCACATTTTCATGACTGATCATGACGCCACGAGGAGTGGCCGTCGACCCGGAGGTATATTGCAAATAAGCGAGGGGGCCGTGATCCAGTCGTGGCGCATCAATGGAGGAGACTCCATCGTGGGTTTGATCCGTTGCGATCCACGTGATGGGATCTGCCTCATTGACGAGTGCCCATTCAGAAGAGAGCGCGGTCATGCTTGAACTCGTAAGTACGAGGGATGCCTGGGCATCATTGATGAGGCTGCGAAGCCTCGGCAGGCTGTATTTCAACCTGATGGGATCGGGAGCCGGAGCGGGAACGGGCACGAGACCGGCATACAGACATGCCCACAATGCACAGGCCACATTGAGCCCAGGCGGGTAGAGCAGAAGGGTCTTCGTTCCAGGAGGAACCTCGCGGACAAGTCGACCGGCTAAGGAACGTACGGCACATTCAAGTTGGGCATAAGTCAGCTGGGCTTCAAGCTCGAGGTTGTCACGAACAACGGCATACGCGAGTTCGTTCGGCTGTTGCCGACATCGAAACTCAAAGAGCTCAGAAAGATGGTGCATGGCAGACGGTGGATGTTTAGACATAACTGTGAGACACAAACCGCTCTCTTGAGCGGCTGGAAAGAGCCGCTATCCGTTATCCATCTACTTACGAGTACAACAGTAGGATGTTTGACCATAAAGTGAAAGAAAATCACGTTTTACGTCCAGTTCGGCGACTGACTATCCCACGCTCTGGTGAGCCGGGATGCCTGAATGAAGTGCTTCGGCAACTCGACGCCATGATTCTTCCTAGAAAGGAAGATCATCTTATTGACTTCCACCACTCTCTGTTCAAGCTGCAACGGAAAATGGCACG
>CABVRR010000106.1 GCA_902500705.1 uncultured Nitrospira sp.
TATTTGTAAACGACCACAGTGTGGCTGACACACTGAGACAGGAAGGATACGAAAAACCACGGTTACAGAGATAGCACCGCTATCCTTGGAAGGGCGATGAGAAAACGACCAGAACAATCAAAGATATGGAGGATATCGCTTTAAGCTATTCCATTCAAAGTTGGAGGTTGTTATGCCTTTACTACCACCCCGCGTCATTGGCCCACTATCCGAATGCAGTGGAAACGTACGCGTACAGGGCCAGCTCAGTGGCTCGACGGTCGCCATTTTTGCAGATGGCGTCCCGGTGGGATCCGGCTTGGCCTCATGGTCAGACCAGATCTTCCCTCTTTCGGCATCGCTCGCTGCCGGCCAACGGGTTACTGCAACACAAACGGTGGGTATGGACACAAGCCTCCCATCGCCTGAGGCAATCGAGGTCCAGGCTAAACCTCCTACTATCGGGGCGGTCGGCTTTCGCAGTCATTTGAATCAATGCGGGGAGTGCGTATGGCTTGAGGGGTTAGTGCCTGGGGCTAAGGTGGAATTGAGAGACGGCGGCACAGCGATAGGCGCCGGTGAGAGCTATGACGGTAACGCCCGCTTCCACTTATCGACGCCATTGACTCCGGGCATGGACATCAAGGCGCAGCAAACGGCATGCAGTACGCCAGGGATAGTCACCGATGGCCCCCCCGTGGACCTGTTGGTCGAAAAACTGCAAACATTGCCGACGCCTGTGGTGCAGACGCCGCTCCGTGAGTGCGAGCGGCGCGTCACGGTGAACAACGTCGTCCATGGTGCCATGGTGACGCTCATGCGAAGCGCCGGCCCAAACTTGCAGGCCTGCTTCGACCTGGAATCATTGTGGATGGGTGTCAACCCGCCGCTCGCATTGGGAGAAACGGTCAGCGCCCGCCAAGAACTTCGTGGGCACTGCAACCTCAAGAGCGCCGACGCCACACCGGTCGTCGTACAAGACAATACGCCCGTACCCGTGGCGAACGTCGTGCCGCCGCTCTGCGAGGGGAACACCACCGTTGTTCTGAGCGGTCTCATCATGGGTGCCCGTGTGAAGATCTTGGCCGACGGCGCTGAGCTTGGCCTTGCCGAATCGCCTGTGGACGGCACGTACGATTTTCTGGTGCCTTCGCTTGTCGGCAATACCACGATCACAGCGATTCAGGAACTGTGCGGCGAATGGAGTGTTCCCGGGATCGGTGTACTGGTAGACGCCGCTCCGGCGTCGCTTCCGACACCTAAAGTACATGAGCCACTGTTCGAATGCGGCGCGGCCGTTCGTGTGGCGAACCTGCACGTCGGAGCACGCGTCTACGTATACTCATCCATGCTCGGCGCACCGATCGGTGAGCGAACCGCCGATGCCGTTGAAGTAGACGTTTCCGTCGCGCCACTGCTTCTTGCAAACGACAAGATTTTCGCCGTCCAGCGCGGGTGCGGGCTGGTCAGTTCACAATCCACCGTAGTCATTGTGGGAAAGATCGAGCGCCTTAAGGCACCACGCGTGGCCGACCCTCTCTATTCTTGCGAGAGTGTCATCCGTGTCATGGACGTGGTGCCCGGCGCCCGCGTCGATGTGTATATCAACGGGGTTTTCCGTGGTAGTGCCGTGGGCGGCGGTGCTGATCTCTCAGTCGGTGTAAGCGGCCAGTTGGCTGTCGGCGACTCGGTGACGGCCTTGCAACGTTTATGTCAGCACATTTCCCCGTTGAGCAAGCCTGTCATCGTGCAAGAATTTTTGGGCCGCTGGATCCAAATCGGCAATAACACGGCCGCCGGAATTCTCGCCGTACACGCGGCACTCCTCCATACGGGAAAGATTGTTTACTTTGGCGGAGATCAGCATGATGGTGGACTCAATGCCGCCGGAGACGTAGATCACACGCGACTGTTCGATTGTGCGACGTACACCCTCACCGTCGTCACAGGACTGCCCGGCAACAGCGACCTTTTCTGTGCCGGCCATGCTCAACTCGCCGACGGACGCGTTCTTGCGGCAGGCGGCACACGAAAGTGGGGAGGCGGCGGGATCCATCCGCCAGGACATTTCATTGGGCTGCGCGATGCCTATCTGTTCGATCCATCAGACGAACAATGGCATGCCACCGGGAAAATGGTCACCCAGCGCATGAGCGAGGTTGGGCCAGGACTCGACATCCAAAAAACCGGCGGCAAGTGGTATCCCACCCTCATCACTATGCCGGACGGACGAGTGCTGGCGGTCTCCGGCCACCCGGAAGTGGACGACAGCCGTCACAATAACAACTCGCTCGAGTTGTATGACCCTGCAGCCGGGAACTGGTCGATCGTGGGCCCGGTCGATTATGGAAACATCGACACAGTGGACGCACGCCGGTATGAATATCCACGACTCCACGTGCTGCCGGAGGGGACCGTTATCTCCATGTCCCCCATGGCCAACCGGCGCCTTGAAAAGTGGCATCCGTACGTCGACGCGACGGATTGGGATGATGTCATCGCTCCGCCGCCGGAGGGAATCTACGACAACTGGTTCGCCCAGGACACCACGTCAGTGATGTTGCCGCTCTCTCCGACAGACCAGTATCGCACCCGCATCATGCAGGCCGGGGGATCGATGCCGTTCATTTTGGATTTTGGCAATCTGGCTGCCGGATGGATCCCCGCACCACGTTCGATGTTTGACCATCCAAACCCGGGCGACATGAACCCGGTTCGTGAAAATGCCGATTCGGTCATTTTGCCGACAGGAGAAATCTTCATCGAGGGAGGACTCAAAAACGGTTCCAATGATACCACGGGTGTGCGCGCACCGGAGACGTACAATCCGGCCTCCGGTACGTGGCGGACGCTGCCGGCCTCGCCGGTCGTCCGCGGCTACCACAGCACGGCACTCCTCATGCCAAACGGCGCCGTGTGGGTCGCCGGGTCTAACTTCAACGCATCGCCCGGCCTCTCAAACCGAGAGCTCCGCATCGAGATCTTTGAGCCATGGTACTTTTGCGGCCGTCGGCCATCGATCACCGATGTCGCACCGAAAGCGTGCCACGGCGATAAACTGGAGATTCGTACGCCGGACGCTGCCGACATCCAGAAAGTCGTGTTGGTTCGATGCGGCACCGTGACACACAATTTCAATCCGGATCAGCGCCACATTACACTGATATTCACACGAGAAAAAGGAGACGTGCTCCTTGCGACCGTACCGCCTGAGCCTACGGTGGCGATCGTAGGCTACTATCTCCTATTTATCATCGATTCAACCGGGCGTCCCAGCACTGGGCGCTTCGTCCAAATCTGTATGGGCAAGAGGCGCCCGCCCCGTCCATGGCTCGATCCGGAATGGTGGGACCGACTGCGGAACCTATTACGCGATGGACGACAACTGACACCCGAAGAGACACGGGAGCTTCAGCGCGAGGCGGTCGGTCCACTATTTCCTCCCTGGCGACGGCCAATCTCGACGGAGGGGCATGGTCACGGCGACCAGGGTGTTCCTGCTCACGGACACGATCATCAGCACGACCACGGCGAGGCTCACCATGGCGTGCCCAAAAAGAGAACACGTAAAAAGAAGAAACGAGGCTGAGTTCATCACCTCACACCTCGAAGGGTGTCCGGTGGATATACGAGCCTGAGTCATTTCGATTTGATTTGATGATGACAAACGCGCATAAGACTGCGCAGCGGTTCGATCCGGATCGTGCCCTGCGGCCGCGACGTTTACGATCGGCTCATCGCCGATGTATTTGTGAACGACCAGAAAGTGACTGAGACGCTGAGACAGAAAGGATACGAAAAACCACGGTCATAGAGAGATAGGGAATCAGCCCGTAGGACACAAGACCATATTTTCGTTCAAGATATAACTGATAGAATATTTCAGGATTGAGCCTACATCTCTTGAACGGATCGGAACATGATCACGAACACGCCTACGTCTTGGATTATGAGAGCGACCACTGATGGCCATGCACAACCCTTCCTCCCCATCCCGGCAAGTTCAGTACTCAGGTCTATCTGGAACCCAACAATCTGAGCAGCCGCGAACTGGCCTGGAAACTCGGTACAGCCGCTTCAATGCTGAATCGCATTCTGACGGGCGCGCCGTATCAGCCCTGAAATGGCGCTACGCCTGTTCAAGACACTTGACCGTTCCCCCGAGATTTGGCTAGCCATGCAGGACAACCACTGAAACTTACAAACTCGAAACGAGGATTAAATGCGACCTTTCACTTTCTTTGTGAGTTATAGGCGGCAGGATACTGCCCCGATAGCGTTGCTCCTCAAGAATGAAATTGAGAAGAAGCTGCAGTTTGTTCGCGTATCTGTCGATGTCGAGGAAATGACGCCGGACGATCACTTCCCCGATCGTCTCAAGCGTCTCATTGATGAGGCCCACGCGACGATCGCACTGATCGGCAAGCAGTGGATGCCTAAACGTGGGATTAGATCTACTGAGCGTATCGGAGATGATTGGGTCGCTCACGAGTTAGAGCGTTCGGCCTCTGCGCCTTTCGCCCAGTCCATGAACGATCGCTACGGACTAACTCAAAGAGTTGTATTTCCCCTCTTCGCGGACTGCGAACGGAGTTTTAACCAGTTTTAGCTGCCCGCTTCTATAGCTTATTTATCAAACCTTCACTCTGAGCAAATTGACTATGCGAGTTGGCCCAGCGCAATTGGTCCTTTACTCGATAGGATCCCAGTAAAGTTACACCTCCAGAAACGACCGGATAAAGACGAGTACCCAAAACCAGACCTAGCAAAGGCGAGAACACAGCCGTTAGCAGATAAGGAACTTATATCAATTCTTACTTATGACGACTATGAGGGATGGTACATTGACAATTTTGGCGATGCTGATGTTCGCTATTTGGTAAAGACATTCAAATTCCCACATTTTAATCAGGCCGCAGATTTCATGGAGATGGTGGCAAAGCACTGTCGTGTTCTTGGCCATCACCCAGAATGGCGCAATGTCTTCAATCTCGTGACGGTCTCGCTTACCACCTGGGATGCGCAGCGCAAAGTTACAATCTATGATCTGAACATGGCTCTTTATATGAATATGGCCGCAAAGGCTGTTGTGAAAACGCCATGATGGGGTCGGTTCGAAACGAGTACAAAAGTTCTGTGTGTTAACGTCTGTCTCTACAAAAGTGATCACGGCGATGCTGTCGAGCTGTCAGCTTTCGAGGGATCTCAGCTATGAAATACGTGGATGAATTCTGAGATCGTATCGTGGCGGCGGAGCCAGCGGAGCAGATCAAGGCGATCGTGGGGAATTTTCTGGCGCACTCTCCTGACATCTATCCCGTTTGCTCTATCGACAACGGCACAGGGCGCACTACTCCGTACGATCCACCCCCCATCTTGGTAATAATGACACTCCGGGCCGGGGTGTTCTGGTCGAAACGACGTCATTGTTCCAACCGACGACCCCTTCTACATTACGCATTGAGAATCTCAATGCTAACCTTTGTTTCATGGCTCAGGATCACCCGACGGCACTGCCTCCAAACCCTGCCGTCGAATACTACAAATGCAATGTTGATCGATCGCTGCTGCAGGAGAACTCAAAATTATTCGTCGAACAACGATTTCGTCAGCTTCAAGAACTTCAGCGGTTTACCGTCGTGCTGAAAGAAACACCTCGATTATCCAAATGCCCGGTTGAACGCTCATCTAGCTGTTGGCAACACACAGGTTAATTCTCGCCAACCGTTGATCATCCAACCCTACAGCTCTCCCGCTTCAGTCACTGACCGTACAGCACATCTCGTTTTTCACTGTATCGAATAAGATTCGCACTGTATCGATCTAGATACGATCTCAAGCGAAGAAAGCGCGAGCAGCTCATCAATCTCTTTGAAGTCAAAGACAGTTTTATAAGAGTCTTTTTATCGCATGAGGATTGCACTATATAGGTTTGCTCTATGAGGAACTGACGCACTGCTCTTTTGGTTCACATCAAGCATGCAGGTTTATGGTTACCATGACGAAGCAAGATCGTCTCTTTCATCATCTTTTTCGTACGGAGGGCAGGACCATGGAAGGCTTTACACGCGCCAACCTATTCGAACTCAGCAGCAAAACCATTCACGTCACTTACTCGACAACAAGTATCCTAGGAGGGCCGATTCTGAGTTATCGTGATGATCAACATAGCCTTTCCTTCAGAGGTGACGACATCCGAATTGAAGACACCGCTCTTGGTGAGATTATCACGGTAACACTGGAGACCATTCCCGATTTGCGCACTGTTTCCTTTTCCTTGATCGTGCCCATCGTGACAGTCATGCCTCAATCAAGTGGAACCCGTGTCAAAGTACTCGGCGTTACGACGACTGCCCCGACTACAATTGCGGGACCGCCACCGGGTCCAGAATTGCTGTATTCAGCTGTGTACCTACGAGGAACCGCACAATCTGTTGTCTCGTGAGCACAACTTTACATTCGACAAGGAATTTGCATAAATGGAGGCTATTCCGAATAGCGCATGCATGTCGAGTGGAGAATAAATCAACGACATCGTCTCGATCACGCGTTCTTCAAATCAAGAAACCTCGCTAATGATCATGGCGTACCTATCGTATGCTCTCGACCGTGTTGCGGCTAGTTTGCGCACAACTATGCCGCACATTCCTATAGCTGGAGGATCATATGTCGATCGCGCAAACCTACATCAACCACCCGGACGTTTTGAAGGCACTGCGCACGGTGAAAAGCGAATGCACGGGTAAGGAATATTCCGACATTGTCGATGCAAGCGATCATCAGTATGTCGATCTTGTCATGGAAGGTGGCGGTGTGCTTGGCATCGCGCTGACCGGGTACACGTACGTCCTCGAACAAGCCGGCATCCGGTTTCTAGGCGTGGGGGGAACATCGGCGGGATCAATCAATGCTCTGATGATCGCCGCATTGGGTCCTCCGGGACAAGCCAAGAGCGAGCGCCTTCTCGATATTCTTTCACGAATGCCGATGGAGACCTTTATCGACGGTGATCGCGACGCCCAAGACTTTTCTCAAGCGGTCCTGGAGAAGGCCGGTATGGTCAAATTAATCTGGAAGGCCTCACAGATCATCGACAATCTGAAGGAAGATTTGGGCTTGAACCCCGGAACAGCGTTTTTGAATTGGCTGAAAAAAGAGTTGAACGATGTGGGAGTCACAACAACAAAACAATTACTCAACCAATTACGCACCGTTGCACCAGGGCTTGGTCTCAGGTCGACACGCAAGGACGTGGAACTATCCGAGACCGACAAATATGGGGATTTAGTGATGATCGCCGCTGACATCACCACCGAGACGAAGGTGATATTCCCCAAGATGGCTGAGCTGTATTGGTGCGACTATGAGCCGGTGAACCCTGCCTATTTTGCCCGTGCCTCGATGTCGATCCCGTTCTTCTTCCATCCGTTTACCGTCAAGGACTGCTCTCCCAATCGAGAACGGTGGAAGGAGCTGGCTCGTTATGAGGGAACGTTGCCGAAACGTGTCATGTTCATGGACGGTGGCATCATGTCTAACTTCCCGATTAACGTATTTCATCAACCCTACCGCATTCCGACGGCCCCGACCTTCGGCGCCAAGATCGGTCTGGACGGTATCGAACCGGCTGAAATCACAAAGCCTTCCCAACTCCTTGGTGCGGTCTTTGATGCCGCCCGCCATACCTTGGATTTCGATTTCATTAAGGCGAACCCTGACTATAAGCACCTCGTCAAGATGATCGACACCGGCTCCCACCACTGGTTGAACTTTACGATGAGCCAGGACGATAAAATCGATCTGTTTGCTCGAGGCGCAAACGCTGCTGCGGAATTTCTGTGTACATTTGACTGGACGCAGTACAAGACAATCCGAAAAGGATTGGCAGAGGCTTTCCAAGCCAGTGTCGTCAAGGAACCAGCTAAGTCTCTAGGCTAACGCATGCTCGCACGGCGACATGCCTCAGCCTGGTAGCATGGTCCTATACTCGGCATAGACACACGCGCAGGAACGCCAATACGAATCAACGCTCATGATGAAACCGACATCGCCCAACCGGGGAGCGACGAGATCATAGCCAAGACCGATGTCGCCAAAGACATGGCTGAATCAATTGCGATCGCTGCCGATAGTTATGTTCACAACCAAGCCGTAGAAGGTCGTGACCTTCTAGCATCGATAGAGCTGCGTAGAGCCCTTGTAACAGATCCTTCCTTGCTCTCAATCGACATCAGCCACGGTTGAATTCCTCGCCACGCGCGACTAGCATGATATCTATGAACTGGTTGTCTACATCCTCACTGAAGGCCTCCTATTTCGCTCTTTTGAGTCTGCCCCTGTCGATCATGGGATGCGCGCTTGAGCAGGAAATGTCCCGTACGACTCGGACGGCAGTCGAGCAGGTCTTGTTGACACAGGCAGTTGAGCAAGCCTTGGAAAATCTGTCGGTTCGACTGCCGAATGGTGCCACTGTGGACGTGAGCGCGACCGGACTCGAAGAGGGTCGGTCCCGAGTCCACATGGCACATACCGAGCGAGGCACGATCGATCACTCATCCCACGATATTCTGTATATTCGAGACACCGTCGCAGCCGAGTTGGGGCGTCGCGGTTATCGCGTCACCCCTCACCACTCCGCGTCATACTTGGTCCGCGTGATGGCGGAATCATTTGGAACCATACAAGGCACCATATTCGTCGGGATGCCACCGATTCAGAGTGTCTTGATTCCGTTCTCCCTCCCCGAGCTCACGTTCTACAAAAATCAAAGCCAAAGCGGCTATGCAAGACTCCATGTGGATCTCTACGATAACCGGACCGGCGAGTTTCTCGGTTCGAGTCCCAAACTGATCGGACGAACGCACTACAATCAGTACACAGTGTTGATTTTTGCGACCTGGAACCGCACCGATATAATGGCTCCGCCCGAAGCGGGAGAGTGATCCAAGGTCTAATTTATTTAGAGTGTCGACTATAGACCAGCCAAATCTCCAGTGTTTTTTGGGCTGGCTAGCTAAAGAACAGAATTAACCAGACATTCCCACGCCTTAGGAAGTCTACGAGCAGCTGTGTCCTCATTCCCCTGTTGCGCTTGAAGCTTGCCTCCGCCATGCAGTGGCTTCGGCGAGCCAGGCTCCCGCTTATCACACGACCCTAGATTTCGGAATTCCCCTCTTGGAACTTGAAGTCGACCAAGCTAGAATAGCGAGAATACTTTAATGTTTATCTATTACCACTTACCACGATCTAGTACTAAGGACTAAGCACTTAGGTCTATAGGTTGCTGAAGATGGAGCACTCATGTCTGGATTTACAGTTGTGCTGCGTAAGACTAACCACGCAAGTTCTTCTATGCAGTCATGTGATAGTCGCAAGTCTTCTGGCGTATTTACGGTGAATACTCACGCGGTAAGCATCGTTAGAGATGGCTTCAGCCTTTCAGCCGACCTGACGGAGAGTCACAATGGGAACATCTATATCGAAAAAAATAACAACCCTCAAAACAGATCTTTTGTCATATCTTTTGGTTGGTGCTATCAACGAGGGAGCACTACGAGTCAGCTCAAAGAAAATGAGATGATTGAGCTCCTTCAGTCGCATCGCTCTAAGACGACACCTGACATAGATGAGCTGAGCGGAATTTACTCCATATTATCCTACGATCATCTGAGCGAAACACTGTGGATCTGCACCGACATGTGGGCTCAGCACGGATTTTACTATGGATCAGACGCGAACAATGTGGTGGCAAGCTCGCAGGCATCGGTTGTTGCAAATACAATAAACGCAAGTATTGATGGCATCAGCTATTTGTCACTATTGCGCAATACTGGCATTCCTCCTGGCAGGACTTTCTACTGCGATGTATGGCGCGCAACATGTGGGAAAGCGCTACATCTAGACATGAAAAGTCGCAAGGCTCGGCTCGTTCAAATTCAACCACTCTATCAACCTCCGGAACGTATAAGCTTCAAGGAAGCTGTCGATCAATTAATTGATGTCCTTTTCAGGGTTTGTCCGCTTGCTGCCGGTGAGCCATCTACCAGAGTGGATTTGACTGGAGGAAACGATAGC
Source organism: uncultured Nitrospira sp. (assembly GCA_902500705.1). GTDB lineage: Bacteria > Nitrospirota > Nitrospiria > Nitrospirales > Nitrospiraceae > Nitrospira_D. The sequence goes on from CABVRR010000106.1 coordinate 10,054, forward strand.
CGACTTATGGCGGCTGCTCTTTCCTCATCGCCTGGAAGCACAACGGGACACAATACTACATTCAGAGTTGTCGGGGAAGAAAACCACCCCGATGTAATCATAGCTCGACAGATTGCAAATAAATTAGGCTGGATTCTAGAACGAGGGGATAGGGTAATTCATGAAAAGCATGCCCCGAATTCTCTATTGGATGCGTCCATATTGTCCGATGGGAACCATTTACCTATCAATGTGCATAACAGGGTCACGCATGAGTCGACTCTTTGGGGCCCGCTGGGTGGACTTGTAGGCTCCATAGGTGGCGAGCTCTTTCGAGACTTTTTCTGGCGCCATGAATTCATGAACATGGGGCGCACCAGCAGAGTGAACTTTGATGCATTATTGAAACATAGGCTATACGCATCTGATGATGTCGATGTCGCACAAATCTCCAACGGACAGCTGACTCTCGATGATCACAATTCCTCTCTTCTGAATCCATACCGAATGATTGCCGCGTCAATGCCCGATGTCACAAATGTTTACAAATTAGACCTAATCTATCTCCACAAATTGATGAACACCTCTTACTGTTGGATTCTGTCCGATGTACGCAAGTTGATTTTGCCTTTCTTAACACATGAAGTTACTCGTGTTAGTCTGAGAGTTCCATGGGAATTCAGAGCGCATCGAAAGTTAGTCACCACTGCAATAGAGAAAATGTCCCCGACATTGTCCTCAATACCGACTGATACTGGGGCTCCAATGAAACCGCTGCGCCTTTCAACCCTAGGTGTCTACTCTAGATACGCCGCGCATGATCTTTGGACGATGTATAGACGGCATTTTAGTAAAACAACGAGCAAACAAGGACGAGCAACATCGTCAATCCCGGCTGAGTGGCTTAATTTATTCAAGGAAAACCGTGGAGCTCAAAAATTGAGTAATATTCCGTCGAGCATACGAGGGGGTAAAGAAAAACGGAACCATACATTTTCTGCGGCCGAGTGCCGAGAAATCCATACTCTACTTATGATTCAATCGCTTACAACATACTACAAAGGCATAACACCAGCTCTATCGTTCGTCGGTAATGATGCGTCTTTTGCCGAGACTACTTGCCCCTTGCTCTAAGCCAAGAGGTGACTTTGGGTTGCTTGAGCATTGGCAAATCGCTTCAACCGATTTGCCCTTGAGGCCCTCAAGCGCAACGGTGGCCTTGGTCTTCGCATCTCACTTCCGCCGTTTTATGGCTAATCCCTCATTGAGAGATCAGCCACGGTCTACATGGTTCCGATAGCAGCTCTCTCAAAGGGCCGGGATACAGATCGGTGCACACCGCCAGCCAACCTGGAAGCACACTGTAATAGTGGATTTCCCATACACCAGAGAATACTATGAAGAAGGGAGTCTTGTAGCCAGCTACGGAAATTCACAAGTAGAACAGACGAAGCGCCAAGAGTACAATCCCGCTAGTCATACCGGAGAGTGAATAGAGACACCCGTGACATTCCTATTAAGGAGAGATACCTTGCAGCTGAGCAGGCTCATCGCTATCTGTGGATTACTCTGGACAGTACCCGCCCACGCTGACAGCCCCA
>CABVRR010000107.1 GCA_902500705.1 uncultured Nitrospira sp.
GCCATCCAACTCGACAGCTTCATGGTGACCTCCTTTAATTGTTGTCGGTACGCTGCACGCTTACTATCTTGATAGCCTTCACGGCCCAATAGATTCAGTCTCGTTTAATAGATGAGGTGTTGTCACACCATCAATCACATGGCAAAGCTCATTCCATTTTGTGAGCCCGCAAAGAGGAACGTCAGCTTGTTGAATCGTAAGGAGTATTGGGAAGGGTGTTTCTGCGAGACGAGGGAAACGATTAGAAGGATGACGAGTTCTGTGCCGAGAAATCGTCAGATGACGAAGCGATCGTCATGGAATGTAATGATATGCAGACAGCTGGGCGGTTTGGATAAGACTCAGATGTGGTATGCCAATTTCTTTACACGCGTCGATATTTTCCTATAACGCTTGGATGAGCCACTGCCCACTCATGCATCGCCAGCAAGATGGACTCGAGGGAACGGCCCAGCGGGGAGAGACGATATTCCACGTGCAGTGGAGTCTCTTTAAAATCGTGCCGTTCCACCAAGCCATCGGCTTCCAATTCCCGCAACTGCTTGGTCAGTGTCCGATGCGTGATCCCGCTCAGATCGCGTTGTAGCTGATTAAAACGCCGATCACCTTTGAGCAGCCAATAAATGACCATCGCTTTCCAGCGACCAGCGATCAGATCGAGTGTTTGCTCCGTCGGGCAACCGATTTGCTTTGCCATCGGCAGTATCCTCCGGGACCATACTTGAAAGTTGTTTACGCGAACCTATCTACCGTACAACAGGAGACACACGAACGCTATCGCATCACATGAAGAAAGGAGCCGCCATGACGAAAAAGATTGCCGACGTTCTGCGGTCAGAGGGTCACCATTGGGTCGGAGACGGGTTCCCCGTTCGATCGCTGTTTTCATACCACGATGACAGCGCGACCGTCAGCCCGTTCCTGCTGTTTGACTATGCAGGGCCTCATCAGTTCGAGCCCACGACCACACCACGAGGGGTGGGGCAGCACCCGCACCGAGGCTTTGAAACCGTCACCATCGTCTATGACGGAGAAGTCGCTCATCGTGATTCGGCCGGCAACGGCGGCGTCATCGGGCCGGGCGACGTGCAATGGATGACCGCAGCCCGCGGCATTATTCATGAAGAATTTCATTCGCCCAGCTATACCAAGACCGGAGGCCCGTTCCGCATGGTGCAGCTGTGGGTCAATCTTCCGGCGAAGGACAAAATGAGTCCTCCCGGCTACCAGGGCATCACCGACAAGGACATCCCTTCCGTCCGCTTAGCGGGTGGAACGGCGAGGATTATTGCGGGAGAGTTCCAAGGGACCCGAGGTCCGGCTCACACGTTTACTCCCGTCAACCTGTGGGATCTTCGGCTGAATCAAGCCGCCGATCTTACACTGGACCTTCCTGAAGGGCACAATGTCATGATTGCGGTGCTCTCGGGTCGCGTCACCATCAACGGAACGCAAGCCGCCGGTGAGGCGGAGATCGTTCGCTTCGAGCGTGACGGAAGCACGGTGACCATTCATGCCGATCAGGATGCCATCCTCCTGGTATTGACGGGCGAGCCGATCAATGAACCGGTGGTTGGGTACGGTCCGTTCGTCATGAACACACAGGAGGAAATTCGGCAAGCTTCGTACGATTTCAATAACGGGCGCTTTGGGCAAGTCACGGCCCCGCAACCGCTTTCCCGGTGAGCCTCCCATACCGGGAGATGCACTGATACGGAGTGTTCGGCTAAGCGGCGAGGTTCGAGCTTTCCGGCGATGACGGAGGTTCTCCGTCATCGCCGACTCGCAAGATTACTTCCTGTGCCTGTCAAAGAACGAGATCATCTTCTATACTTTCTAATATAGTTGCATCCATCTCTGAATCGCCGCGTGGTTCCTTCGATCCACAATAATCCGTTCTCCGTGTCCCCCAGAAGATCAAAGGGTTTTTGTGCGTCTTCCTGATTTTTGTCTACCAGTTTGCTTAGTCGTCTGATAAGCAGCCCTCGCCGCACGCGCAGCAATCCAGCCGTGGCATGGTCGTCGGCGAGATCACCGCACCGCTGCTTTTTGTCTTTTCCCATCGCACTGAGAGCGTGGGTTACCCGCCGAAGTGCCCGGCCTGATAGTCGGCATAGGCCTCTTCGATCTGTTGTTCTGTGTTCATGACGAACGGCCCGCGTGCGACCACCGGTTCATGCAGTGGTTCTCCGGCAAACAGGAGTGCCCGGAGCGGCGTGGTTGCGGTCACGCTCACCGTCGTGGGAATGTCGGTAGGCGTCCGTTCCAGCCAGAGTGTCTGATGGCGGCCGGCAGCAATGCCGTCGCGCCCAAACCGGCCCTCACCCTCAATGACGTAGACGAAGCCGTTGTACGAGCCCGGCAACTCTTGGATGATCGTGGCGCCTGCGCTCAATCGCAATTCAACCATGGTCACCGGAACATGATTGAGTGCCGGACCTCGCACATCTCCCGAAGCCCCGGAGAACACCCGCACGTCTGCCCCCGGTTCTTGGCGGACCGGCATCTGGTCTCCTCGCAGATCCTGATACCGGGAAGGTGTCAATTTGTCAGCCGCGGAGAGATTCAGCCAGAGTTGCAAGACATGCACGGGCTTGTCGTCAACAGGATCTTCCAGATGTTCGACGCCACCTCCGGCGGTCATCCACTGAGCATCTCCCGAGGTCAGCACACCCTGTCCACCGCGGCTGTCCTGGTGTCTGAGCGAGCCATCGAGAATATAGGTGATCGTCTCGATACCTCGGTGTGGATGCGGCCCAAATGCGCCTTTTTTGAACCGGTCGTTCATCATGGACAGAAATGGATCATGTGCAGCCCAATTGCCTGGCGGAATGGCAGCTCCAGCCTGGCGAATCGAATCGTCATGCATGGGGATGAGATCTGTCACCTTGGCAATGCCACGGGCGCGCGGTAATTGAGGACTGTTCTTCATGGCGGCACCTCTCTTCCTCTGGCGAAGGCTGTCAGACTCATTTTCCGGACGCAGGCAGTAGCCCCTCGCGCTCTGTCACCATACTCAATCTGTACTCCGTCCGGCTTTTCAGTAGTTAGGTAGTCACTGTAGGCTCTCTGGTCAAGGGAGACCGTTTCATTGAAGGGCGTCTCGCCTGAGTATCTCGCTGATCCCTATTCCTATCGGGTTCGGGCTGGTGCTATATACAGTGAGCCGTAGCGCCCAGCTCAATCCCTGATGGATTGTCACGATAGCGAGAGAAGGAGGACATCGTATGCATGCGCTTATCAATGCCTTGCAACATAGATTCGGTTGGATCTGTCTGTCGGTATTGTTTGCGATGGGACTCAGTTTTTCGTCGCCTGCCGGTGCATCAGCTGAAGACATAACCGTTTCAGCAGAGACGTTCGGGTGCATTCTCGACTGGCCGAAGGTCAGAAATACGCGCTTCAAACATGCTGATGCTCAGAAACTGAAAGAAGCCATGAAGATCTTTCGAGAGAGCGTACCCGACAAGGACTACCCGGTCGGGACCATTCTCCAGCTCGTCCCGTTCGAAGCCATGGTCAAGCATCCGCGCGAGAAGTTCCCAACCACCAACGGCTGGGAGTTCTTCTTTTTAGATCTCTCTGAAAAAGGAACCACCATTCAGGACCGTGGAGATAAGGTCGTGAATAAGTCGCAAGGCGTCGAGTGTGTAAGCTGTCATCAGCCTGCGGCGAAGTTCGACTTTGTCTGTGAAAAGGGACATGGATGCGCGCCGATCCCCTTTGATGATCAGAAGATCGCGGAGATCCAGAAAAGCGACCCTCGCTGCGCCAAAAAGTAGGAGACTGCTGGCGTAACGACGAGTCTGCGGAGAAGAAGGAAGTGGTTCTCATCCGTCGCCTCGCCATTCGACGAAGCGTTACAATGCTAGTACGGGCGGGTGATGCCAAGCTTCTGCATCTTTGATTGAAGCGTTGTTCGCTTCAATCCGAGACGCGTCGCGGCTCCTCCTGGTCCACCGATGATCCACTTGGTTTCCTGCAGCGCGCGCAAGATTTGCTCTCGTTCGGCTTCTTCAAGCGTGATGACAGGGGAAGCCGTCAGGTGATGTTCATTCTGCAGCTCGCTGAGAGGCACTTGCAGATCCGTACCCCGCGTGAGAATCACGGAACGTTCCACTAAATTTTCCAATTCTCGGATGTTTCCCGGCCATGCATACCGTGACAGCATCTCCAGCGTCGTGATGGGAACCGTTTGGATATTCTTTTTCATCCGGCCGGCATGGCGCTGCGTGAAATATCGAACAAGGATCGGGATATCGTCGCGGCGATCGCGGAGCGGTGGAGCAGTGATCGGAAAGACATTCAATCGATAATATAAGTCGCTTCTGAACTGTTTTTCCTCCACCCAATTTTTGAGGTCTCGATTCGTGGCTGCAATCAGGCGCACGTTGACTCGAATGGTTTTCGTGCTGCCCAATCGCTCGAACTCCTGTTCCTGCAAGACACGCAGGAGCTTGGATTGTAACTCGAGCGGGATTTCCCCTACTTCGTCCAAGAAAATGGTGCCTTTATCGGCCAATTCAAATCGACCTGATTTCTGAGAAATGGCGCCCGTGAATGCCCCTCGTTCATGCCCGAACAGCTCGCTTTCCAGCAGCCCGGTGGGAATCGCGGCGCAATTCAGCTTGACGAACGTGTGCTCGCTGCGACCGCTGAGTCGGTGAATCGCGCGAGCGATCAGTTCCTTGCCGGTCCCCGTTTCACCTTGAATCAAGACGGTCGAATCGGTCGGCGCCACGACTTCGACTTGCTTCAGCACCTGTTTCAACGGTTTGCTCTCACCGATAATATCCTCGAATCCGTGCTCAATCCGAAGCTCTTCTTCGAGGTACAGTTTTTCCTTTGCCAGCTTATCCTTGAGCTCGCCGATTTGCTGAAACGCCAAAGCATTTTCGACCGCCACCGCCACTTGTTTGGCGACCTGTTCGAGAAACTCAAGATCGCTGTCGTGGTAGGCCTCTTTCTCTAAACTCAAAAACCCCATCGCTCCCAATCGCCCTCTCGCCGTGGTCAACGGAACGAAACAAAAAGACTGCGTGCCATCTTCCATCATCGAGCGGATGACGCCAGGCCAGCGCGTTTCTTCCGACAAGTTCTCCACAAGAAGTGGGTGTTGTCCTTGCCACACGACGCCGGATGGACAGGCATCAACAGCAAGTTCATGCCCCCCAATAAGGTCAGCCGGCACATTGGCCTGAATGGTATGCAAACGCATCACCTTCTTGACAGGGTCATAGAGCGACAAATCAACATAGTTCACCTGCACAACTCGAGGAAGCCGGTGAGCGAGCTCCTTGAACAGTTCGTCAAGATCTCGATGCGCGGCAATCGCCTGCGCCACATCGAGCAAGGCTTGATAGCGCTCCGCCAGCGTCTCGCACGGAGTCAACGACAGCTCATCCATAAGATTTCAGCATGGTCTCTGGAAAAACATCGGCTCAAGTCGGCCCAGCAAGCGGACAACCATTTTGAATACTCTGTCGGACATCAGAGCGTCTGGTGCGTCCCGTCGCAAAACGGCGGCGTGTGGGTCTGTTTGCATTGGCAGAGCGCCACTTCTTTTTTTTGATCCACCGTAAACTCAACCGGCTCAAATCCGGTGCCTTGATGAGATCCGTCGCAGAAGGGCTGGTCTCGCGAACGCCCGCAAGAACACCAGTAGTAGGTACCAGGATCCAATGACATGACCGATGGCTCTTTCGCGGCAATGCGTGGCTTCTCCATAACTTCCCCCCTATTGCATAGACAGCGCAAGACGTGAACGACGAGCCCTCAGTATACCGTTTCGTCATGACGGCTTGAAAGACGGCAATACTATTTACCTTCACCTGTGGTAAGTACGTCGTTCGGCTTTATGCCACCCTGTTGCGTGACACCGCCACCAGGGAAACTATGTGCGCATCAAGAGGTTGTTTGTGGAGCCCAATCCTATCTTTTTTGGAGATCTTGCCACCGTATTCCTCGCCGCCGTCGCAGGCGGCGCACTGGCGTGGCTAACTCGACAGCCGCTGATCTTAGGCTACGTGCTGGGCGGGATCGCCATCGGTCCGTTCACTCCCGGTCCGACCGTCTCGGACCCGCACACGTTTGAGTTGTTCGCGGAGATCGGTGTCATTCTCTTGATGTTTTCGATCGGGCTTGAGTTTTCAGTGAACGATCTCCTTCGCGTCAAATGGGTCGCGCTCGCGGGCGGACCACTCGGCATCCTCCTGTCCATCGGGCTGGCCATGTTGGTAGGAAGCGTGATCGGATGGCCGATAACGCAAAGCATCGTGATCGGAGCGGTCATCTCCATGGCGAGTACCATGGTCCTCGCCCGCTTACTTCTCGATCGGGGCGAACTGCATTCACGGCATGGACGAGTCATGATCGGCATTACGCTGGTGGAAGACGTCGCCGTGGTAGTGATGACAGTCCTCGTGCCCGCTCTCGGCGAGTTCGACTCAGGGCGATTGCTCTTGATCGGTCAGGCGCTGTTGAAGGCGCTGTTGATTCTTGCACCTCTAGGCTATCTAGGCGCCAAAGTCATTCCACCGATCATGACCCATGTCGCCAGAACCAAAAACCAAGAACTCTTTCTCCTCGTCATTCTTGCCATCAGCCTCGGCACGGCCGCTGTGACACAGATGGTCGGGCTATCGCTTGCCTTGGGAGCCTTCCTGGCCGGCCTCATTATCAGCACGTCCGAGTATGGGCATGAAACATTGGCTCGGCTGCTCTCGCTGCGTGATGCCTTCGTTGCGTTGTTCTTTGTGACCATCGGTATTCTGATCGACCCGCGTGTCATTATTGAAAATCTTTCTCTCCTCGCCACGATCATTGCGTTGATCATCGTCGGAAAACTCGTGATTTGGACGACCGTCGTGCGCTTGTTCAGGTATTCATGGAGCACAGCATTCCTGGTCGGCACCGGCCTCACGCAAATCGGCGAATTCTCCTTTGTCCTGGTGCAAGTCGCCAAAACGGCGGGCCATGTCGGCAGTGAGGTCTACAATGCGACGCTCGCTGCGTCGCTTTTGACTATTCTCATGAATGCCGCCCTCGTTCGGTATGTGCCTGGCTGGCTCGGCAGGAAACACCCCGGGCGCGATGTACTCGAAGCGGCGCCATGGCCGCCGGAGCGCGACCCACTGACACAGCATGTGATTCTGTGTGGATTCGGCCGGGTGGGCAGCGCGATCGGGAAATCCCTGGAAGCCTTCAATCTTCCGTATGTGGCGATCGATCAGGATCCGGATGTCATCCGTCGGCTACAAGTCAGAGGCATCGCCTGTCTCTATGGCGACGCCTCGCACCGTGAATTGCTCACGAAGGCCCGAGCCGAAGATGCATCCCTGATTATCGTGGCGCTGCCTGATATCGAACCGGCCCTACTGGTGGTCAATCGCATCCGCGCTTTCAATCAAAAAGTGCCGATCCTGTCGCGCGCCCATAAGCAAGTGGATGCCGACAGGCTCATGACGGCAGGATCGACTGAAGTCATTCAACCGGAAGTCGAAGCCTCAGCGACATTGATCCGGCATGCGTTAACCTGGTTTGCGGTCCCGAAGGGCCACATTCTGGCCTATGTGGAGCAGTATCGTCAGTCGATGGAACGAAAACGGCAACAGCCGTAGACGAGTAGCCCGCAATTCCTCTCCCTCATCGATTACGGCTCTCGTCAGGTTCTCACTGAAAAGCAGGATGGGCTTTCGAAATCAGCTCACTTTACAGATACAAGGGCTTGATGGGTGAGAGCACCGCCTCCGGGTTATTTTTCCAGACAGACTCGTCTGCATCCACGTAGAGCTCTACTTCATTCCCATCGGGATCTCTGAGATACAGGCTCTGACTCACGGTATGATCGCTCATGCCATCTATCGGAACGTTCGCGCGCTCCAATTCGCCCTTCGCCTGGCGCAGCTCGTCGAGGCTGTCTCCGATTTTGATGCCGATATGGTACAGCCCTCGGCGACGCCCTGCCGGTGGGCCTGAAACGTCCCCCACCTGAATCAACAATAATTCGTGATGCGTCCGTCCGGACGTCAATGCGGCAGCGGCTCCGTTGAAGGCCTCGCCCACTTCCTTGAATCCTAAGAGGTCTCGATAGAATCCGAGCGATCGTGCCAGATCCTTCACATAAAACACCACATGCCCGAGATAATGCGCGTTCATATCAGCTCCTCCTCGGTCATTTAAAAACCGGTTCGACCATCATAGCGCTCTCATCGTGCACAAAATGAACGGTACCGAATCCGGCTACGCACAAATCAGATGCGCAATCCTCACAGTCCAAGACTAGAAAGATTGAGGCGCTTTTCGTGGACAGGAGGACACCAGTAATAGCCGCCCGTCAACGGTCGGGAGAATGTAAAGAGCGCATCGACAATACCGTCATCCAGCCCGACCATCCGCCGCAATACCCGTTCATACCGATCGAGTGACTCTATGTACACGATGAACTCTAAGCCCTGCCGATGAGCGTCCGCCCAGGGCATGGAGCGACGCACCATGAAGGCCGGTGGATCATAACTTTCCTGTGCGCTCCGCTTCACATGTGCGGACACCGGCGCGTCGTCGATCTCGTCATTCGTATCGGCACGTCGCCCCATGACGGCATCGCGCCGATCCGGGGTAAACGAGCGAAATCGAGTCAAGTCATGTTCCCATCGTTGAACGGCGACAAAGCTTGATCCCATCAACGGATGTCCGGCAGGAACGAGAGCCGCTTCACGCGCAGCCTCATCACGAGGGTTCTCCGTGCCGTCTACATATCCGGTCAGATCCCGCCCACCGTTATAGACAAAGGTATCCAGCGCGTCATCGAGCACGAGCGCCCCATCGAGCAGGGTTCGAATCCGTTCGGTGAGGTCAAACAGCACGCCTCGATCTTGCCCTCGCAGAAAACACCACAGCCCCTGTTGCGTAGCGGGAATGGTGCACGCGGCTCCGGCAAGACTCGGAAACACCCGAAGCCCTTCCACGGTTCGACCGAGCGCACGGACCACCGGCTCACCGATGCCAATGACGCCCCAATCGAGCGCAAAATCGCCTTGCAACCGTTTCAGCGCGGAACGAAGGTCGGCACCCTGCGCCACACGAAACGTCAACGATCGTCCGACCGGCGGCGGAGCGGCAAGAAGGCAAGGTTGAGAGTTATCACTCGTCATATAGCAATCCTTCCCAGAAGTGTAGGCGACACACACATGAACCTAAGGCACTTCGATACCTTGTCCCTTAACTGCTTAGGCAAAGGAATCGGCCGCTTCTACAATCAAAGACGTGACCTCGCGTGGGCGCGAAGCCAACGACGCATGACCGGCGTCCAATGTCACCGTCTTTTTTGGCTTGATACGCTCGGCCATCCACGCTTCTGTCTCCGGTGGAATCATGCGATCATTCTTAGACACTTGATACCAGCTTGGCTTGCTCTTCCACGCCGGCGAGCCCGATTTATCCTCGAAGCAACGTCCCGCAATCGGTTTTTGCGAGACCGCCATCACCAGCGCCTCCTGCGCATCGAGATCCTGCCCGAAGCTTTCCCGAAAGGAGTCTCGAGCGATCCACAAGAAGCCGTCTTTGTCTGGGCGAATGCTGCTCGCGCCGGACGGCGGTTCACGCCTGCCAAACAGACTTCCCAAGCTATCCCCTTCATCGGGTGCAAACGCAGCGATGTACACGAGCCCGACCACATTCGACACGTGACCGGCGCCTGTAATCACTGCACCGCCATAGGAATGCCCCACCAATAGAGTGGGACCGTCTTGCGCCGCCGCGAGCTTGCTCGTACGGTCGACATCGTCAGCCAGTGAGGTCAGGGGATTCTGAACCGCAACCACGTGAAATCCTCGATCATGCAACGGGGGAATGATATGTCGCCAATGTGACCCGTCGCCCCAGGCTCCATGCACCAACACAATATTCAGTTTCGTCCTCATCGCAGGTCCTTCCTCGCTTGCATCGGTAGTAACCAAAGCTTTTCGATCACCGGAAGCTGGCGATCACAATCGTTTCTCTTCCAGATCATACACGTCAAACCACACGTAGACTGGACGGTGACTCGGCACGAACTTCGGGATATATTCCTCCAGATACTGCTGTGCCTGGATGTTCATGTCGCTGAGTCTCATATCACGCAACCGGTTATTCCATTTCAGCACCTCGTCCGAGTCCTTCACCTTGGAATGTTCCGTGATCCATCGCGCGAGATCGTCGTCCGTCGCTCCGGTCGCAACCGCGTCTTTGAATTGCTCCGGTGTAATGCCTGAAAATCCAAACCATTGGGCCGCCAACGAACAGGGCCAGTAGCTGTACTCTCCGTTCATGCTCAGCAAGGAGGCGCGGCATTTGTCGACACATCGCGCCGCGATGACATAGCCGCCCAACTTTTCCCGAGGACTACGGGGATACCCCGTCCGGAGATCCTTGGCGAACTTTTTGACTTTCTCGATATCGACACTCATGGTGTTAGTCCTCCCCTGTGATATAGATCGTGGTCCGAGCAATCCCTTAACTTGAGCATGTGCCAATCCCACCTCAGGCGCCTTTTGCAACGCATCGTAATAATGCCGCCCGAATCCTTCGCCTGTCTCCGAGGGAGTCAGCAGGCTCCGAACCGCAGCGAGCACAGACGCAATCTCGTCGGCGGAGGTCGCCGAATCCGCTTCGGCAAGCTCATCGAGCTTGGCCATCGAGTTGGACAGCGGTCGCAACCAGGCAAACCAGGAATCGCCTAAAATCAATTGGAGAAAGGCGCCATTGGATTCGATGCGGCCATGGACTCGTTCATACGAGAGCCGTTCGGCCTCCAGCAGGGCTTTATGCAAGCGCAGCAGCGCGTGAGATAACTCATTGAGCTGTACAGTCATAGGCTTCTTTGTTCTTTCTGTTCAAAATCCACCCGACAAGGAACCACCAGAAACGTCGATTCTTCGACAGAGGCTCCTCCTCTATCCCGTCCGCTCGTATTAGCCGAGTACGCGCAGAGCACATCTACGTTTTCGAATCCAACGCTCGATCAAGATTGAATGCCGCACTGATCAACGCCAAGTGCGTAAACGCCTGAGGAAAGTTCCCGAGCGCTTCTCCGCTGGCTCCGATCTCTTCCGCATAGAGCCCCACGTGATTAGCATAGCCCAGCATGCGTTCGAACAACAGACGCGCCTCCTCCAGCTTGGGTCGATCGACACGCCCGGTTCTCGCCAAGGCTTCCACCAGCCAAAACGTGCACATATTGAACGTGCCCTCTTT
>CABVRR010000108.1:0-8771 GCA_902500705.1 uncultured Nitrospira sp.
TCACCCATCGAGCGCTTCGTTAAGGCGGCTATCGTTTAAGGGCGTGTCCACAAAATCGGGAGGGGCACACTGAGCATGTTGTAATTTTTGACTGGGGAGACCTGCTTTATTCTTCGCTCGGTAGCATTGTTTCACGATGAAGTGCCTGAACCCATAGGACGCCTCCTATCGAGGTCAATAAGACGAGAGAGATTCGGCCATATAACGTCCAAATAAATTTGCAATGTTCCGGTGCTGACTGAATTTCCATCATGAAGCAATGAATAAGCACACCGATGTACACGAAGGTACCGATTGAAAACAATGAAAAGGTGAGTCGCCAATTTCGCTTGATCGCATGTTCAATGGCGCTTTCTTTAGCCGCAGCAAGCACCAAGGCGATCATTTGCACAATTGAAAAAGCCGTGATCTGATTGCCAAGTTCCCAGTATTTGGTGGCCATTGTTTCCACAGATCCCGTTTCTGCTAACGCTTCTCTACCGAAAAGATCAACGATACATGAGCCAAACAGTTACAATCATTAATCGAGCAGGGCAGTTTTTATGCTTCTGAACAGCAGATTGATTCCCTCACACAGACAGTAGCCAAGTGCTGCAAATACCAGAGTGAATTTCATCCCAGCACACCACCCCGCTGTTTTGGCCATCGCTTCGGAGGCACCTGATTGAATCATCACGAGGAGCGCATAGTTCTCGACTGCATCCAGCGGACCAGATAACAAAACAGCCCATGAGATGAAGATACCGACTTCTGCCAAAACGCTATCCGGAGAATCTGCCAAGATTCCACAGGTCAGTGAAAGCAGGAGCGGATAGAACACTAAAAATGCATAGTCGACCTGTAGTTGCTCCCGTGCTACATCGAATGGCTTTTTCCAGGAGTCGAGAATCGCCTGTGCGCCTTGCTTAGTCCAGCTAAACTCGTAGGCTAGGATGCCGTGAGGTGTTGCCGCTTTAAGTGGCTCTCCTTGACACCATAGAATGTATGCGAATCCAGCGGTAGCTACAGTAAGCAGTACGAGCAGGTACCATCGATTTGGATACGTGACTAAGAAAAATGGATGTAACACGTCTCACCTCATACCGTCTGACGCTTCCCGAAGTCGTTTCCTAGAGCAAGTCGCACATGCTTGTCAGGCCATTCTTAATCTATAAGGGTGGACGAACTCGCAGTTCCGGAATCGGGATAGCTGTGAAGGGGATTGACTTGTCCAGGTGTTCCATTTCTTGCGCAAGTCCTGCGAGCATCTGAACGAATATAACGAGGTCAGTGCAATTGTGGTCTGTGATCTGGCTCGTATAACCAGGTGGGAATGTTTGTCCGACACTTGTCTGCAGATCGTTAAGCAGTTTGCAGAAATTAGTCGCATATAGATTATCTTTGCTATTGAGACTGACAGCGGAGACGACTCCCGGAGCTCTGGCAGCGAGCATCTTCAGCAGGACATGTAATCGGACAAACCGATGTTCATCCCAACCAGTCACAGGGTGCCCAGTTGGTGGAGCAGCAGGGAATCTTGCTAAAAGCTCCTGAATTCCCTCGACGCCGCGATCGGCCACGCGTTTGATGTCGTCCTCTTTCATATTGAGATTTATCCCGCCTTCGCCCTTGTTTAATCTGACACGGGCGACCCTGTCTCTCACTCCCGGCATGCGTGCGAGCGAGTTGTCGTTCCAGTTCTGCATGGTGCTGACCACGGCACCGATGAACCAACCCAATGTCCCGGCGTCTTTCTTTCGCGCTACTTCTTCGGACAAATGATTCCAACGTTCTTCATATCCTTCCTCGTACGTTTTCGCTAAGAAGACATCTGGTTGATCATCAATTTTTGACTCTAGCGTTAGGCCAAAAGTTGGCCATCTCGGGAGTAGGTCATCGAAAAGATGTATGGGGAAGTTCGAACTGATGCCACCATCAGAGAACCAGCAACGCTGAAAGCCTTGTTCTTTGTCATAGTAATGAAGCGGAATCGCTGTAAAGAGGAACGGGAAAGACAAACTCATGCGCGCCGCCAGCAGAATGGGGAAGTCTTCGGGACACGGTAATCTAAATAGACCATCGGGTAGTTTCGTACATGTGCTTTGTGGTACCCATTTTTTGTCTATCATCCAGTTCACCACGTCGGTTGGCAGGCATTTCCGCATTTCATCTTCCCTGAAATACAGCTGCTCAGTTTCCGCCAATGGGAAAATATATGGTCGGCCATGCGAAAGATTGGTAGAGAACATCTGAAGATCTATTGAGCGCGGTGTGGAAGCGTCTGATCCCTTGGCCTCCCATAGGTCGCCAAAGGTCAAAGGATCGGTCTTAACGGTACGGCCAGCCGCTGTTTGAATCAGCGAATGTAGCCAGGGGGTAAGGGCTTTATGCTCTCCGCTAGTAGTCATCCCGGTACAAAGACCAAGATTGTTGGAGACCAGTCGTCTGGTGACGTCGACATATGCCCAGTAGCCAATCAGACCTGAAGCCGTGATCGTGAAGAAGGTGCTGAAGATGATAGCGGCGATGAGAAATCCGTATAGTCCTGTGTCTATGTAGATGGGGGCAATGGCTTTGTAGTAGAGGAAGCCTACTCCCAGAGCGGAGACAGTTCCCACTATTGTCGCTACCATGGTTGCTGGCCAATAGGCTCTCATAAACCCGATGATGATATGAAGGATTCGCGAAGATGTCGTCCCTCGATTTAAGGATGCTAAGAGTACTGAGAAAATCCGAGACAACTCTCGCTGGGGTTGAAATAAACTGAGTAATGTACTCTTACCTGAGGCGACCGGTTTACCAAGCTCAATGGGAAGTTTGTGTAAGAGTTTGAAGCCCTCCAGAGAGTCGGTTTGTCGCCGCTGATATTCTGCGGCTGCTGTAACGGCTGCCGCGATGGCGCCGGCAGAGGTTCCTCCAATGCTTTGAAAACGATAGTGGTCGGATAATGTCGCAATGGCCGTGGGGTACACCACGCCGCTTGCAATCCCACCCTTCATGACCAGATCGCAGAAAGGTAATTGTTTGTCTGTTGATGATTGGCTATCGAGCATCATGATCACCTTTTTAATTCTTTTTGATGGTTGAGCTGAGGATATCCACCAGATTGCTATGATCGGTGAAGATGGTTTCCCATCGAGCGATAACTTGTTTGCGGTGGTTCATAAGTTCATTCTGCGTATCTGCCAGATCTTTCTGTGCTGCGTTCTTTGCAGAGTCGGTTGCTGTTGCAACTGCTGCCGTTTGTTTGTCGATCGTGCCGAGCAACTCCTTCTCCTTCTCAAGGTCCGATTTGAACTGTGCCGGGTCAAGCTTGTCCATGAGACGTGTGCGGAGGTGCGTGAGTGATAAGGTGCCCGCAGGGGGTGTTTGTGAAATAGCTTTATCTGGTTCAGAGTCAGCTGCAAAATCGCGCAGTTGTTTGGCAAGCACGAGGTCGGCTGCCGAGATGCCGCCTGTGAAGGTGCCTGTGGCGAGCGCAGCAGCTTTCTGCAATGCTTTTTGGGCTACATTGGTATAAGCCTCCAGTAATTCCGTCGGGTCGTTATGAAAACTTTTTAGATTCCAGTTGCCGGTTTCGTCCTTGATGAAAGCCATCTGTGTCTTGCCGCGACCACTGGCATAGACGGTGTTGATTTTTGACCAAAAGTGGTCGGCATAGAGCCTGTCCACGACTTTAATACGCTCCGTAACTGACATCTGTGGAGGTGAAAAGACCAGGAGTGGAAAGATGGATGGGGTTGTGCTAGACATCCAGCTATAGAGATAGACAAAGTCAGTTGGTTCAGCCTCTCTGAGATGGGTGCTTAAAGGAAGCTCTCGCCTATCGCGCCCTGCGTTTCCAAGTTGTTTGAGCAAGGCATCGGCTCGCGCCTGAATCTGGTTGGCATACTCTGAAGTGGCTGCAATGAAGTGAGTCTGAGCCTTCCGGACAGAAAACTTGGTTGATCGTCCTCCTGTTGCAGCATTGGCATAGCGAAAAGCAGATGCCTGCATGACTGCCACGGCACGATTGGCCTCCATGAGAGCATCTCGGAGTGATGATTCTTGTATTGGTGGAGATGATTTTTCCAATGAGGTCTGAAGAAGGGTGATAGAGGAGATCTGAATCTTCTTCAAACTGTTATTTAGCATCTTCAAAGTGTTCGTATCTAAGGAGTCGTTTGTGATGTCGCAAGTGGTGTCCGTACTTATTGCTTTCGTAAGTGCGCAAATGGGGTGCAGTAAACTGTTCTGCAATTTACTCACGTCTTCGGAAAGCATCTTGAGGAGCGAGCAGTCAGCATAATCAAATTTAGAAAAGAAGTTGAGATTCGATGGATCAAGACTCGAACACCACTGCAGTGGAGAATTCGCTTTGTTCTCTTGGTCAGACTTTAGGGAGTTTGACTGGTCTTTTGGGTTGAGCGTGCAGGTATCGTAGCCGTTGCGATCCAATTTGCTGCCGGATGGACAACTGTACAGCCCATTCGTTTTTCCTACAGCCTGAATAATATCTTGGGTCTTCTGTAACCCATTGTATGCCTCACGCAGATAGCCGAATAGCTCCCCAAGTTGGATTTCTGGCTCAAGTGAGAGTGGCCCTTTGTACACTTCCACTTCGATTCGCATCGCAGATGAGTCAGAAAATGCCATGCACCCAGGCATGTAGACGGCAATGAAAAGGCAGATAAGAATTCTGGCTCGATGTGTAATGACGGTCAGCATGTCAAAAGTCTCCCACTACTGTGTTAACGCAGTTGAGTGTGTGGGCATATAAGGCTTTCGCAATTCTTCGAGCAGCGTCTCCAGCTTGGGCTGGTCGGTCGCCGCTGTATCTGGGTCGATCGCCTTTTCCGCTTTCTGCAAAAGTGATCGGGAGTCTAGGATCTGCCCTCGCTCGTGGAGCAAATCTTCCATGGTCTGATAGTTTGTTCCTGCTGACTGGAACTTCCGATCAGACAGTTGCTGCAAGGCGCTGATCAACGGCTTGCTGTCCACCGAAAGGGCTAAGAGTAGTCGGTCGTTGGGGTCTAGTTCTTTCGTCCCTTCTGGTCCCAGAATGTAATATTTGTTTTCTGATGGTTTTCCATTGCAGGCCGCCGTGCCTTGGTTGGCCGGAGGCGTTGTTGCCACGCCAAGCTCCTTGAGCAAGTCCTCAACTTTTCCTTTGAGGGTTGTGAGGGATGTCATCGTCTCCTGTTTCGCTGTGGTCAAATTCTTATGAGCATTTTCAATCTCAGTCTTAATAGCCGTGGATTCTCCGGTCAGCGTTGTGACTAGTTTGCCGGCAGCATCCCGGTTGGTTTCAGCTGTGGTCATGACCTGTTCTGCTGCAGTTAGTTCGGCGGTGAGTGCGTCGATATTCTGTTTAGGTGGTTTCGTCGATGGATCAGGGCTTGTCAATGCAGCCTTGGCGTCGTTCAAGTTCGTCTCAATTTCTGCAACTTTCTTTTTAGCCTCGATTAAAGTCTTCTGAGTGTTGTTGAAGTGCGTTCTTGCCTTCCCTAACTTCTCTTCAAGTGCAATTAATTTCTGTTCGAGCTTCGTCAATGCTGAATCGGTCGGGTTCGTTCCTGCCGTACCAGAACCAGAGCTTGGTGTTGTACTGACCGCGCTCGATGGGCGAGATGCTTTGATCTGATCGAGCCGGTCCTCGATCATCGTGATCAACTTGGCGAAGAGCTGAGTCTTATGACCGGTTGTTAGTTTTTCATCGGCAGCCAGGTCCGTGTACAGCTTCCTGAATTGTTCAACCTCTTGCATGGCAATGTGCCGGGCGTTGTCATCCCTCACTTCATCCGCGGAGATCGGTGTAAAGGCGTGCGTCTGATCGTTGTACCGCACGCTACTGCCGAATGGATCAATCTGCTCCTTCCGAAGGATGCCGGATTCGAAGTGGACACGGTTGAAGAGCGCTGCTGCTTGCCCTGTCATGCGGAAGCGATAGAGCGAATCGTTCAGAGGAATAAACACACCGCTGATGCGTTTTTTGAAGGGGGAAAACTTGTCGTAATCAGCTGATGCGGTTGACTCAATTTTGCAACCAGTCAGGACTCGGAAGTAGTAGGTGGTGCGGAAGCGGACATTGGAATCAATGTTCTCTGGCTCCAGGCCGGTGTCCACTCGCATAGAACTGGAGATATCCGCCAGCCAGGAACAACCGGATAGCAGCGTAAGTGCAAGAAGTGCTTGCGAGAAAGTACGAACACGATGTGTCATGTGCGTAGGTCTCCCTAACCAACCGGTTGTCGAAGTGAACGACTCATGAGCTTGCTTATCTGCGGAGGATGTAGATTTGTTCATTCCAATATCTCATCACACCATTTAGAAAAAGATCGCCAATCGGTCCAATGGAGCCATGTTGCTCCACAGGATGGATCTATATGGCCCTATTGCCAGGGCGAGCGATTCGCCTTTAGCTGGTAGTGATATCAGTCATTGCACCAGTGTTACGCCTCATCAGCAAAGAATGGGCCGTGATGCTTCTTGTCTGAGTAGTGTCGATTCCAAATGATTGGGATGCTGTTTGTGAAAAGCGTTACAGGAGGTGAATCCTTTTCGATTCAGGGAGTATCTGAATGGATTCAGCGAGAGTCTATGAAAGTGAGATCGTTCGGGTTGAGATGTGGAGAAGAGGCCAGTGGTTTTTCTCCAGCTGATTTCAGCGAATTTTAGTTGCGGCCAGAATAGATTTGGCTGCGGCGATACCGGAGAGTGCCGCTCCTTCCATGAAGCCCTGCCATTCATAGAACGAGTTGGTCTGTTCACCGGCAAAGAACAGATTGCCCGCTGGGAGACCTTCTACGCCGGCCATCGTCGTAAATTGACCGGGTCGGTAGCAGGTATAGCTGCCCTGTGTCAGTGGATTCGACGGCCAATGTTCAAGATGTGCGACATACTGACCCTGTATCATCGTTGCGGCTCCGACGGTTCCCGGATAGACGAGGTTCAAGTCCTGTAAGAACTGTCGAGCTTCCGTCTGGACCGCAGTAGGGTCCAAGCGGGCTCCTCGCTGTCCGCTTGAATAGTCAGTGAGAATTCCTCTCGTGTCTGATCCCTGAGTGGGGTTCGTTTCCCAGGTTGTTTGATGGTTCGACAGATCGGAATAGGATGTTCCGTTCCCACCAAGCGTACGCCAAGGACGACGTGAAAAGCCGATCATCATCTTGGCGTTGGTCCCGTACCCCAGTCCGTGAATCGCGGCGCGTTGCGCGGGGGAGATTTCGAGATCGGCATCCAGATCTACGTGGCGGAGCGTGGTAAAGGGGATGGCCAGTACGGCGGTATCGTGCGTGACGGTCACCGTGCGGGAGTTCTGGTGAAACGTGAGTTCGATTCGCCCGTCGCTTGCTTTACGGACCCGTACGAGTCTTGAGTCATAGATGATCTGTTCGGAAAGTTCGCGGGTCAGTCCTTCGACGATCCGGTCATTGCCGTCGACCAGGTGATATCGTTCGTCGCTGAATACACCGAAGGGGGTGAACTTCGAACGGCGGTCGGCATGGATGAACAGCAGAAAGTTCAGACAGCTCTGGTCAGATGCCGACAGTCCATACTCAGCTTCATAGGCGGCGACGATGGCGGCTTCGGCGAGAGGCCCCGCCGGGATACCGGCTCCGTTCTGCCCTCGTAGGTAAGCCAGGAGACTGATACGGTCTACCGCCACATCGAATGGTGTATGGGAGGAGGCCGTGATTTCTTGCGACAGGCGATTCAAATCGATCCGCATCACTGAGACGAAATCGCGGAATTCCTCCACGACAGCGGCTTCTGAATACCGTTGTCCTAAAAAGTGGTAGAAAATCTCTCCCGGCTCCTTATTCACATCTTCAAGGCGGAGACGAAAGCGTTTGGCATAGCCCAGCATCGTTTTCTGAAGCGTATCGATGAACTCACCGCCACGTTCTGCGACCTGACCGAGGAAGACGTTTCGTAGCGACCAGCAGCGCCCGCCTGTTCGAGTTGCCGCCTCATAGACGGAGGCTCGGATGCCATGGGTGGTGAGTGTATCGGCACAGGCTAATCCGGCGAGTCCTGCTCCGACGATACCGACTGAGAGGGAGGAAGGCGACGGTTTGGCGGCTGCTCGCAGCGGAAGTCCGCTCATCGTTCCGATGGCAAGCGCGACGCCCGTTGTTCCCGCATTGATCAGGAAGCGGCGTCGCGAGATTGCGTCAGATGTCCTGCTTGAAGCCGACTCGTGAATGGCTCCAAGGGCGTCAGTAACCGAACACTGTCGGCGTTTGGCTATTGCTGCGGCCGTCATCACACGAGCCAACGAGTGAAAGATCGCAGTTCGAGCCATCGGCGAGCCTCCCGGTTGATGAACGGTCAGGGGCGATATCTTACCGAAGAGCGAGACAAGCGAAAAGAGGTCGGCGAAGAGGGCTGAGGTTGACTAAGGTGATGCGCGGCGCATGACAAGATTCTCGGAGTGTCTCAGCGAATCAACGAGATCTGACACTGGGTTTCTTTTCTTGGCTACTTTGTACCGCTCAAAGGGACTGTTGGTGGCGTACTCCGATGAACGCACAGAATCAGGCTTGCTCCCACGTTTGCGATTAGATTTGTGAGGTGTGCAGAGCATGGTTTCATACGGACGCAGATGCGTTTCTTTGACTGATCGCTTCTAGGAAGGCGTGATATCTTTTTTCGACCGTGAAGCGATCATGCGTTCCCTCGATGGTATGCCGAGCATCGCTCATCACGGTCTCGGCATGTCGTTGTAATGCGTGATGTGAGGGGCTTGATTTCATTAGAAGGGCGATCATGGTCATCGACTCAAGCAGTCGGTTGTACAAGACTGGTTT
>CABVRR010000108.1:8871-11178 GCA_902500705.1 uncultured Nitrospira sp.
TGTGTGATCGGTGATTCGGACCGATCGCAGCACGAGAAGACTAAAGATAAACGTGGCTAAGAACGTGCCGAGTACGATTTGACTGCCTGGACGACCCATGAAGTTTTGGAGCAGCCGTGGACCATATTGCGAAGCGGTTAAGCTAAGAGCGACCAATGTCATGGAAAAAGTCACGCTCGTCGCCGTAATCATGGAACCGACGATTGCCGAGAGAAGCGTGCTCGCCGACTCTCCCCCTCCCGAATAGATCCATCCGAGTCCGTTGTAATTTTCCCAGTTCATGGTCTCATCCATGATGAGAGTGATTTGGGACAACACCGCCGCCGCCAGTGTGATCAGACTGGGAATAAACCAGAAACTATGTCGGAGCTGATGCCACACGTGAGCGATGCGCATAGTTAACCTGTCTTCATCCTTTCGATTGCCGCACTATGTGCTGTGACATTTTTCCATAATGGGGAAGATTGCTCGCGTCTGACCGCTTGTTTTCAGGCGTTACGACGAATGAGACTATGAAGATAGTGTTGGCGAGATTGAACGCCTGACTCAGTTTCGTTGAAAGGAGAGAGCGGACGATGGCGATACTTGAAACAACGACAGCTGGGACGGGAGGCCAGTCGGACAATGATCTGGATAAGGGGGCCGTCGCCCCGACCCATTATTCGCTTTCAATCAGAACAGGCCGCGATGCACTCAGGCGATGGGCGAAATCGGGAAGGACCATGGCTGATTGTTGGAGCTCATCAACCACCGGATGGGAACCCATGTCGATTGCCCCTTTGAAGAACGCCCCTTCTTCCAAGGAAAACGAAGGGGAGCAAATATCACCCAGCAGCACTGCTGGTTTGAGTAGTTGCACTTTTCCGCTGGCCGTCACATTGCCGTGAATCTTTCCTCTGCTGACGATGGTTTCAGCGACAATCGTGCCTCGGATGACTGCATTTTCGCCGATGACCAACATGCCTTTGGCGTGAATTTCTCCTTCGATGGAGCTATCAAGCTGAACGGTACTATGAAAGTGGACAATGCCTTTGAAGGTGACGTCCTTTCCTAACACAGTAAAGTGTCCGTTCTCCGCCTCCACCTCGCCTCGCTTTTTGTCCCACATAATGTTCCTCTTTTGCTGTAGTTTCGAACAAAAACTAGCCTCCAAGATACAGGAGTCGGGAGAAAGAATCAAAGGCGGATTTTGGGGCGTCGACCTGATGAGAGAGGTGCGCTACTTCTTGCCGGTAGGGAGAGGTTGAGATGGTTTCTTTTCCGAACTATGTTTTGAGGCGGATGTGATCGTCTTGCCGATCGCCGGTCCGATCTTGGGGATTTCTTTTTCGATGTTCTGTGCGGCGCTCTGTAGCCCACGCAGAAGGTCATCCGTGGTGAGACCTTTCCTCTGTTCTGTCTGCTGCGGCTCGGTAGCCGTCACGATGCTTCCCGTCAGCAGATGCGCGATGACGATCCAGAGACGAAAGCTCGTGTAGCGTTGCCGACTCATCACGAAACTATAGCACGGGGGTGGCGCCGATCGGCTTGGATGCTGCATGGAGTATTCGGGCGGGATCGAGTATGATCTTCAATTTTTGTTGCCTGCACTTCAGGGGAGTCAGATGTGATGGACATTGATACTTCGTCTCGACGGTTAGTCCTTGTCGGGTGTATCTGTGCCGGCCTCGGCGTGGCCGCAGGCGCCTTCGGTGCGCATATGCTGAAGGGCCTGCTCGATCAGCCGATGTTGGCCGTCTACGATACGGCGACCCGCTACCAGATGTATCACGCCTTCGGCATGGTCTTAAGCGGCTTTGCGGTGCGCATCGGCCGCGATGCGGGCGCGGCCAAAGCCGGTTGGATGTTTTTGGTGGGGATGCTCTTGTTCTCCGGTAGTTTGTATGGAGTGTCGCTGCTGGGCGTGCGTTGGCTCGGAGCCGTCACGCCGGTCGGTGGAGCGTTCTTTATCATCGGCTGGGGGGTGTTGGCGTGGCGTGCCTGGCGTGGGACAGAAAACTAGGGTCGGCAGGGAGCCATACGTTTGGCGGTAATTGGCCCCCATCCTCCCGTGTTGTTCATGAACGATCCTTCTAGCTTGGCGTCGTCCTTGATGAACAGCAGACTATCTTCTTGGATGTGGCCGTTTTGCTCCCATCGCAGGTAAATGGCGTCTCCCAGAATAATCGTCTCCACCGGGGTCACGGCATTTGCCGGTAGGTGTCCTACTGGAGGAAATACAATGGTGGTCTTCTGTTCGCCGTGCATTTGGTGGTTATGAATGGTCCATTGCCAGGTTCCGCATAGGCGAGCCTGGCCCTTTGCCTG
>CABVRR010000109.1 GCA_902500705.1 uncultured Nitrospira sp.
TCGTCAACGCCGCCGTCAACGTCGTCTTCCCGTGGTCCACGTGCCCGATCGTCCCGATGTTCACATGCGGCTTCTTCCGCTCGTACTTCGCCTTCGCCATGCGTCACCCCTTCCCCTGATTCACAAACCACTATTTCTTGATGATGGCTTCCGCAATATTCTTCGGCACCTGATCGTACCGGTCAAACTCCATACTGTAGGTCGCTCGGCCCTGCGTCCGAGACCGAAGGTCGGTTGCATAACCGAACATTTCCATCAAAGGGACCGCAGCTTCGATCGCTTGCGCGCCAGCCCGAACCTTCATGCCCTGAACCTTACCCCGTCGTCCATTCAAGTTACCGATGACGTCTCCCATGAATTCCTGAGGAACCAGAACTTCAACCTTCATGATCGGCTCAAGCAAGACAGGATCAGCCTTCTTGCAGGCATCAGAAAAACCCATTGACCCAGCAATTTTAAAAGCCATTTCATTGGAATCAACGTCGTGATAGGACCCATCAATCACGGTGACCTTGACGTCGCGGAGAGGATAACCAGCAACGACTCCGGTCTCCATTCTTTCCCGTACACCCTTTTCAATTGCAGGAATATATTCCTTAGGAATTGCTCCGCCCACGACCTTATTCACAAACTCCAACCCTTTACCTGCATCCGATGGCTCAACAGTTAACACAACATGGCCATACTGCCCACGCCCACCGGTCTGCTTAATGTACTTTGACTCAGCCTCAGCCTTTCGTCGGATCGTTTCCCTGAAGGCTACCTCCGGCTTTCCGACATTGGCCTCGACTTTAAACTCTCTCAGCATTCGATCAACAATGATCTCCAGATGCAGCTCTCCCATTCCAGCGATGATCGTCTGCGCAGTCTCCTCATCCGTCCGCACACGAAAAGATGGATCCTCTTGCGCCAATTTCTGAAGCGCAAACCCCATCTTTTCTTGATCCTGCTTGGTCTTTGGTTCAATCGCCATTGCAATGACCGGTTCCGGAAACTTCATGATCTCAAGCAGCACCGGCTGCTTTTCATCGGCCAAAGTATCTCCTGTAGTAGCACCCTTAAGTCCTACCGCTGCAACGATATCTCCGGCATGGACTTCATCTATTTCTTCCCTCTTATTCGCATGCATCTTCAGAAGACGACCGATCCGATCCTTCGTTCCCTTTGTGACATTCAGGACAGGCGTACCCGTCTTCAGCGTTCCGGAATAGACACGAAAATATGTCAGCTGTCCGGCAAACGGGTCGGACATAATTTTAAATGCTAACGCCGCAAACGGCTCGCCATCATCAGCCTTTCTCGCCACTTCCTTACCATTATGAGGATCCACTCCCATGACCGGAGGGATATCGAGAGGCGACGGCAAATAGTCGATCACGCCATCCAACAACTGCTGCACGCCTTTATTCTTGAAGGCCGACCCGCAGAGCACCGGAGTAATTTTCATTGAAATAGTTGCAGCCCTGACCGCACGCATCACTTCCTCTTCAGTCAAGGGATGACCATTTAGATACTTCTCCATCACCTGATCATCGAATTCCGCAACAGCGTCAAGCATTTTTTCTCGATACTCTTTTGCCTGAGCAAGGAGATCATTCGGAATCTCATCGACCTTATACTTCGCCCCTAACGTTTCATCGTCGTAAAAGTACCCCTTCATCCTAATGAGATCGATAGACCCACGAAATTCAGCTTCACGTCCGATAGGAATCTGGATGGGAACCGGCTTCGCACCAAGCCGATCAATAATAGACTGAACACTGCCATAAAAGTCAGCTCCAATCCGGTCCATCTTATTCATAAAGGCAATACGAGGAACATGATACTTATCCGCCTGCCTCCAAACCGTCTCCGACTGAGGCTCGACTCCCTGCACAGAATCGAATGCCGCTACTGCTCCGTCAAGCACCCGAAGCGATCGCTCTACCTCAATGGTAAAATCCACATGCCCAGGCGTATCAATAATATTAATGCGATGGTCTCGCCAGAAACAGGTTGTCGCGGCAGCCGTAATAGTAATACCCCGCTCGCGCTCCTGCTCCATCCAGTCCATCGTGGCTGCACCCTCATGGACCTCACCGAGCTTATGAGTCATACCCGTATAAAACAAAATCCGTTCGGTAGTCGTAGTCTTACCAGCATCAATGTGAGCCATGATGCCAATATTTCTCGTGTGTTCCAGTGATGTCTGACGAGCCACTTCAACCTCTTCTAAAAACAGCTGTGCTGCAGATGAAGCCGTTCCACACTACTGCGACACCAGGAGAACCAGAATCTGCTGATCGCAGTACGGCTCAACTGCAGCACAGAATAACGCTACCAGCGATAGTGCGCGAATGCCTTATTAGCCTCTGCCATCCGATGCACGTCTTCGCGCTTCTTGACTGCAGCCCCTGTATTATTCGATGCATCCAGCAACTCAGCTGCAAGCTTTTCACGCATACTCTTCCCACCACGTGTACGAGCAAACTGAGAGAGCCAACGAAGCGCCAATGACACTCGACGCGCCGGCCTAATTTCAACCGGGACCTGATAAGAGGCACCCCCGACCCGACGAGACTTAACCTCAACAATTGGCTTCACATTATCTACAGCTGCCTTAAACACTTTCAGCGGATCACTACCGGTCTTTTCCTGAATAAAGTCAAACGCGCCATAGCAAATTCGCTCTGTCGTACTTTTCTTTCCGCTACTCATCAACGCATTGATAAACTTCCCGACCAGCTTATCCCTATACCGGACATCCGGAAGCACTTCTCGTTGACCCAAAAACCTACTGCGTGGCATAGCAACCTATTCCATTCCGTATGATGATTTACAAAAATCCTGAAATTTACTTTGGCCGCTTTGCTCCATACTTTGAACGGCTCTGCTTTCGATCAGCCACACCCACCGCATCCAATGCACCGCGTACCAAGTGATATCGAACACCCGGCAAGTCCTTGACACGACCGCCTCGCACAAGCACGATCGAGTGCTCCTGAAGATTGTGTCCCACACCAGGTATATAGGTAGTCACTTCCATACCGTTCGTAAGACGCACCCTTGCAACTTTTCGCAGCGCCGAGTTTGGCTTTTTCGGAGTCGTTGTATAGACCCGCAGACACACTCCTCTTTTCTGCGGACAAGACTTCAAGGCAGGACTTTTTGTCTTGGCCTTGACAAACGCTCTTCCTTTTCGAACCAGTTGATTAATCGTCGGCATTACATTCAGACCCTTTCAAAAAAACAAGCGCACACCGTCAAGTGCAGAGCCGCCGGATTATAGTGACGTAACCACTTGCTGTCAAGTAGATAACACGCATTCATTTGCTATGATCGAGCGGTTTCTTCTGGAACCGCTGAAACAGTCGCATCGGCCGACACCGCAGATGCAGCAGACGCCACACCTACCGGTGCGGTCTCAGATTTTTCGCTGATGACGAACGTATCCCGGTACTCTTCAAACCCTGACCCTGCCGGAATCAGTCGACCCACAATCACGTTTTCCTTCAAGCCCAACAAATTATCTTCTCGTCCATTGATCGCTGCTTCAGTGAGGACGCGCGTAGTTTCCTGGAAGGACGCCGCAGAGATGAAGCTGTCTGTCGTAAGAGCCGCCTTGGTAATCCCAAGCAATACCGGCTTGCCTAAGGCCGGACTCCCGTCCTTGGCGAGCACTCGCTCATTTTCCTTTTCGAAAAGACTCTTACTGACCTGACTCCCCGGCAAAAACTGCGTGTCTCCTGGATCTTCGACCCGTACCTTGCGCAACATTTGTCGCACGATGATCTCGATGTGTTTGTCGTTAATCGATACGCCCTGCAATCGATACACATCTTGCACCTCGTCGACGAGGTACTTTTGCAGCTCATTCGGGCCCAACACATCAAGGATGTCATGCGGATTCGCGGATCCATCCATCAAAGGCTCCCCAGCCCGCACCCAGTCGCCCTCATGAACGTTGACGTGTTTACCCTTAGGAATGAAGTACTCCTTCACATCGCCCATCTTATTATCGACAAGGACTTTACGCTGCCCCTTGACGAACCCGCCGTAGGAGACTTCTCCGTCGATCTCCGTAATGACTGCTTGTTCCTTTGGCTTTCTCGCTTCGAACAGCTCCACCACACGCGGAAGACCTCCCGTAATATCCTTGGTCTTCGTCGTTTCACGAGGGATCTTTGCCAAGACATCACCGGGATAGACCGTCGCTCCTTTTTCAACGAAGATGTGCGCGCCGACCGGCAACAAATACCTGGCTACGGCATTGGATCCGCCCGTCACCTTGGTCGTCTTTCCACCTTCATCTTTAATCGACACACGAGGGCGGAGCGTCTGGCCTGTATGTTCAATGATGACTTTACGCGACAAACCGGTCACTTCATCGAACTCATCCTTCATCGTGACGCCTTCGACGATATCACCGTACGCCACGCGCCCACCGACTTCCGTCAAAATGGTCAACGAGTAGGGGTCCCACTCGACCAATTTCTGGCCGACGACCACAGGGTCGCCGTCCTTGATCTTGATCTTCGCCCCATACACGACAGGGTATTTCTCGCGCTCTCGCCCGCTGTCATCGACGATCGCAATCTTCGTATTGCGATTCATCACGACCCATTCACCGTCTTTATTCCGGACCGCAATAGCCGCATTGTGAATATCGGCATTCTTTTTGGCGTCGAAACTCATGAATTTAATTCGTCCGGCATGCTTTGCTTCAAGCACCGTTTGTTCGACCACTTTGCTGGCCGTGCCGCCGATGTGAAAGGTCCGCATCGTCAACTGAGTGCCCGGCTCACCGATTGATTGCGCCGCGATGACGCCGACCGGCTCACCCTTCTCCACCAAACGCCCTCTCGCCAGATCGCGACCGTAACAGGCACGACAGACGCCACGTGGGGATTGACACGTCAGCACGGACCGAATCCTCACACGATCGACTCCTGCCTCGACGATCGACCTTGTCAATTCTTCAGTGACTTCCTCATTCCACGAGACAATGATTTCCCCTGTGACGGGGTCACGAATATCCTCCGCCGCCAAGCGCCCGAGGACCCGCTCCTCCAACGGCTGGATAATTTCACCGCCTTCAACCAATGCGCTGACGGTAATGCCATCGCGTGTTCCACAATCGATCTCGTTGATGATGACGTCTTGAGCGATGTCGACCAATCGCCGAGTGAGATACCCTGAATTGGCGGTTTTCAACGCTGTGTCGGCAAGCCCCTTCCGAGCACCGTGCGTAGAGATGAAGTACTGCAACACCGTCAATCCTTCACGGAAATTCGCGGTGATCGGGGTTTCAATGATCTCACCGGATGGCTTGGCCATCAACCCACGCATACCACCCAGCTGACGAATCTGCTGGGAACTACCACGCGCACCGGAATCCGCCATCATGAAGATCGGGTTGAAGGATTCGGCCTTCGCCGGATCGCCTCCGGCGCCAAGCTCCTTCATCATCTCGTTGGCCACCTGCTCCGTGACGTGCGCCCAAATATCAATCACCTTGTTGTATCGCTCACCGTTTGTGATCAAACCCTCTGAATACTGCTTCTCGATCTCGTTCACCTCACGCTGCGCTTTCCCGATGAAGTCTTCTTTTCTACTCGGGATATGCATGTTATCGATACAGATCGACAACCCGGCTCTGGTTGCATAGGTAAAACCAATGTCCTTGATCTTATCCAAAAACTCGACCGTGTCTCGATGTCCGGTCTGTCGATACACGGAATCGATAAGTTTCGTCATCTCCTTTTTGGTCATGAGCTTGTTCGCGTTGGCGAACGGCAGACCGGGAGGAAGAATTTCTGACAGTAAAACGCGACCGACGGTCGTCTGGACCAATGAGCCGGCAAGACGCACCTTGATTCGCGCATGCTCTTCGACTTCTCTCGCGTCAAAGGCAATCCGGACCTCTTCAGAGGATCCAAACACCTTCCCTTCGCCTTTCGCGCCGAGCCGCTCTTTCGTCAACCAGTAGCAACCCAACACCATATCCTGCGACGGCACCGCGATCGGCTTACCGTTGGCCGGAGAGAGAATGTTGTTGATGGACATCATGAGGACCCGCGCTTCAACCTGCGCCTCGACGGACAGCGGAACGTGCACCGCCATCTGGTCTCCGTCGAAGTCCGCGTTGAACGCCGCGCAGACAAGCGGATGCAAGCGGATCGCTTTCCCTTCAACTAACACCGGATCGAACGCCTGTATGCCCAACCGATGGAGCGTCGGAGCTCGATTCAGCAGGACCGGATGCTCCCGAATAACCTCATCAAGAACATCCCAAACCTCAGGCCGCTCTTTTTCGACCAGCCGTTTGGCGCTCTTAATCGTGGTTGCCGCCCCTCTGGCTTCCAGTTTGTGGAAGATGAACGGCTTGAACAATTCCAGCGCCATTTTCTTCGGCAAACCGCACTGATGGAGACGCAATTCTGGCCCGACGACGATCACGGTACGACCGGAATAATCGACGCGTTTCCCGAGCAAATTCTGCCGAAACCGTCCTTGCTTACCCTTCAACATGTCACTCAATGACTTCAACGGACGCTTGTTGGGGCCACGAATCGCGCGCCCGCGACGACCGTTGTCAAAGAGTGCGTCCACGGCCTCCTGCAACATCCGCATCTCATTCCTGATGATGACGCCGGGCGCCTTCAGCTCCATCAAGCGCTTTAACCGATTATTTCGATTGATCACGCGACGATAGAGATCGTTCAAATCGGATGTGGCAAACCGGCCCCCATCAAGCGGGACCAGGGGACGCAACTCCGGCGGCAAAACCGGAATAACATCCATGATCATCCACTCCGGTTTATTCCCGGACTTCCGGAACGCCTCAAGAACTTTCAGGCGCTTGGCGTACTTCTTCTTCATGGCCGCCGAGGTCGATGCTTTTGCCTTGACCTGCAACTCGTCCCACAGCGCATTGATATCAATCTTCCTCAGTAAGTCGCGGATGGCCTCCGCTCCGATACCCACCTTAAACCCGCTTGAACCGAACTCGGAAACAAGGGTACGCAGCTTATCCTCCGGCACCAACTCCTTTTCCGCCAAATCAGTTGACCCCGGATCAACACACACATAGCTTTCAAAATACAGAATCTTTTCGAGCTGCTTGAGACTCATATCGAGCAAGGTTCCAATCCGACTCGGGACCCCCTTCAGAAACCAAATATGAGCCACCGGCGCAGCCAGCTCGATATGCCCCATTCGCTCTCGTCGAACCTTCGATTGAATCACCTCGACACCGCATTTATCGCACACGATCCCGCGGTGCTTCATGCGTTTGTATTTTCCGCAATTACACTCCCAGTCCTTAGTGGGACCAAAAATCTTGGCACAAAACAGTCCGTCTTTTTCCGGCTTGAACGATCGATAGTTGATCGTTTCCGGTTTCTTGACCTCACCATACGACCATGATCGGATCTTCTCGGGCGATGCAATGCGAATCCGCATGGAATCGAACGAGACTGAATCCCGCTGCTTTTCAAACAGTGTATATACGCCTTCCAAGGTAGTGACCTCCTCTGATGCCGGTTTTCATCCGGCACACAAGCGGTTAGTCTTGCGTCTTGACCAGTTCTACATCGAGTCCCAAGCTTTGAAGCTCCTTGACCAACACATTGAACGATTCGGGAAGCCCGGGCTCGAGGAATGGCTCACCCTTCACGATCGCTTCATACATACGCGACCGGCCCGGCACATCGTCCGATTTGACAGTCAGGAACTCTTGAAGCGTCGATGCCGCCCCGTAGGCCTGCAACGCCCAGACTTCCATTTCTCCCAACCGCTGGCCTCCAAATTGCGCCTTGCCGCCGAGCGGCTGCTGAGTCACAAGAGAATACGGGCCAATAGACCGTGCGTGAATCTTATCGTCCACCAGATGGTGGAGCTTCAGTACATACATATACCCGACAGTAACCGGACTTCCGAACGGCTCACCCGTCTTGCCATCGACAAGTTGCGACTGGCCGCTCACCGGCAGCTTGGCTTTTTTCAGTAGATCCTTAATCTCTTTCTCCGAGGCACCGTCGAACACGGGGCTGGCCACTTGAATACCCAAGGCCTTAGCCGCCCACCCAAGATGGGTCTCGAGAATTTGCCCGACGTTCATACGGGATGGCACACCAAGTGGATTCAGCACGATTTCCACAGGAGTCCCGTCCGGAAGATATGGCATGTCTTCTTCCGGGAGAACCCGCGACACAACGCCTTTGTTGCCGTGTCGACCAGCCATCTTGTCCCCGACCTGAATCTTGCGCTTCATCGCGATATAGACTTTGACGAGCTTGATGACACCGGGAGGCAATTCATCTCCCCGTTTTAGACGCCCGACCTTTTCGTCGTACAACGTCTGGAGGATTTCAATCTGCTCCTTTGCCCTCCGCTCGACATCTTCCAGCTCTTTTTGTTCATCAGGATCGCTCAGAATGATATGACGCACCGTATCATCCGGCAATCGCTTGAGAATCTCCGCCGTCAGCTTCCCTTTTTTCTTCAAGATGACGTCGCCGCTCTCCGGATCCATCAGATCCCGACCGACCACCTTACCGAGCAGTAGCTTCCGAATCTTCTTCGTTTTTTCTTCGTCGATGATCCGCAGCTCTTCGTGATGATCGCGTTGCAACTTCATTTGATCGTCGGTCTCAATACTCTTCGAACGCTCGTCCTTATCGAGTCCTTTGCGAGAGAATATTTTGACATCGACCACGATGCCTTCCACCCCAGGAGGCACGGTGAGCGATGTATCCTTCACATCGCCGGCTTTCTCGCCGAAGATCGCGCGAAGCAGCTTTTCCTCAGGAGTCAGCTGAGTTTCACCTTTAGGCGTGACTTTCCCTACTAAAATATCGCCCGGCTTGACTTCAGCCCCGATGCGGATAATTCCGCTCTCGTCCAGGTTCCTCAATGCCTCTTCTCCGACATTGGGGATATCTCGCGTCACATCTTCCTTACCCAGCTTGGTATCCCGCGCTTCCACCTCAAACTCTTCGATGTGAATCGAGGTAAACGCGTCCTCGCGGACCAATTTCTCACTGAGCAAGATGGCGTCTTCGAAGTTGTACCCACCCCACGGCATAAACGCCACGAGGACGTTTTTCCCCAACGCGAGCTCTCCATGATCAATCGCCGGCCCGTCACCAAGTACCTGCCCCTTCTTGACCGGCTGGCCGATCCTGACGACCGGGGTCTGCGTAATGCATGTATTTTGATTCGACCGCTGGAACTTGATCAGATCATAGGCATCCAGACCGGAATCCTTTCCCTTCTTGCCGTCCTTGGAGTCAGCGCGCACCACAATGCGGGTGGCATCCACACTTTCCACGACACCGGCTCGACGCGCCTGGATGACATACCCGGAATCTCGCGCAACCACCGCCTCCATTCCCGTCCCGACCAGAGGAGCCTCGGAAGTCACCAGAGGAACAGCCTGGCGCTGCATGTTGGAACCCATCAATGCACGATTCGCATCGTCATGCTCCAGGAACGGCACGAGCGCAGTCGCCACGCTCACCACCTGCTTCGGCGACACGTCCATGTACTCAATTTTATCCGGAGCGGCCAACACAAAGTCTCCGCCATGGCGGCAGGAGACCGTCTCCGACGTCAGCTTGCCTGAGCCGTCCAATTTTGAGTTGGCCTGAGCAATAATGTATTTATCACCCTCGATTGCCGAGAGAAACTCGATTTCATCGGTCACACGTCCCTTGACGACTTTCCGATACGGCGCTTCGATGAATCCGAACTGGTTGATCCGCGCATAGGTCGCCAACGACGTAATCAGTCCGATATTCGGGCCTTCAGGCGTCTCGATTGGACAGATACGGCTATAGTGAGACGGATGGACGTCTCGAACCTCGAACCCAGCCCGTTCTCGCGTCAGTCCGCCCGGACCGAGCGCCGACAGACGCCGTTTATGCGTGATTTCAGCCAGCGGGTTCGTCTGATCCATAAATTGCGACAACTGGCTGCTGCTGAAAAACTCCTTGACCGCAGCCACGACCGGCTTCGCATTAATCAAGTCATGCGGCAGCACCGTCTCCATATCAAGAAGATTCATGCGCTCCTTGATACTTCGCTCCATTCGCACCAAGCCAAGCCGGAATTGATTCTCCAGGAGC
The DNA here is from genome assembly GCA_902500705.1 of uncultured Nitrospira sp. Lineage (GTDB taxonomy): Bacteria > Nitrospirota > Nitrospiria > Nitrospirales > Nitrospiraceae > Nitrospira_D. The sequence goes on from CABVRR010000109.1 coordinate 10,110, forward strand.
TCACCGACGGACCGAACTCGGCGATTGCCCAAGTGGTCGATATCGTCGATTTCTCCCTTGCCGATCTTCAGATTGACTAGATAGCGGATCACCTCCACGGTGTCCTGAGCAGTCATCGTGCGTTGCTCAAGCGGCAAATCCAACCCAAGTTTCTTATTCAGCTTGAGCCGGCCGACCGGGGACAAATCATAGCGCTTGGAGTTCAGGAAGAGATTATCGAACAGCGCTCTCGCCGTATCGACCGACGGTGTCTCACCGGGACGAAGGCGCCGGTAGATTTCGACCATAGCCTCTTCCTTGGATCCGATTTTCTCCATCTCCAAGGTATCGAGGATCACCGGCGTGGCGGTCGCCATATCCAGATAAATCACCTTAAATTCTTCGACATCACTCTCAACGATCTGCTCGACGATTTCGGCGGTCAATCGCTGATTTTTCTCGGCCAACTTATTTTTCTTTGAATCCACCAATTCCGTAAGAACGGCGCGCCCCACCAACTCCGTGGGTAGCAGGGGAATCTCTTTCACTCCCGCAGCCTTCAGTTTGGCAATCACACCTTTTGTCAGCCTAGCCCCTTCCCGCACCAACGGTTCTTTGCCACCCTTGTCCGTCACCTCGGCGGAACACCGGAGTCCATGATGGATTTCCGGATCCAGCTTGCGGAACATCTTCCCCTTCGACACTCGAATTTCTTCGACAGGGTAGTACATTTTTAGCAAGTCATCGCTCGAAAAGCCGAAGGCCTTCAGCAAAATGGTGGTCGGCATCTTCCGGCGACGATCGATCCGCACATACAGAATGTCCCTGGCATCGAACTCGAAATCGAGCCATGATCCGCGATAGGGGATAATGCGGGCCGAGTACAATACTTTGCCGCTCGCATGGGTTCGACCTTTATCATGCGTAAACGAGGCACCCGGCGACCGGTGAAGCTGGCTGACGACGACCCGCTCGGTACCGTTGACGATGAAGGTCCCTCGTTCAGTCAT
>CABVRR010000110.1 GCA_902500705.1 uncultured Nitrospira sp.
CCACCATCGCCAGCCAGCCCAACTTCACTGGCTTCGAATCGTGCCACTGGGAAATATCGTATCCCTTCTCGCTTGATGCCGCCATAGTGCACCTCCTTATTAGACGAACCGCCACATCACTGAACCCTCACGAATGGCCGGAAGCCCACCAGTTCTTCCATCTCCTTGATTTCGAAAGCTCATAGCCGATCAATGCGAGGAAAAGAAGAATGGTCAATGGCCCAATGGCTTTCCGGGCAATCGTCGAATAGTCAATTTGCTGCACCCGTAACAAATACGATGACGGACTCACTCCTTCCGGAGTAATAATCAGCTTATAGAGCCCCTTAGCTAACTTGGCTTCGCCTCTGACTACTCCATCTGGATGGGTTGCCGGGGGCCAGTAGGCCACGGTCTGATCTTCTGCTGACTCACTGAGTCCCCTCACGACCCGCACCCCTACCGGCATGTGGCGTAATCCCGGATCGACAAGATCAACGACCAGAAATGTATCGCCTTCGCCGGGAATCTCCGTACAGTACTGCGCTTTGGCCTCATTCTGAGGTTGATAAGCATTAAAATGAACGAGGTTTCCCCCAACCCGTTGAACGCAGCTATCTTCCTCCATCGCAACATTGCCATGCGCACTCGCTAGGCCGGGTACGAATACCGTCAGGAACAGGAGTGCGCTGAGATGTCGATGCGCGTGGCCTGCTGACTTGGGTCTGACTCTGCTGGGACATATCGTCACTCTGGACATCACCCCAGCGACGACGCTCAGCACGACGAGAGCAAGGAACATCGTCGTCATTATGATCACCTCCTTCTACACCTACTAAAAATCATACCTTACTCTCTACTCCAAAAATGAAGAGCACATTAGACGATCATGAAGTTTTCTTCATCGTTTGCTTCTACACTTACCCTGGTGGGTAGTCTTCCATAGACCCACCCGGCTCTCTGTCTCGACAAGCTATTGAATGGGTGTGTAGTGTTATTGTGGGGTTTCGCCTAAGAGCAAGGAACGCTCTGGCGCTGATTTCCAACTGCTTAGGAGAGATAGGCCGATACGACCATCAGCGGAGAAGAGTCCTCACGTATGCAGCGTCGTGAAAGAGACGGGACAAACTCATGGTGACAACAGAGAGAGGTCTCCGGTCTGGTGCGGCGTCGATTCGTGATCCAACCAGACATCGCCATCGGCCTGATCCTGTGCCCCTGCTGCCAGCGACGTGAAATCAAAGAGTCGAGAGTCCATCAAGAGTGAGGGCGCGACATTCGTCAATGCGGCTGCGATGCTGTCGGAACAGCCAGGCGACTCCCGCTCCCATTGCTGAAGAAAGGCCTTCACTTTTTTTCGTTTCAATTCTTCTTGTGATCCGCACAAATCGCAGGGAATGATGGGAAACGCCCGCCGCTCGGCATAGCCTGCGAGATCAGCCTCTTTCACTAACGCGAGCGGTCGGATGACGATGTGCCGACCGTCCTTTGACCGCAGCTTGGGAGGAATCGCTTTCAGCTTGCCGGTATAGAAAAGATTCAAGAACAAGGTTTCAATGATGTCGTCGCGGTGATGACCGAGCGCAATCTTCGTGGCACCCAATTCTGTCGCAATGCGATAGAGATGTCCTCGCCGTAACCGTGAGCACAATGAACAGGTCGTCTGCCCTTCCGGAATGAGTCGCTTCACAATCGAATAGGTATCGCGGGATTCAATATGGAACGGAATGCCTCGACTACTCAGATACTGTGGAAGCACCTGTTCCGGAAAGCCCGGTTGCCGTTGGTCAAGGTTGACCGCGATCAGATCAAAACGAATCGGCGCGCGGCGTTGCAACACAAGCAAGATATCCAGCAACCCGTAACTGTCCTTGCCGCCCGACAGGCACACCATTACCTTGTCGCCCTCTTCGATCAGCCGGTAGTCTGCGATCGCCTGCCCTACCAGTCGGCACAGACGCGTTTGCAACTTCTCCGTCGCGTCGTCTAACTTTGGCGTTGATACTGGAGTACCTGGAACGATCATGGCAGGATTGTAACTGTCCCATCGTTATTCTGTCGACAGTCCGATTGAGAAAGCCACGAGAGGTTTTTTTATGGTGCAGTCGATACTCTTTGTGTGTACCGGGAACGTGTTTCGCAGTGTGGCGGCCGAATATTCGCTCCGGGCACGGCTCACCCCACAGTCGCCCTATCGCGTTGAATCGGCAGGGATCGATGCCACGCCGAAACCGATTCATCCCATCGTTTCCAACAGACTGCTCCAGAAAGGTATCGCCACTTCGACACACATCCCACGACGGCTGACCACAGAACTGATCGAGCGACATGATCTCATTATTGCGATGGGGCTCGATCACCGGGAATTCATCCATAAGCAATTTGGGCTACGTGTTCCACTCTTTAATGAGATCTCAGCCGGCGAGGAAATGCCGATCCTCGACCTACATGAGGCCCTTCCTGAGTGGGAACGTGATCTTGCTCACGCACAGGCATATGTGGAATCGGTCATCGACCATATTTGGGAATCCATACCGGCTTTGACGGCACAACTCCCACATTTTCTGGAAAGACGACGGCCGACACCGCCATAACATCGGTTCAAACTGGAACTGTTTGTGCAATTTTTTGCTCGCCGGTCTCTTCACTCTTAGCATCTCTGAGAAGCGTTTCATCAGACGAAATACACGCTGCCTGCTATATTTTCCATGAAGGCGAATCTACGCCTGTCAGAGGCTGACCTGTCATGGACCGCACCGTTTCCGATGTCCTCAAAACACCTCTCCTCGGACAGGATGATCACGCTTGGGCCTCATGGTCGGACGATGCGCTGCTGGATCTCCCGATGTGCGATCTCCACCTCGGACTCAAGGGAGGATTCCTTGAACAACCCATCGCCGAGTTGACCCGCGAATTGGAGTACCGTGGCTTGCTGTTCCGCCCGCACTTTTGGCTCTCGAATGAGTGGTTTACTCCCGATGGGGTGCCCGGCATTGCCGTCCCGTTCTATCTCGCCCACCCCCGCTTGGCAAAGCTGGAGCACACTCAAATGTTGGAAGTCGAAGGCGGGACGTCAGAGTGGTGTTTGCGTATTCTTCGGCACGAAGCGGGACACGCGATCGAAAATGCGTATAAACTCCGCCGCCGCAAAACGCGCCAGCACATTTTCGGCAAGTCCTCGCAACGATATCCGCTCTACTATTCTCCCCGACCCTACAGCCGAAGTTTCGTCCGACACCTGGACTTGTGGTATGCCCAGAGCCACCCGGACGAGGACTTCGCGGAAACCTTTGCCGTCTGGCTGACACCGGACTCGCTCTGGGAGGAACGCTATCGAGGATGGCCCGTGCTGAAGAAACTTCAGTATGTCGACGGACTCATGAAGGAACTTCAAGGAGTTTCTTCCTCCATCACGACTCACGAAGAAGTTGATCCGCTGTCCAGTTTAAAAAAGACCCTTCGTGAACACTACGAGCACAAGCGACGACATTATGGCATCGAACGACAGTTGCAGTACGATCCGGACTTGAAGCGACTGTTTACCGCCATGCCGAGTCATGCACGCAAGCTACGCGCCGCGACCTTCCTGAATCGGTTCCGCCGAGAAGTGCGCCGCAAGGTGGCGAGTTGGACCGGCGAGTATCAATACACGATCGACCAAGTGCTGGAGGACATGATTCAGCGGTGCCGTGAACTAAACCTGTGCGTACCCGTCTCGGAAGACCAGGCCAAACTTGATTTCACCATCCTGCTCACCGTCCACACGATGAATTTCTTGCGGAGCGGTCGGCATCGGGTGGCTCTATGAAACGCCTGCGGGTGCTTGTGCTCATGCATAAAGACCTTGTGCCACCCGACCAAGTGGACGGCTACGATGTGAAAACCATGGAGTGGCGAACGGAATACGACGTCATCGCCACGCTGAAGAAATTGGGTCATGAGGTGTACCCGCTAGGCGTCAAGAACGACCTTAGCGTCATCCATTCGGCGATAGAAACATGGAGGCCGGACATCGCGTTTAACTTATTGGAAGAGTTCGATGGCGTGGCCGTCTACGATCAGCATGTGGTGTCATACCTTGAGCTCTTACGCCTCCCCTACACCGGCTGTAATCCGCGTGGGCTCATGCTGGCGCGTGACAAGGCGTTGACCAAGAAAGTGTTGGCCTTTTACCGCATCCCCTACCCTGAATTCATCGAAGTCCCTCAGGGACGAACCGTGAGACGACCCAAACGGCTGTCCTTCCCTCTGATCGTCAAGTCGGTCAGTGAAGAGGCTTCATTGGGCATCTCTCAAGCCTCGATCGTCGAGAGCGATGACAAGCTGAGTGAACGCGTGGCGTTCATCCACAATAGTGTCGACAGCGGCGCCCTGATCGAGCGGTATATCGAGGGCCGCGAGTTCTACGTGGGCATCATCGGCAATGGACAGCTCCACGCGTTGCCCGTGTGGGAACTCATCATGGATCAGTTGCCGGACGATGCCAAGCGCATCGCAACCGAACGGGTGAAATGGAGCCGGACGTACCAGGAGAAATACGGCATTACCTCGCGTGAGGCTGACAACCTGCCTCGGGGCAAGGCCGAAGAAATTCAAGATCTGGCCAAACGCGTGTATCGCGCGCTGGGGCTCAGCGGCTATGCGCGGATTGATATGCGGATGGATGCCGAGGGAAAGCTCTATGTCCTGGAAGCCAACCCCAATCCCCAGATTGCGGAAGATGAAGACTTCGCCGACTCAGCTGAACAGGCCGACTATCCCTACAAGGAACTCCTGCAAGAACTTCTGAATGTAGGTCTTCGCTGGCGCCCTGCCAAAGCGGCGTGATGGGTTTCATACAACATCGCACGCCATCGTGCCACCCTCGGTCAATCGCCTTGCCCTAACCTCGCGAACCGGTTAGGATCGGCGCGGTATGTACGGCATACATCATCTCAGTCGCTTGACTCCACGCATCCGAATATTTCTCCTTCCCCATGAGTAACCAGCCCGAGCGATCCTCAACCGTCGGACTGGCGCTCGCTGCACTCGGTGTCGTGTACGGCGACATTGGGACCAGTCCTCTATATGCGTTGCGGGAATGTTTTCATGCTTCGCACGGCTTGGCCGTCACCCTGCCCACGATCACCGGGCTTCTCTCCCTCATTATCTGGGCACTGCTGCTGGTCGTCACGGTGAAATATCTTTTGTTCGTCATGCAAGCCGACAACCAAGGGGAAGGGGGAATTTTGGCACTGATGGCCTTAGGCCAACGCCATCGAGAAGAGTCCGCGTTTCCTTTGCGGATCGGCCCGGTGATCGTGCTTGGGTTGCTCGGAGCCTCGTTGGTCTATGGTGACGGAATTATTACACCGGCCATCTCGGTTTTAAGTGCGGTGGAGGGGATCGAAGTAGAGACGACCGCCTATCAACCCTACACGTTGCCCATCGCCATCGTTGTGCTGCTCGTGCTCTTTGGCCTCCAGTCGCACGGCACCGGGCTGCTCGGCTGGTGGTTCGGTCCCATCATGCTGCTCTGGTTCGTTACGCTCGCCGTCCTGGGAGTGAAGAGCGCTCTCCAAACTCCCGAGGTTTTCGCCGCGTTTAGTCCCCACCATGCCGTGCAATTTCTGCTAGGCCATCCGACGCAGGGGTTTGCCGTGCTCGGAGGCGTGTTTCTCGTCCTGACGGGAGCCGAAGCGCTGTATGCCGACATGGGGCACTTCGGGAAGACGCCCATTCGTATCGGCTGGTACAGCGTGGTCTTGCCGTCGTTGGTGCTGCAATACCTGGGACAAGGCGCCTTGCTGGTCCGCCAGCCTGAGACCGTGACGAATCCCTTTTACTTCCTGGCGCCCGGATGGTTTCTCCTGCCGTTGGTGGTGTTGGCCACACTAGCCACCGTCATTGCGTCACAGGCGATGCTGAGCGGCGCCTTTTCCCTCACGAGTCAGGCCATTCAATTGGGCTATCTCCCGCGCATGAACATTCGATACACCTCCGCCTCTCAGATGGGACAGATCTATGTGCCAGCGATGAACGTGCTGATGCTGATCGGCACCATCGGACTGGTCGTCTTCTTCGGTACTTCCAGTAATCTCGCCGGCGCCTACGGTATCGCCGTGGCTGGTACCATGGTCATCACGACGCTGCTGATTTCTGTCGTGGCGCGACGCCAGTGGAAATGGAACTGGCCGATCGTCGTCCTCATCACCAGCCTCTTACTGGTCATGGACCTGTCGTTTTTTGGCGCCAATGCCTTGAAGATCCCGCACGGCGGCTGGCTGCCGCTGCTGCTCGGTGCCGCTTTGCTTCTTTTGATGACGACCTGGAACGGCGGGCGCCGGCTCATTGCAAAACATCTTTGGAGCAAAATGCCCCAACTCCCGGCGTACCTCAACGAGGTGCAGACGCAATCGCTGACCCGCGTTTCTGGTACGGCAGTCTACTTAACTCAGTTTCCCGACCTCACCCCGCCGTCATTCATCCAAAATGTACGGCACAACAAAGTGCTCCATGAGCAGCTGGTCTTCCTCACCGCCACGACCGCCCGCGTTCCCACCGTCACCGGCAGCCATCACCTACGCGTCGAACCTCTTGCGAAGGGAATCCGACGAGTCGTCGTGCAATACGGATTTATGGAGACTCCGGACCTGACCCGTCTGCTTGAGACCTGCCGTTCAGTAGGGTTGGATGTGGACCTCACCCAAGCCACGTTCTTCTTGAGCCGCGTGAATTCGCTTGCCACGCCCAAGCCGGGCATGGCCCTGTGGCGAGAGCGGCTCTTTGTGTTCCTCAGCCGCAACTCCCAACGCGCGAGTTCGTTCTTCCATATTCCCTCCGAACAGGTCGTCGAAATCGGCGTGGTGGTGGAAATTTAGTTCGGATGGGCTAGAAGCAAAAACTAGTTGCGGCGGCCCATGGTAAACAAAGACTCCCGACTCCTTTATTTTCACGTCGTACCAAGATATAAAAGCACTGAGACAAACCGCCGAAACTGAACAATGGCTGCGCGACATTTACGACTACATCGCACTCGATCATCCCAACGCCGCTACTCACACACTTGAAACGATCTATCTAAAAGCTGAACTCCTTCGAGAGTTTCCCGAATCGGGCTACTGCTACTGGCAGAAACCAGCCCCCCCCACAGCAGCCCCATGCTGATCCGCAGTCTCGAAGGCAATGAGCGATGGTATTCGGTTAGGCTTCAGTCAGTACCTGCTCAAATGTGAGTTATATTTCCCGTCAGTGCTCCTTCAAGCAGCGGATACACGAAGCAAGACTTGACCCCAAAACTTTGTATCCGATACCACTAGCCAGTCTCTACGGCGTTGCCTTTGGATCAGTCGGTGCAATAACAGGGCGCTTCAAGCCGTGACGTATGTTGATCAACTGTTTGAGAAGGTCAAACCAGAACGATGCGCCGAGCGAGACCGCCAGAGCTGTGAGTAACCAGCCTAAAACGGTCGTTACCGAGAACGCTTGCTTGAACGATGACAATGAGAACCCTTCAGACCAGCCGATTGGAATCTTGGCGAAAGTTGCTTCACCACTAAAGAGACTTTCACGAAGTTCGTCTACTTCTTTACATATTGGATCCTTCTGTATATTGGCAGCAACCGCTGTTGCTTGGCATTTAGTAAATGTTTCAGTCGTAACACTTTCAATGAAGTTTGAGCCGTACGCTGAGATTTTTTGGCGCGTCTCTTTATCACGATACAGATGATCAACAATAGTGACCGTATTCAAGTTGCAAGCAATTGCCATGATAAACCCGATACAAAAACTCCACTTCTGAGTGTTTCGCTTGTAAGTTTCACCCAACATCGTTAAGGAACTATCAATCCACACACTGACGCTCTGAGTGAACTTCTCAACATCATCCGCCGCTGTCTTTGATAGAGCCATCAGATGATTCTTGATATTGGAGTCTCTTTTTAATTCGCCGATCGCGGTTACAATACGGGCCATTCCCATAACTGCGGTAGTGGTGGTTGTTAGCCCACCAATCAATTGTTGTGCGAGTACTTTCGTGTCAATGTAGGAGCTACCGATTTGACCATCCGTGAAAAAAGGAGCGAGTGCGGGGTTTTGGGTCAAACTTTCGACAATCGTCGTGTCGTCGATAAGTTTGTTCAAGTCCCTGCCTAACTGCTTCGCTCGGCGCTTCCATATTTGTGCGATATACTCATTAATTATAGTAACGTAGATACTCGCACTTAGATAAACGACAGTGAGCCCGATGACTACGTCAACATAGACTGTAAGATCCATAGTTCTTCCCCCAGGCAATATGGATACATGTTATCGGTCTATTTGAGGCTGCGATGCATCTGTAAATGTGGAACAAATGTCGAATGCCGATGCGTAAACCGTCATCATTGGAAGCATAGGGCTCTACTTCTCAAATGTTTGTGCGCTGCTAGTCGTGACATCTGTGAGCTTTATTGCTGGAGCTAGCATCGCTCTAATGATGTACCTCCGCAGTACTTTCTTCTTCACGCCCGCAAACATTCGTTCAAATTCCAGCACGTCATCCGATCTGAAAACGCCCCTTAGACTGCCTCATCGCTTATCGCATATGGGGCGTTCTCAGCTGCGACTTTAATATCTGAAAATGTAGTCCTGATCGAGCAGAAGAAATTCGCTGACCTCGTTGTCGAGCCTCATGATTTCTCTACCGCACAAAGGTATCGCTATGGCGCTTCAGTAGTGCGCCACGTCTTAAAGAGCTGCGTGGCAGTCGTAATAGCCGCCTGTGCCGTAGTATTACTGGCCGTCATGTCATCAAGAATCTTCAGCAAGTTTTTTGCAGCAGTCATCACTTCTTGTGATGGAGGTCGCATCGCACGGATGTTGGCGATAAATGCGTCATGCATTGCTGAAACTCGAGCTTTTTTTGCAACTTGATCTCCGTATTCCGCATTGATGAAACGCAGTTCATCGGCTGAGGTATCGGGGTCCTGTTTGTGGAACTCCAAGACTCCAAGGGTATCCGTGATACCGGATTGGGTATTGGCGCAGAGTACCAGGTAGTCCGCCGTCTGTTGAGGTGTTGTCTGCGAGAGCAAAACGGCTTGTGGAATAGAGGATTGAGCGGTACTCTCATTGCCGTTGTCCGAGTCTGCAAACGAAACAACGGCTTGCTTCAGCTTCCTTGGTGCCATAGGTCTCTCCTTTCTTAGTGGTTGTTAGGCTTGTTCTCATTCGGTGAATTAGGGTTACCCTCGTTGGGTGGGACGGCATTCGTTGTCGTGCTACCCGCAGCTTTTGTCCGTTTGTCCGCCGTCTTCTTTGCTTCATCGATCCCTGCTTGCACTTTTTCGAAATAGTTCGTTAGGAATATTAGTTCTGATTTTAAGTCTGGAGGATGGGCCAGCGTGGCCAAAAACTTTTGTACCTTGGCCAGATCGGCTTGCCGAAAATTTGCCGCCGATTTCGCATTCGCGATTGCCTCATTGTGCTGCTTCCTTAGATCGTCAAGTTCGGCGCTTCGTGTGCCTGCGTTGACGGCGAATTGTCGCAAACCATTGAGCAATTCGACGCGTCGTTTCCCCGATGGCCCAGAGAGAGCCCAGACACCGAGGTCACGATTGACAGAGCTTTCTAGCTCAACAGCATTTTCCTCAAGCATGGCGATATTCGTTCTTCGAGACTGGGCAAGCTCAGTCCGCCCTTCGACAAATTCCTTCCCCTCGTTTGATACTTGATGAGTGAATACTGCGATGACATCCGCACCTTTCCGAACTTCTGAAGAGACACATCCACTGAGAAGAAGCATTGTCGTAATGCAGAGAATCGCCAACTTCATACCATGCAGAGCCATGTGAACCTCCGGTGATGACTAGTACACCCCTCCGGCAATTGCTGCGAGGCCCGCAGCACTGATTAGATTTGCGAGATCCTCGGCTTTGATACCAGACTGGTGGTAAGCAAGCAGTTGAGAGAGAGGCACGCCGATCAAGTTGGCCCATTGGGAAAAGGCTGTCGCAGAATTCTCAAGAGCCGCTCGGTGATCAAGCCCCGCAAGAAGAAAATCCGTCTCCTCTGCAGGACTTCGGCCAGCCGTCCAACTCTCTGTGACATAAGCCAGTGCATCGACCGCGAGCTCAGCAGTGGCACCAGTCTCCTTGGCAATTGCCTTCGTGCCTCTTGCTTCGCGGATTCGGGCTTGGGCGAGACGCAAGGCTTTGAGCTCTCGGACAAAAGCGGCAAGCTTCAGATCCAAAATGGTCTTGCGCTCCTGTTCGAGGGCGATCAATCCTTGCAAACGCTGGATTTCGATTCGAAACCGTTCCAACTCCAAAAGGAGATCCGAAACTTTGGGATATGTCGCTGCGTCAAAGCCGTGCTGTATTGCGGACACTGATGCAAGTAGTTTGATTTTCACTTTATCATCCTCTGTGGGTACCTTTTCGTTGAGTGCATCTGATGAAAAATGAAGTAGATCGGTGATCTCCTCGCGAATAGCCTCTAAACCAATTATCTTTTTCTGAATTCCTGGAAGACCGGCTTGACTAGTGACATTTGTAATTTGCTTTAGGAAAGTCTTGGCTTCTTCCATCTTAGCGGTTGCGTCTTTTAGCGCATGACTCACCTCTTGGGCCGTCTTTCCGGCAGCAGAGACTTCCGCAAGCTTTGCGTCTCGAGCTTTTTGTAAATCACCTAATTGTTTCTTAGTTTCTGTAGCCGCTTCACTAACCTCGTTAAGCTCTTTTGCTAGAAGGGTTTGTGACGAAAGTGTTTCGCTGATAAGTCCTCGGATAGTTGGTGATGGTGAGCTTTTTTTGACAGCAGCCTCATATTTGTTGAGGGTTTCTTCGTAGGTGCCATAGACTTGTTTCACCTCTGGTGAGAGTTGTGCCACCTCATTATCAGTCAGCTTAGCTCCGATGCGTGGGATCCGTGGGATCTTCGGGTCTTTCATTTGATCGCGCATCGCATAGTACGAAAGATACCTCTCACGGAGGGCATAGTATTTCCGATAATAGGTACGCAAGGCAGCCAGCATAAGTGTTAGG
>CABVRR010000111.1 GCA_902500705.1 uncultured Nitrospira sp.
CCCGGTGTCGGGTCTTCGGCGTCACGCAGTAGAACTGATACCCCTTCTCCCACAATGGATTGCTGTGCCGTTTGATTTCCGCCCACGACAACTTAATATTCCGGACCGTCTTGTCGTCGTGATGTTGAGCGGTGATTGGAATCCCGTAGTCGTCGGGGCGCACATACGGATTTGTCGTGAGGATGGCGTTCGGCAAATACGGGGTTGCCTCCGGTCCTTCACGATGGGAGATAAAGTTTTCGCCGTACTCGATGGCTTCGGGCTCAATACGATAACTCTCGATGCGTCCGGATCTGGTCCACATCGGCTTCGATTCATTCGTCTCTTCCCAGAGTGGGTGCCGCGGATAGGTGCGAACCATCACCATCCAACCCTTTTCAGATTTCAAGAGCACATCGGCGCTGTACCCGTAAAAGGTGCTCGAGGCATCAAGGAGGCGTTGTGCGTAGACATCCACCCGATTTTGGTAAACAAAATGGAAGACATCTCGTATCCGTTTCTCGCCCGTGACCTCGGCAAGTTTTGCCGCCACCCCTGCAAACGTATCGGCATCGTTCCGCGTATCGTACAGCGGCCGGATCCCACCCTTCCAGATCTGCACCCAGGGATTCGACACGGTCGCCGTCATTTCCGGATAGGTGAACTCCATCCAGGAGTTCACGGCAAAGGCGATATCCGCATGGTTGACGTCGGACGTCATCTCAATGTCCTGCGTGATGAGACATTCGATGTTCGGATCGACGTTCCGCACCATGTCGTAATGGTGCTTGGCGTTGTTCAAGAGGTTGACGTTGACGACCCAACGCAGCTTGCTGGGACTCGGCATGTGGGTTTTGCCGGTGAACACCTTGCGTCCGTACTTCGGCGTGTTGACGATCAAGGCCGTATCGCCGTGGTTCCAGTACGCGGGTTCTTCGCCATAGTAATAGTTTCGGTATTTGATTTCCTTCCCATGGGCATTGGGATCCAAATTCATCTGCCAGGGATCTTCTGAGAGGTGCACACCGGAGCCGACGCCCGACCAGGGTGTCGCATTCCAAATTCCCACCTTGTAATTGCCGGACCAGGTATGGCAGCCGGTGCCGAACTTGCCGATATTGCCGGTCAAGGTCAGGACCAGCGCAGCCGCCCGTCCGTTCGACGTCATATGGAAATAGTGGCAGACCCCCTCGCCGTTGTGGATGGCCGCCGGCTTGATCGTGCCCGAGTCGCGTGCCCAGCGGACCAGGAGATCCTTGGGAGAGCGGGTGATTTGATGCGCGGTATCCAGATCGTAGTCCTGGAGGTGGATCATATACATCTGGTAGATCGGCAGCGCGTCGATTTCACGTCCGTTCAGCAGCTTGACTCGATAGGTCCCTGTCAAGGCCGGATCGATCCCGCTCCTGTCGAAATGCCAGCCGACCTGTTCACGATGGAGCGGAACTGCCTGTTTCTTGGCTAAGTCCCACACCATGAAGCCGCCTAACCGTTCGATGTACTCCGGTTTCAATGCTTGGATTCGGCCGGAATAGCTGTGGGAGAAATCAGGAAACTTGTAGTTTGGGATCACATCCCGTGGGTCCAGATACTGCAAGGTGTCCGTGCGGACCAATAGGGGCATATCAGTGAACTGCTTGATATAGTCGATGTCCTGCAGGTTCTCATCGAGAATGATCTTGCACGCTCCGAGAAAGAGCGCCCCGTCTGATTGCGGGCGAAGGGGAATCCAGTAGTCGGCTCGCTGGGCCGTCGGATTGTACTCCGGAGTGATCACCGCGAGACGCGCCCCGCGCTCGATCGATTCGAGCTTCCAATGCGCTTCCGGCATTTTGTTCTCGACGAAATTCTTACCCCAGCTCGTATTGAACTTCGTGAAGCGCATATCGCTCAAATCAACGTCGCAATTTTGCGTGCCGTTCCAAAATGGCTGTGAGGGATCTTGGTCCCCATGCCAGGTGTAGTTGTTCCAATACCGACCGCCTTGCGCCTGATCCGGACCGACCTTGCGGATCCACGCATCCAGCTGCGGCAGGACGCTGTTGTTGAAACGGGTGTTGGAGTGTTTCCCGATGAAGCCGAGAATGGGCATGCCGGCTCGGTGTTTGAAGCAGCGCACCCCCGCTCCCTTCATCATCTCGATCATCTCGGGCGCATAGCCCTGCTCACGCAACCGACGCGCACCAGCCTCGCCGCTATAGCGCGTGGCGATGATGATCATCGCTTTTGCTGCATAGGTAAAGGCCGTATCCCACGAGACCCGAAGCATGTCGTCCAGGAAGCGGCTGTCGAACTTGTACTTCCGTTTAGTTTCAGGCGTCAGCTCCGGCGAGCCGTCATCCATCCACTGCTTCCAGCCCTTGCGCATCAAGGGTCCTTTCATGCGGTAGGGTCCATAGACACGACGATGGAAGGTGAAGCCTTTCAAACACATGCGCGGATTCTGGGCGAAGGTGCCGCGATTACCGTACAAGTCTTCGTAGGTCTGGTGGTCATAGTTCTGCTCGACCCGCATGACCACGCCGTTACGGACAAAGGCCCGAATGCGGCAGGCATGGGTATCATTCGGAGAGCAGACCCAGGTGAAGGAGGAGTCGTAGCGGTATTGATCGTGATACACCCGCTCCCACGACCGGTCCGGATAGTCGCCCAATGGGTTTCCGACCTCAATCACCGGTTGAAGCGCGGTGAAGGCCAAGGCTTTGTCGATGACGGCCACGGCGGCAACAGTGCCCACGGTGGTTTTCATGAATTGCCTACGCGAGACAAACATAGGAAGAACCTCCCTGTTTCATGGTGACAATGCTGTTCATGTTCCAGTGCGATTGAATTTCATGTGTTTCGTGTTGGTGCGGCATCTTCGACACGACACAAGCTAAATTATCTGAGTCGGCTGTATGTCATACACTGTCAGGCAGAGTGCGCAAGTTGCCGATTTACAGAGATACTCTGCCGCGAGCATAGTTGAGTCGTCGTGGGAAGAGAGAGAGGAGGACTACGGGCTGTTTTTGTGGAAACTACCTGATTTTAATTGAATAACTACTTGTGATGTCGGACGGGCCTCACGAGGTCGTGACAATGCCCTGTGCGATCGCGTATTTGACCAAGTCGGCGGTGGTGTGAAGATCGAGTTGCTCCATGATCTTGGCCTTGTGAAATTCGACGGTCCGGTGGGATACCCCTAGTTGCTCCGCGATCGCTTTGGCGGAAAACCCTTCGGCGACCAGTTGAAGAATTTCGCGTTGCTTGGTCGTCAAGTCATCGAGCGTGGTCAAGCGGGACGGTCCCAATTTCAATAACGCCGTGACGAGATCTTTCGAAATGATGGGTGTGATGTAGAAATTGCCGTTCATCACGGCTTGAACCGCCTGCAGTAACTCCATCGCCGCCGACCGTTTCAGCAAGTAGCCCGAGGCCCCGGCCCTGAAGGCCTCATTGACATAGGCTGCGTCGGCATGGATCGTGACGAAAATCAGTTTCGTATCGGGAAGTTGCTTTCGAAGTTTCTTGGCAACCTCGATGCCGTTTAACTTCGGCATGGAGATGTCCAGGATGATGAGGTTCGGCGTTAGCCGTAGCGCGGCTTCGACGAGGGCGCGACCGTCTTCTACGCACCCCACCAATTCACACTCTTCTTCCAGCAACTTTTTGAACCCTTCCAGGACGAACGGATGATCGTCAGCGACGAGAACTCGTGGTTTCTTCATAGGGTGCTCCGGAGAGTGGGATGTTCACCGTGATATGCGTGCCGAGGTTCTGCTCGGAGTGGATGTCGAATCGGCCTTTGACCGATCGAGCGCGTTCCCGCATGTTCACCAAGCCTAAACCAAAATGACGGTCTTGGATTTGTTCGAGATCGAACCCGACTCCGTTGTCGTGGATCGAGAGGGTCACTTCCTGGTCGCCCTGGTCGTAGATCAATTCGATCTCCACACGATCGGCCTGGGCATGTTTCATGATGTTGGCCAGCGTTTCTTGAGCGATCCAATAGAGACACGAGGCGATGTGACGCGGCAAGGAATCCGCGGTCTCTTCTTGAACGACCACCATGCGGATGCCTGTTTTGGCGGACCATTGGTCGGTCAGGTGCTTCAGCGCCGCAGAGAGACCGAGATCATCCAACACGGATGGATGAAATCGATACGCCATGCGACGCACATCATCGGAGAGCACGGCCAAGCGATGAGCCAGAGACTGCACGAGTTCCCTCGTCTTCGTGTTCGCCGTCTCCGGGACGGACACGAAACTTTCCACTTCCATCGCCAGCAAGGCCAATCGCTGGTTGATGTCGTCGTGCAGATCCCGCGCGATACGTCGACGTTCTTCCTCCTGAGCGGTCAACAACTCAGCAGTTAAGGATTGGAGCTGTCGTTGTGTGCGTTGTCGACTGGTGATGTCCCGTAGGATGACGGTCACGATAAGTTTATCTTCGATCGCCAGCTTCGAAATGCCTGCCTCGGCGGGGAACTCGGTGCCGTCTTTGCGCAGCCCGTAGACCTCTTTGGGTTGGACTGTTCGATGTGTGAATTCCGACATGCCGGCAAACGAGTCGATGTGACGGACCTGTTCATCACGAACCCGTTCGGGGAACAATCGGTCAATGGAGTGGCCAAGGACTTCTCCGGGAGCGTAGCCGAAGAGTCGTGAAGCTCCTTGATTGAAGAGGACGATGGATCGGTTCAGCTCCATCACGACGACGGCATCTTCGGCGGTGTCCAGGATCGATGCCAGTCGTCCTTCTGACAGACGCAGCGCTCGCTTGGACTGCAAATGTTCCGCGACTTTAGATACAAGTGCCTGGTTGGCGACGACGAGTTCTCGAGTCCGTTCCAAGACCTTCTGCTCCAAATCTTCGTTCGCGTTCTGGAGTGCCGTCTCGTCCTGGCGATGTTTCCAGGCGAACCAGACAAGAATCCATAAAATTGCGATCGTGATTATTCGGTTCCCGATCGGGATCCATCGAGGGAGATCGGGAAACCAGGGAGTGCCCATTCCTCCTATCACCGTGAGAATGGTTCCTGCGGCGGCGGCTAAGGAAGGCATCCATGCAAAACGGGAGAGCATGGCGAGCAACACGACCGTGCCGTAGAGCGCATGGTCGGCAAAGTTCATGGGCGTATACTCATCGAATACGAACAATCCGGCCAGGAGCAGAAGTATGGCGCCGAAGAGCACGGATTCTCTGATTTGAATATTCATGCTGGTACGATCGCCAAATCTATCGATGAAACAACGACTCGTGCGACATTGTTGTACAGCGAGACAGTGCGAATCAATGATCCACACTGCCTCCAAGGGTATCGAGGATGATTGGGCTGCGTCAAATGGCTTCTTGCGACATCATTGTGCTGGGCTGAAAGCCTTCGCCTGGCGACTGTCTGATCGGACGGGAAAGAAGATGATGGCGATGGTGGGGGTATGTCGCTTGGGAAGCAGAGGCATGGTCCGTTCTGATATTGTAGAGATGCGGGTGTGTCGTCAGCCTCTTAGATCCTGAGGGTCACTCCAGAGGAATGTATCGAAGGAAGGCCGACTGGGAGCGATGATGCAGCCTCAGCTCTCAGGCTTTGCGAAAACCTGGAAATGTTGATGCTCCACGACATCAAACTCGTCCATGAGTCGATAGCCAGCGGCTTCCATTTCGCTCAGGACTTCTCCCTTTGATATTCTGTGGCCGAACATGCCTGAAACGAATCCACGAGGGTGAGCATCCAGAATCGCCACTCGCCCTCCTGGCCTGAGCGACGTTGCGAGGGAACGAAAGTATGCCACTCGATCGTCCATGTGATGGTACGTATCGCACACGAAGACGAGGTCGACCGGTTCCGGGAGTCTCGCATCGTGGGGTTCCGCGCGGACGGGTCGGACGTTCGGCGTCCCTCGTGCCACCATTTCTTTAAAGATTGCGTCCAGCGCCGTCTTATCGATCTCGACGGCGTAGATAGTTCCTCGTGAGCCGACGGCTTTGGCCAGATGCCAGGTAAAGTACCCGGTACCGGCACCCAGGTCCGCCACCCGTCCCCCTGGGGGTATCGCCAGCTTTTCAACTACTCCCTGCGGCTTCTGCCACGTATCTCGTGACGGATCATCGAATCGTTGAGCGGTCCATTCGGCGCAGCCGGTGCTGCCTACGATGATGAGGAACAGCAGACCAACGGGTTTCTGCAGAAATGGAAACGACACGGCAGGTTCCTTTCTCAAACAGTGGATGTCTGTCGGGGCATATCCATCCTGCCTGTGCAAAAAAATTTCGGTTCAAGTCCTCGCTCCCGCCAACACCATTTCTTCTGACTCACCGGTCTCCGGTGTCGCAGGTGTTTCCAATGGCTGATGTTGTGCCGCGATCAGCGCGTAGAAGACAGGCACGACAAAGAGCGTGAAGATGGTGCCGACCGTCATCCCCGTGACGAGTACCATCCCGATGCTGTTGCGGGCGGCTGCTCCGGGTCCCGATGCCAAGACCAACGGGAGATGGCCGAAGATCGTGGCGGCCGAGGTCATCAGCACCGGCCGCAGTCTGGTCAGCGAGGCTTCGCGTACCGCCGCCACTCGAGAAAGTCCCTGAACCTGCAGTTGGTTGGCAAACTCCACGATGAGAATGCCGTTTTTCGCGATCAGCCCGACCAACGTAATCAGTCCGACCTGGGAATAAATATTGATCGTGGTGAGGTCGAGGAAACTGACGATGAGGGCTCCGGAGATGGCCAGCGGCACTGAACCGACCAGGACGATCAAGGGATCACGAAAACTTTTGAACTGGGCGGCCAGCACCAAATAGATCAACACCACCGCGAACCCGAGCGTAACGGTGAGCGCCGCTCCCTCTTGGCGGAGTTGCCGTGATTCGCCGGCATAGTCCATGACCACGCGCGGACCGCTTGAGGATGCGGCGGTTTCGAGCACCCGGAGTCCCTCTTCCTTCGTGTAGCCCGGCTTGAGGCCTCCGAAGATGCGGACCGCATTTCGCTGCTGGAAGCGGTTTAACGCGCGCGGCGCGGTACTGGTTTCAAGATGCGTGAAGGTCGAGACCGGGACCAACTGACCGCCCGGCGTCTTGATTTTCAGGTCGAGCAGCGGATCAATCGTCGCGCGATCCTTGTCGCCGAGTTGCGGGATGACCTTATAGCTGCGATCGAAGTAGTTGAACCGATTAACGTAGGCGCCGCCGAGCATCGTGCCCAGCTCGCGGCCGACTCCGGCGAGGTCAAGTCCCAAATCTGCGAGCCGCTCGCGATCCAACACAACACGGGCTTGAGGGAGGTCGATCTTCAGGTCGGTGTCCACGTACAAAAACTTGCCGCTCTGCCAGCCTGCGCCCAGAACGGACCTGACGGTTTCGAGCATCTGCTCAGCCGGCACGTCGCTCTGCAAGATCAGTTCGACGTCGTACTGGCCCGGGGTCGGCAGAGGAGGGTCCAATCGCGGGAAGACTCGGAGTCCCGGCACTTGTGAGACGGCGCCGAATACGTCGTCGTACATGTCTTCGGTCGAGCGGGCGCGATCATGCCAATCCTTCGCGACCACTCCACCGAAGCCGCCCCAGGCCGTGGTCAGCGACCAGGTGTAATCCGTTTCCGGGATGGCCGTGATCGCGTCGACGATGTGGAGGTGTTGACGATTAGTGGCTTGGACTGTGGAGTCCGGCGATGCTTCGAAGAACAAACTGATGTGGTTCTGGTCTTCCACCGGAGCCAATTCCTGGCGTGAGAAGTGATAGAGCGGCCAGATTGTCGCCATGATCACGAATGCCGCCGCCACGACTCCCCAACGTACGGCAAGTGCACCGTCGAGTAGCCGCCCATAGATCCGGCGGAGCGAGTCAAATCCGTGGTTAACCCGCCTCGTCAGCGCCCCTTCCTTGCCTTGAGGGTGCACGAAACGCGAGCCCATCATCGGAGACAGTGTCAGTGCCACGACACCGGATAAGACGACGGTGACGGCCAGGGTAATGGCAAACTCCAAGAACAAGGAACCGGTCAATCCGCCTTGGAAACCGATGGGAGCGTACACCGTGGCAAGCGTGATCGTCATCGCGATGATCGGGCCCAACAGCTCCCGCGCAGCGGCCAACGCCGCATTGATGCGAGATTGCCCGAGACGCACGTGCCGTTCCACGTTCTCGACGACCACGATCGCATCGTCCACGACCAGACCGACCGACAACACGATGGCGAGCAGGGTCAAGAGGTTGAGACTGAACCCGAACGCGACCATGAAGAGGGCGGCTCCAATCAGTGACACCGGTATGGCAACGAGTGGGACGAGGGCCGTGCGGATCGACCCCATGAAGAGGAAGACCACGACCGCGACGATTAAAATCGTCTCGGATAAGGTCTTCATGATTTCCGTCAGCGCGTTGCGGATGAACATCGTGCTGTCCCAGACGAGTTTCATGTCGATATCGCGCGGCAGGGTCGGCCGGATGCGCTCGATCTCGTCGCGCAGGCGGTATCCGACATCGATTTCGTTCACACCAGGGACGGCCCAGATGCCGAGGTAGACGCCTTCCGTTTCGTCGTACTTCGCGATGATGGTCGCCTCTTCGGCCTCCCGTTCGATCCGCGCCACATCTTTGAGCCTGACGATGGCCCCGCCTCGGTCGGCCACGATCAGCTCCTCGAATTCACTCGTCGAGCGAAGGTCGGTGTTGGCCAGCAGGTTGACCTGGACTTGATTGCCCTTGGTGCGACCGACCGCCGCCAAATAGTTGTTTCGACGGAGGGCGCCTTGGACATCGCCGGGAGAGAGGTTGAAGGACGCAAGCCGGTCGGGGTCGATCCAAATGCGCATGGCGACCTGTCGCTCCCCCTCGAACGTAACTCGTTGAACACCGGGTAATGTCGCGAGTTGGGGCTGTAACGTGCGCAGCAGCCAATCCGTGACGGCAGGGACTGTGCGCTCGGTCGAACTGAAACTGAGATAGAACGACGCATAGGGGCGATCGGCCCGCTGGATTTCAATCGCAGAGGGTTCGGCCTCCGGCGGCAGTTCCGATCGAACCTGTTGCAGTCGCGCGGTGACTTCGGCCAGCGCTGCCGTGCTGCTGTGGTTCAATTTCAGGTGGACA
Source organism: uncultured Nitrospira sp. (assembly GCA_902500705.1). Taxonomy (GTDB): domain Bacteria; phylum Nitrospirota; class Nitrospiria; order Nitrospirales; family Nitrospiraceae; genus Nitrospira_D. The sequence continues at coordinate 9,047 of CABVRR010000111.1, forward strand.
GTCACGGTGCTGACTCCGGAGCGGCTGGTCGATTCCACATAGTCGACGCCGCTGATCGCGGAGACGACCCGTTCGATCGGCGTGCTGATGAACCCACGAATGGTTTCGGCACCGGCACCGTAGTAGAGGGTCGTGATGACGACCAGCGAGTTTTCAAGCTTGGGATACTGCTGGACCGGCAGCGCCGTCATCGCGCGCCAGCCGGCAAGGAGGATGACAAGGTTGACGACGATCGCCAACACCGGGTGCTGAATGAAGACATCGGTAAAAGCTGTTCGGGGTCTGTCCTGTGACATGATGATCAGCTTAAGGCGTAGCCAGCTGGCGATTTTCTGGTAATGGATGTTCGGATGTGTCTGCGACGGCAACGAGGATGCCGTCATGAAGTTTGAAGGAGCCCACGGCGGCGAGTTGCTCACCGGCTGTCAGGCCGGATTGGATGACGATTTCGTCCCCGAGCATGGGTCCGCTTTCAACTCGGCGGACATGAGCCCTGTTACGGCCATCCTTGTCCGGTGCGATGACGAACACTTGGTCGCCCCCCGGCCCTTTGCGTAACGCATTGACCGGTACGGCGACGACCGTTCTGATCGGACCGATCGGAACTCGGACACGCACCGATGCACCGGGTGTGGGGACGTTGTGAGAACCCTCGATTCTGGCGCGGATCATGGCATTTCTAGTCGTCGGATCGACGCGTGCGTCGAGGGCCACGATCTTGGCCATGACTGCCGAGGCATTGCCTGCCGGGAGCACCTCAACGGTTTCGTCGCCCCGAAGACCTGCGGCGACTTGCTGTGCCACGGGAAAATCGACATGGACCGCCTCGCCGACGCCTTGCAACGTCGTCAAGAGGGTGCCTTCGTCAAGATACTGACCGGGATGGACATCCGCGATGCCGACTCTGGCACGGAACGGGGCGCGGATCGTTTTCTTGGCGATGATAGCCTTGGTGCGGGCAATCTGCGCATGTGCGACATCCAGGTCTGCGCTCGCCCGATCCACTTCTTCTTGTGTCGTAGCGAGTTCTTGGCTGAGCCCCTGTCGGCGATTGAGCACAGTTTTGGCGAGTGCCGCTTGCGCTTCTTGCGCACGCAATTCAGCTTCCTCAACCGAGACATCAAGTGCAACGAGTAATGTCCCGGCTTCAACGATCTGCCCGGGCATCAGTCGGACCTCGCGGATCGTTCCTGCCAACTCATTCTTCAGCGTGACAGAGCGCAGAGCGAGCACTGTTCCGATCGAGGTGGTCGTCAGGCGATGATCGATGGCTCGTGCGACGGCGATGGTCACCGACTCCGTCGGCTCCGGTTGATTCGCCGAAACCGCCTGTTCACCCTGGATGGATTCGTATTTCCATGCAGCCAGAGCAATGCCGACCAACAAGACCAAGGCAAGGAGAAGAGCTGATCCAATCCAGTTCGGTCGATCCATAAAAAAGACAATCGATGATCTTTACCAGAAACTTGCTTGCCGCCTGGACGACTCTATCGCTCGATCCTGAAGCTCATGATAGTGGCGTCCGACAGACTTGAGAGATCATGTTACCAAATTTG
>CABVRR010000112.1:0-7647 GCA_902500705.1 uncultured Nitrospira sp.
ACGACAATGAATGGGGCTACTCATGCCGAGTCCGCGACCTCGTCAAGGTCCTGGCCGGAAAATCGATCACTACCTGATTCTGTAACCATAACAGGGGATGATTGAGTATGCTCCATCGCTCAATCATCCCCACTCAACTTGCATATGTGATGACGCCTAACCGAAGGAGCACCCCATGAACTTGCACAAACAAACCATCGACGATGTGCAGCTTCGTGGCAGGCGGGTCATCATCCGAGCCGACTTCAATGTCCCGCTTGATGAATCACTTCAGATTACCGATGACACCCGCATTCGCTCGACCTTGCCGACGATCAACCGTGTCGTCGACGAGGGTGCCAAAGTCATTCTCTGCTCGCATCTAGGCCGACCGAAGGGCACCTTCGATCCCAAGTATAGCCTGGCACCGGTTGCCAAGCGCCTGGGGCGGTTGCTCGGGAAAGACGTCATCTTTGCGCCGGACTGTATCGGCCCAGCCGTCGAAAAGCTGGTTGCCAAGATGAAAGACGGTGATGTGCTCCTGCTGGAAAACCTCAGGTTTCACGCCGGCGAAGAAAAAAACGACGACGGCTTTGCCAAAGCTCTTGCCTCACTGGGAGATGTCTTTATCAATGACGCCTTCGGAGCGGCACACCGGGCCCATGCGTCGACGGTCGGGATCACTAAATACATTAAAGATTCAGCGGCGGGGGCGCTCCTTAAGAAAGAGATCGAGTACCTGGAAGGTGCCGTCGCCAATCCTGTGCGGCCGTTTGCCGCCATCCTTGGGGGCGCAAAAGTGTCCGGTAAGATCGGGGTGATCGAAAATCTCGGCAAGAAGGTCGATAAGGTCATCATCGGCGGCGGCATGGCATTTACGTTCTTGAAGGCCAAAGGTCTGGAGATCGGCAATTCTCTTTGCGAAATGGATATGTTGGATTTTGCCCGAGGGATCGAAGACCATGCCCTGTCACGTGGAGTCAAATTTTACCTACCCGTCGACTGCGTGGTGGCGGCCAGTCGAGAGGTAGGGGCTGAAACAAAAATCGTCCCGGTGCAAGAGATCCCCAAAGGGTGGTATGCCTTGGATATCGGTCCGGCCTCCGTCAAACTCTTCAATGAGGCGGTCCAAAACGCGAAAACCATTCTGTGGAACGGACCCATGGGTGTGTTTGAAATCGATGCCTACGCGAGAGGCACCTTAGCCATGGCCCACGCCATCGCCGATGCCTATGCCCTCACGATCGTCGGCGGCGGCGAGACGGCCCTGGCCGTTCATCGGGCCGGCATCTCGGAAAACATGTCGTTCATCTCGACCGGAGGCGGCGCGGCTCTGGAACTGCTCGAAGGCAAAACATTGCCGGGTCTCGCAGCCTTGCCTGATCGCCAGAACTAATCACGCATCCGCAACGGAGATCGAAGACTCACTGTGCGTACTATCTTGATCGTCGGAAATTGGAAGATGAACAAGACCGCGTCTGAAGCGACGACCTTCATTCACGCAGTAAGCGAACATCTTCCCAACCCATCCACCTCGGTTGAACTCGTCGTGGCCCCCCCATTCACCGCGTTGGAATCGGTCCGCGCGGCGCTGGGTTCATCACCGATTCAGCTCGGAGCACAAAACATGTTCTGGGAGGATCAGGGGGCCTACACAGGGGAAGTGTCCGCACGAATGCTCACAGACCTCGGTTGTCGCTACGTGATTCTCGGCCATTCGGAACGACGGACCATTTTGGGCGAACGGAGCGACGGCATCCAAAAGAAAATCCGAGCCGCGCTCACCCATGGACTACGCCCCATCCTTTGTATCGGAGAATCGCTTGCGGAACGAGACAACGGAACGACCGACGCCGTCCTGACACAACAATTACGCGATGGTCTGTCCGGCTTGACGACGGACGCGCTGGCCAACATCACTATTGCCTATGAACCGATCTGGGCCATCGGTACAGGCAAGTCGGCAACAGTCGACCAAGCCGTTTCCGCCCATCAGACCATTCGGCAGGTGCTTGCCGCTATCGCCTCTCCTGCAATCGCCGACCGTACCAGAATCCTCTATGGAGGGAGCGTCACACCCCAGAATATCGGTTCGCTGCTGGCATCGGATCAGATCGACGGCGCACTCATCGGCGGCGCTTGTCTCCAAGTCGAGTCCTTTGCTACAATCGCAACGGTTGCATCTGCAGCTCGATCAATCGGAGTCTAAGACCCCATGTTGTATACGTTGATTGTTGTCATTCATGTTTTCATTTGCTTTCTGATGATCGGGGCGATTCTTCTCCAGTCAGGGAAAGGCGCAGAAATCGGTGCCGCGTTCGGCGGATCCAGTCAGACGGTATTCGGGAGCCGCGGCCCTGCCAACTTTCTGAGCAAGCTGACGGTCGTTGTCGCGGCCGTATTTATGGTGACATCGCTCAGCCTGGCCATCTTAGCCAAGCAACGAAACTTCGCTTCGACGGTCATTGATATGCAGCCTAAGAGTGAAACGACGGCACCCCCGGCTGCTCCTCCTACTCAGCCTTCAGAAGGCTCGCATCCTTCAGGAGAAACACCGGCAGCTGGCCACTGACCTGCTCTTATCAAGCTGTCATTCGTCAAACCGATCGAAAATCTCGCTTGGGATTCACTCAATTGGTTGGGTGGAATTGCTCGACCAGTGGCTGGCTAGATACGTGTTAGCCAGGACTCGTGTGCACGATCTTCCCCGCGCACGATCGAAAAGAAGGTCTCTTGGAGGGCGCGGGTGACCGGTCCAGGTGCACCGTTCCCAATACGTCGGTTGTCGATTTCTCGGACCGGAGTCAACTCGGCAGCGGTTCCCGTTACAAACACCTCGTCGGCAATGTACATTTCATCGCGCGTGAATCGCTCCTCCTCCACGGCGATATTTCGTTCCCGAGCCAATTGGATGACGGAGTTTCGCGTAATCCCTTCGAGCACCGAGGTTAAGGGCGTCGTCTTCAGCGCACCCCGGCGCATGACGAACACATTCTCCCCCGTTCCCTCGGCGACATAGCCTTCGGGATCAAGAAGAATCGCCTCGTCGTAGCCGTCGGCCTTCGCCTGCCGTTTGGCCATGATGGAGTTCACATAGTACCCGGAAATTTTCCCTCTGGTCATGGAGACATTCACATGATGTCTCGTAAAGGACGACACACAGGCACGCATCCCGTTCGCCAGCGCGTCATCCCCTAAGTAGGCCCCCCATTTCCAAGCCGCGATGGCCACCCGAATCGGATTATCCCCAGGATGGATACCCATCGCACCGTACCCGATATAGACCAACGGACGAATGTAGCAGGCATCAAGACGATTGACACGAACCGTTTCAACGATGGCGTCGGTGATCTGCTTTTTGTCATACGGCATGATCAGCATGCCGATATGGGCCGAATCAAACAATCGATCGACATGTTCCTGAAGTCGGAAGATGGCAGATCCCGATTTCCCTTTGTAGCACCGGATCCCCTCAAACGCTGCGAGGCCATAGTGCAGCGAATGGGTGAGAACATGGACGTTGGCCTCCTCCCATCTCACAAATTTTCCATCCATCCAGATCTTTTCAACCGGTTCCAACATCGTAAAGGCGAGCTCCAGCAAGAGATAATAACCGTTCCGTCTTAAGGGACGTGAGGGACTATAGCGTGAGGTCCTATGCGGGTCAAGCAAACGGACCAAGGTCACGACGGGAACGATGCATGGCCGGCTGGAAATAGCCTTACGAAGACGCGCAATAGGCACGTAGGCGGGCACTCAGGAACGTTCCGACTCGATCTTCTCCTTCTGGACTCATGGTCACGACCTTGACGCCAAACAACAGGCCGCGCACCCATCGAACAACGACACGCTGGATTTCGATCGGCTCATCTTTGTCTGGTAGGGTGAGTCGAACGACCAATTCCATTCCTGGAACGACTTGATGATCACCAAGGACACGGAACCCGCTGCGGCACAGATTCATCACCGTTCCTTTTCCAAGAAAGTCTCCCCCCAGGTAGTACGCGATGCAGCGAACGGGAATCCGATGGTAGGTGCGGATCACAAACTTATTGGTGTGCGACATCATCTTATTGCCATCTCCCATTTTACATCGCGTCACATACTGGAACCGTGCCGTCGCGAGAAGAATGGCGCTCAGCATACGTGTCGACATGATCTCCCTCCTAGCCCTCAAAAGAGGGGGCCTTATGTGCAGTCAGCGATCTTTCGATCGTTGCTTCTTTCGACGCTGCTCATTGGCCGATCGTACTACGCTTGACACTTTTCATATGCCCATGTTAAATGAACCGTTCTTTACGATTCGGAGAAGGGATAGCTATGTACGCGATCGTTGAAACAGGTGGAAAGCAATATCGAGTCGAAGCCGGTGCGACAATTCAGGTCGAGCGGTTGCCGGGAGACATCGGGGCGCAGGTGGAACTCAGCGAGGTCCGTCTCCTGCACGGCGATGCTGGCATACAGATCGGACAGCCCCTTATTGACGGGGCCAAGGTCACGGCTGAAATTGTACAGCAAGGACGCACTCGATCGATTACCGTGTTCAAGAAAAAGCGCCGCAAGAACTATCGCCGCACCCGTGGACACCGACAAGGGTTCACCAAGCTGCTGATTAAGGATATTGGGACGGCCTAACGACATAAGAAGGACTTACCATGGCAACAAACAAAGGTGGCGGATCATCCCGTAACGGCCGTGACAGTAACCCCCAGTATTTAGGCGTGAAGGCCTATGGCGGCCAGACCGTAACCGCCGGCAGCATCATCGTCCGCCAGCGCGGCACCAAGTTTTTTCCAGGGTTCAATGTGGATCTTGGAAGAGATCATACCTTATTTGCCAAAATGAGTGGTGTGGTGAAGTTTGAAGGCGGACGCGGACGACGGAAAGTCAGCGTCTATCCGGCTTCGACGAAATCCTAGATTTTCTTTTCCACCCTTCCGTTGTGGTCAAACCAGATAAATTCTCTCTCCCCTCTTGCTCAGGGTCGGGTATACTTTTCCCCAGTACTTCAATGAAGCTGCCGGTGAGATGTTGATCGCTTATGTTTGTCGATGACGCACATATTACGGTATGCGCAGGTCGTGGAGGAAACGGCATCTGTAGTTTCCGGCGGGAAATGTTTGTTCCGCGCGGAGGCCCAGACGGCGGGGATGGCGGCAACGGCGGCGACATTATTATGACGGCATCCCATCGATTGACGACGCTGCTCGACCTGCGCTATCAAAACCACTATGAGGCGCAAGACGGGCGAGCCGGTGGAGGATCCAACTGTACCGGCCGTTCCGGTGAGGATCTGACGATCGTGGTTCCTGTCGGCACCATCATTTACGATGACCAGACAGACGAAACGCTTGCGGATTTCATCGAAGACGGCCAAACGACCATCATCGCCCACGGTGGGCGAGGCGGGAAAGGGAACAGCAACTTCGCCACCTCCGTCAATCGAGTACCGACAAAATGTACCCCTGGCACTCCAGGCGAAGAACGGACGTTGCGGCTTGAACTGAAACTGCTCGCCGATGTCGGGTTGGTTGGGTTTCCCAACGCCGGCAAATCGACACTCATTGCAGCGATCTCAGCAGCCAGACCCAAGATCGCCGACTATCCTTTCACCACACTGATCCCCAACCTCGGCGTGGTCCGCTGGGGATCCGATCGAAGTTTTGTTGTAGCCGACATTCCCGGACTGATCGAGGGCGCCCATGAAGGGAAGGGCCTGGGAGTCCAGTTTCTCCGCCATATCGAACGCACCGCGTTCTTACTCCACTTGATCGATGTTTCAGAGTGGGCCTCCGACGATCCCGTGGTCGGCTTTGAAACCTTGCGCCGTGAATTGGCCGCCTATGACGGGGAACTCGCCAAACGCCCATTCGCCGTTGTACCGACCAAAATCGATGTACTCGGCACGAGTGAACGGCTGACTCAGCTGAAAACCTATTGCCGCCTCAACGGCCATCCCTGCCTGCCGATTTCCGCCGCCACAAACAAAGGGCTTGACGACTTGATCGCCTACCTCGAAAAACAGATCGCGCGGGCACGAACGACGCCATGCGAGACCAGCTCTTAGTCCAAGCAAAACGAATCGTCATCAAGATCGGCAGCAGTCTGATCGCCTCGCGCGCGGAAGGACTGCGCCCTCAGCATATTGAACGATTGGCGGACGAAATCGCCTCGCTCCGCACGCAGGGACGGGAAGTGCTGGTAGTCTCTTCCGGTGCCATCGTGTCGGGTATCCGTAAGTTACAGCTCAAGGAGTACCCCAAGCACCTCCCAATCAAACAGGCGGCAGCCGCCGTGGGGCAGAGCCGGCTCATGTGGGCCTATGAAAAGGCGTTTGAACGTCTCAATATACAAGTGGCCCAGATTCTGCTGACCCACCAAGATCTCGCTGATCGCCGTCGATTTCTGAACGCTCGTCATACGCTCGCCGCCCTCATCGGGTTCGGCATCGTGCCCATCATCAATGAAAATGATACCGTCGCGGTTGACGAAATCAGAGTCGGTGACAACGACACGCTCGCGAGCGAAGTGGCGCATCTGGCCGATGCAGACTTACTGGTGATTCTCTCCGATGTCGACGGGCTCTATACAGACGATCCGCGGAGAAACCCGTCGGCCACATTGATTCCGCTGATTAAGGAGATCACCCCGGACATCGAGCGATTGGCGGGAGCGTCCAGCACCTTTGAAGGCACCGGCGGGATGGCGACGAAGCTTCGAGCCGCCAAGAAAGTCAGTGAGTATGGAATCCCGACGTTGGTTCTCAACGGCGAGCGGACCGAACTACTTCCAACGGTCCTCCGCGGCGGGCCGGGAGGAAGTCTCTTTCTTGCACGAGAACGTCGCCTGAACAGCCGCAAACATTGGATCGCCTTTACACTTCGCTCACGCGGCCACGTCCATCTGGACCAGGGAGCCGTAGACGCCTTGACGACACGAGGGAGAAGCCTACTGGCATCCGGTATTCTCAAGGTGACAGGATCATTTGAAGCTGGTGATCCGGTCAGTTGCCTTGCCCCAGGCGGAAAGGAATTCGCCAAAGGCTTGGTAAATGTTTCATCTGATTTGCTGGATCACATGAAAGGCCTTAAGACTGCGGATATTCATGAACGGTTCGGCCCTCAAGAGTACGAGGAAGTCATCCACCGAGACAACCTGGTCATTCTCTAGTGCTGTGATCGAGTCCTGATTAATGGATAGACCTACGTCTCAATACCCAACAAGCAACCCGCTTCACTCGCTCGACCAGGCAAATACTCAGCACTCAACTGCGCATCGCCTTGGCCTACTCGGGGGAAGTTTTAATCCGATTCACAATTGCCATATAAGCATTGCTCGCCACGTCTCTGAACATCTACAGCTTTCTCACGTCCTCTTCGTCCCGACCGGCGACCCACCCCATAAACGGGACGGATCATTGGCGCCGGCGCATATTCGGTTCGAAATGGTGCGCCTGGCCATCGCCGACAGCCCGACGTTTAGGGTATCCGACATTGAAGTGAACCGAACGGGAAAGTCCTACTCGATCGATACCGTCCGCGTATTACAAGACCAGTATGGGCCATCCACCGATCTGTTCTTCATCATCGGTCTTGATGCATTTCTCGACTTCCCGACATGGCGAGCGCCTCACGAGCTTTTGACGATCTGTCATTTCGTGGTGGTGCC
>CABVRR010000112.1:7747-10540 GCA_902500705.1 uncultured Nitrospira sp.
GGCGATGCTTGACAAGAAGGCCCTTGATGTCCAAGTCCTCCATGTCGCTCCGCTGACGTCAATCGCCGATTACTTGGTCATTGGGTCGGCTGAATCTGACCGACAAACACGTGCCATTGCGAATTCCATTGCCGAAGTACTCTCGTGTGTAGGTGAACGGCCTCTCAGTCTCGAAGGCACCACCTCGGACCAGTGGATTCTGATCGACTTCGGCGACGTCGTCGCCCATGTGTTCAGACAGGACGCGCGTGCCCATTATGCGCTTGAGCGTTTGTGGAGCGATGCCAAGTCCATCCCTGTTCCTGACGATGCATCGCCTGTCACACCGCAGAAACGGATGATCCCGAAATCAGCATTCCCGAAGATGGTCTAGGCCATGTTCAAGCTTCTGATCTCCATTTTCTTCATCAGCGCGGGTATGTTCGTGTACAGTTACTTTCGCGAACTGAACCCGGGAACCGTCGTCGTCCATACCGGGCCTGGTGCGGAATTCGAGATCAGCCCCGTCACATTGGCGCTCATTTCTATGGCGTGTGGAGCGGTGCTCGCGACCTTTGTCGTGGGGCTGCAACAAACGGCGCACCTCATCCTTAATTGGCGCAGTCATCGCCTTCTCCGCCGAAAGGAAAAGGTCGATACGCTTCACCGAGACGGAACCCATGCGTTCATGTCGAAACGCACCATCGAAGCGACCACCCTTTTGGAAAAGGCCCTGGCCATCGATCCCAATCGCGTCGATTCGTTACTGTGGTTGGGAAATATCTACCGCTCCGAGCAGAACTTTCCCGAGGCCATCCGTCTCCATCAGCACGCGCAACGAGTGGACGATCGGAACATCGAAGTCTTGCTGGAATTAGGCAAGGATTTGGAAGAGGCTAAACGGTACGAAGAAGCGCTTCAGACCCTCCAGAAGATTCTGAAGATTGAGCCGGATAATCTGACGGCACTCATTCGGAAACGGAATCTCAATATCCGCATGGAGCGGTGGAGTGACGCGCTCGAGATTCAACACCGCTTACTCAAAGCCAATCTTCCCGCCCCTGAAAAACAGGCGGAAGCGGCTCTGCTGGTCGGATGTACCTATGAAGTTGGGCGTCAACTGCTAGAGCGGGGACATCCCGACAAAGCACGGCGGTACTTCCGGGGTGCCATCAAAAAGGACCGCAGCTTCCTCCCCGCCTATATCGGAGTGGGCGAGATCCTGCTCCATGAAGGCAAAACGAAAGATGCCGTCGAAATCCTCAAGAAGGTCTACGCACGAACCAGAAGCGTGATCATCCTGCATCGATTGGAAGAACTCTTCTTGGATCAAGGCGAGCCCAGCGAGATCATTCGAGTCTATCAGGATGCCTTGCAGCAAGACCCGCACAATCCGGTCCTCCAGTTCTACCTCGGCAAGCTCTATTATCGACTGGAAATGGTGGATGAGGCGTTCGATCAGCTTTCCGCGATTGAGGGGCCACAGGACCACTTATTGGATTACCACAAGATCATGGCCAATCTGTACCTACGAAAACAGCATTTCGAAGAGGCCATCGTTGAATTAAAGAAGGCCCTCAACTTCAAGAAGCGAGTCGTGGTTCCCTACATTTGTACGCAGTGCCGACAGGAAGCTGCCGAATGGTCGGGACGCTGCCGTCACTGCGCCAAGTGGAATACCCTCACCGCCCTCCCGTGGCTCGAAGCCGGTCAGGCCGTTGCCCAGCCGGACAGCGAGCCATCCACAGTCCGTACCGTCCCCTACCAAGGCATTGCTTCTCCGTTTGAAACCGTGTAGGTTTCCCGCCAGCGTCTGCTGATCGTGTGACCCGGTCGCGTTGTGCAACCTTTCTCTTCGCTTGACGATAGCGGCAGCACGACAGAGCACCGTGACATCGCCACTTTTTGAGGATCCCATGACCTATGTGACCTTGGCTGACAAAGCCCTCAATGATGAGCCTCTGACGAGAGATGAATGCCGTTTCGTCTTGACTGCGCCGGATGATGAATTACTTGTGTTGCTGGACGCAGCTTTTCGAGTTCGATCCAAATACTTCGGTCGGACCGTCCGTCTCCAAATGCTCCAAAATGCCAAGAGCGGGGCCTGCCAGGAAGATTGCCACTACTGTTCGCAATCGTCCATTTCGACGGCGCCGATCGAGCGATATAACTTGCTCCCGCAGAAGCAGATGATGGAAGGGGCTCGGCAAGCCGCCGCATCAAAAGCCCAGCGGTATTGCATCGTGATCAGCGGGCGAAGCCCCTTGGATCGTGAGATCGACGAAATCGCCGGGGCGGTTCGTTCGATCAAACAAGAGATTCCAATCCAGATCTGTTGCTCACTCGGCTTGATGAATGAATCCCAAGCCAAGCGGCTGAAAGCCGCCGGCGTTGATCGGGTCAATCATAATCTGAACACCAGCGAGGCGTTTCACGCCTCGATTTGCACGACCCATACGTTTCAGGATCGGCTCGCGACTATTCGCAATGCTCGGGCGGCCGGTCTGGAAATCTGTTCCGGGGGCATCGTCGGCATGGGCGAGACAGACGAAGATCTGATCGAGCTGGCAACGGCCCTGCGCGACGTCAAGCCGGACTCCATTCCCTTGAATATGCTTACCCCAGTCTCCGGCACACCGTTTGAGAAGTGCGATCAGCTGACTCCCCAACGCTGCTTAAAAGTACTGTGCCTCTTCCGATTTTTGCATCCTCGGACAGAAATCCGCATCGCGGGTGGGCGAGAACACAACCTTCGCAGCCTCCAACCGTTAGCGCTCTATCCGGCAGACTCCGTCTTCGTGAACGGCTACCTCA
>CABVRR010000113.1 GCA_902500705.1 uncultured Nitrospira sp.
ATTTCCTCTGCGTTGGCTCAAACAGAGCGATAGTTCGTCGTGTTCACTTTTTACATGACCTGCAACCGACGCTGATCGCATACCCCAGTGCGCGAGAGGCAAGATATGCAGACGGAAAGATGGTTTTTCAGACCTTCTCGAGATGTTTTGTGACGCAGATATAGCAGGTAATGCCAGACTGACATGAACAGTCAGTTTGATCGATACGGCATCAATGAGTTCTGGTGAGCAAATACCAAAGCTTGTGTGTCCGCAACCAGCTCTGTCACTGCCGTGGCTTGTGCGAGAAGTTCATCCCGCCCGGCAGCAGTCCCGGGAATGAGGATGTGCCGCACCCGATCGGACAACTCGTGAGGCCGTAGAGAGAGCTTGTCCAGTGCATGGGTGAGCTGCTTCTCACCGGGAAAGCACTCACGATTCAGCGCGAACAGCACCTGAATAAGCGCGTGCAGCGTGTGCTGTACGATGGCAGAAGTGTAGATGAGATCCGCCCGTTCGATGGCACTCTGGTAATGCGGATTGTTCGGCCAGAACGCCGCCTCGCGTATAAATCGATCCAACAGTGATCGGCGCAGAGCTTCTGGATATTCGCCCACGGCTTTCTTCCACCGGGCGAGGGTTCCTTGAGCGTCGACTAGAATCTCCATGGAACGAATGTCCGCAAGCACCACATGATCAAAAAATCCCATCATGGCCCAGGCCGAGTAGTGGCGCCCGATCTCTCCGTTCAATGAGGCCTGCAGCTTCGCCTCAACGGACGCCTGATGACGGTGCCAGCATTCCACGCGGATGCCTTCCACCGTAAAATCAGTTCCTCCCTCGACGAAGGGATTGTCGCACCCCCATGATCTCACGTCGCAGGCGTTTGGCAGCATCGTCGAGACCAAGGCCTCTCGATCTGGACGCGACAGGACAGTCATCGAAAAGAGATACAGGTCTAAATCCGACCACTGATCCACGTTTCCCTTAGCACGCGATCCTCCGATCGCAATACTGACGCTGCCGTCACAGAGTGTGTGCAGCAAGGGAAGAAGCGTTGTCACAAGTTGTTCGAGAGTCATGCGACAAACCTCTTCATAATCACGACCGCTCGATTTCGATAGATACACGACTCTACCTTCTCCCAACCATGCTTGGCATAGAAGGCTTCGCTGGTGACGGTAAATAGGAAGAGAGAATCGATACACAAGCGATTGGCCTCTCTGACGGCGGCCTCCAACAAGGCTGTTCCGACACCTCGGCGACGACGCCCCGATTCAACATACAGACTTGCCAGCCAAGGCGAAAAGTCTGACCTTGTCTCCATGTCGCACGGAATCAGGCTGACGGTGCCAATGACTTCTTCCGCCTCTATCCCCACCAACGTTAGCGGTAGTTGATCACGACGGAGCCGCTCATGCAGTCGAGCAATGGCACGCTCGACAGACCCACCGGGAAGCAAGCAGCCCCACTCATCAAATAACCAGCGAGCGACTTGGGGGATCGCTTCCTGACAATCGGCTAAATAGCGGATGTCCATAATCTGACTTCACCGCTGCCACGACAGAGCCTTAAGGGAGAAGTCAAATCACTGTCATCAGGTATATGTACGCCTGGGCCGTAGGCTGAGTCGGCCTAATATTCATTGAGCTCGATCGCTTGGTTACACGCATGTCATCCGTTAGTGAACCTCTGCCACAACCATTCCCACTTCTTGAATCGGGACCTGTGCGACAACAGTTCCCTGCGGATCAATCACGCTCGTTGGACCATAAGATATATACTGGTCTCGTTTGCCGGTTACGTCTGACGACACAATCCACACGTCATATGCTTTGGCATGGCGCGATCTCAACTCATTATGCCGAGACTTCCATTCCTCCGCTATGTCATGAGGCAGCATGTTGTTGCATGGACAAACGAGCACTCTTGCACCCAAGGCGGCAGCGCGCTCAACCGATTCGGGGAAGCATAGGTCGTAACAGATATTGATGCCAACTTTTGTTCCTTGCACTTCGAATATCGGTGAACCGCTTCCACGCCCGAACACTTGCGCCTCTCTTTCGAGAAGATGTGTCTTTCTGTAATGAGCGATCACTTTCCCGTCCTTAATCGCAATTGCCGCATTGTAGGCAATGCCGACATCCTTTTCGATCAGACCGAAGACGATGATCGGCTCAACTGAGACGAAGGATCTAAGCACGTTTTTAAAAAGCGGCGAGCCGAGCTCCACGGCGACACTAGCGATGTATTCCGGACGGATGTCGTAGCCCTGAAGAAAGCACTCGGGAAAGCAAACCAGATCTGCACCGTGACGTTCTGCGTTTTGTGCGTAATCGTTCATCAGGGACGCAGCGCGCTCTATGTCGGCCCGAACTTCCTGAAGCTGACACGTGGCAATTCTCATAGCATGCGCAGCACTAGTGGAGTCAGTTTTGAGTTTGCACGTCTCTCGCTCGATTGATCGGAGGAAATCCAAGGTCAAGAACTGACCCACATCTCCCATTCACGACCCCATACGTTTCAACGAACCTTAGTGCGTTGATATCGATGATCATGCTGACGCTCTTTCAGCCTGGATGTTTCTTCCGCATGATTGACACGACAACGTGCGGCGACACTTCGCGAAAAACCGTTTGCGTCAATACTTGATACGCCCACGTATAGTCGGGCAGCCCGATACCCGGCTCAACAAGGCACACCCCGATACAGCTGTGCCCTAGCCCAAGAACTCCTGATGCAACCTCGACCATGCCGGTGAATGCTGTTGGATCACAAATGGCGCCGGTATCTTTCGGTGTGAACCCATTCATAATGGGGAATGATGGAGACTTCTGACCCGGGAAAAACTTTTGCTTTACCATTTTATGGTGAAGAGTGCCGTCACCGTGATAGCTGGTATAGAGATTGACTTGTCTATCGTTCATCGGTTTTAAAACACAATACTCGCCTTTTTGATTGCGCCGTATCCATAAAACAAGAAACAGGTCTGTTCCTTCACGAACCGCCACCGCGTATTTACTCTCTCCAGGAACTGTTTTGAGATTCATCAGCCCGACCTTCGAGCTTACAGCACGCTGCTTCCGGGCCTCCTCGAAATAGCACCGCCAGGTGGCCAACTCTTCCGTGGTTATCATGGAAGTGTCAATTGCTTGATACGTTAGCCATCCCTCAAACGTTTGCAGATCATCTTCACTGATAAACTCCTTCATTTCACTCGCTCCTTCAAAACCACCCTCAGTGCCTTCACAAGCCTTATCCAAGTGCGAAGTGGAGAGTCATGCAACCCTATTCATGTAGGATGAAGGATCAGTTTGACTTTATACTTTCCCGCCAAACATTTGGAGCTGCGAGTGGGATCATCCCTTGGGTGTGCAGCCTCCCCCGATGGATCAGTTATAGAAACTACACGGTCAAGAAATGACCCGCATTTCCCACCGACTGACTCCAGCTGAAGTTGCGACACTTTCCGCATGATTCAATCGCTGCGATACTCCGGCTTGATGGCGTCCAGAAACATCCGCATCTGGCGAGGCGACCTCAAGTGATGCACTCCTTTCGTCGCAGCCGCTTCGGCAACAAGCTGCCGGTACTTAGACGTCATGTGGCGATGGCAGAGGGGAATCACGCGGTAGCCGGCGAGCGTGCCGCGCCACATGGGACTGTTTGCCGGCCACCCTTCTGGATTTACCAGAATGCCTTTGATGAACCGCTTGGTCACCCACAGGTAGTGGAGCGCGAGCGGGAGATCGACGTAGACCAACGTATCAGCGGCAGCGAGCCGCTCCCACGTGGAATTCACACAGCCGAACCCATCGATGATCCATCGCTCATGCTTCAGAAGTCTCGCATGAATCTCTAGATATTCGGCATGAGGAATCTCATCACCACCTGGCTTGTACTTGATGGAATCGACAGTATGTAGGGGTAGACCGGTGATACCTGCCAATTTTTTCGCAAGCGTGGATTTCCCACCGCCGGCATTGCCGAACACCGCTACCCTGTTCATATCAACACTCGCTAATCAATTCGGCTTCAGATTCGCCTCACGGATAACCACTACGCTGTGGATCACTTGGCAGTAGATCTCCGCACGACCGCTAGGGAAGCAGCCATGCAGGGGTAGCAGTTCGCGAAGTTCAACCGTTCGTTTGAGAGAACCACTCGCGTGTTGCTGTTGTGGGAGCTGAGCTGTGCCATAAACTCTCGACAGCGACCGCAGGGCGAGAGAATTCCTGAGTCGTTGACGGCAACGATAACGGCGATCTCAATCTCGCGATGCTTGAGCATCAATGACGCGAGCCGACTGGGTATAGCACGCGATCACACCCGTAAGGTCATTGTCTTGGAAAGCACGAATCGTCATTTCACTGTGTCGCCGAACCATCTTTGAGCCGATCGACACAAGAACACGCGATGCTAGAAAATCAGCTCTTGCGTTTGTACCTCTCCCGTTTAATTGCTTGGAGCAAGTCCAATCTCAAGAACTGTGCCTCCCTTTTGCGTGAAACAGTTTGACTAATTGAACTCCAACTTTACCGAGCCGATCACGGTAAATGGCGCGCCTGTGTAGACGATCTCTCTGAAGTTTTGCGTACCGGTAAAGTACCGCTGATCGAGCACGTTGGTGAAGTTCACGGCTGCGAGCAGATTCGTACGAGTGAAGAATTCCGGTTTGCGGTAGTACACCGCGGCATCCATACGGGCATATCCTGGAAGTTCAAACGAAGCCTGACAATTGGCCGGATCCGTACATTGAGGCACTCCGTTTCGTTTGCCTTGCGCATACATCCCGAGTCCGGCGCCGAGACCTTTCAACGGACCGTCCTGCAAGAAATAGGTCGTCCAGAGACTCCCCTGATGCAGTGAAGAATTCGGAACGCGGCTTCCTTCGAGGAACATCAGATCTTTCGTGACTCGTGCATCGATGTAGGCATAGCTCGCAATAATATCCCACCCCGGCAAGATTCTTCCCGCGACGTCGAACTCGATCCCTTGGCTGCGCTGCTCCCCGGTCGCGGTGGAAAACAGGAACCCATTGAGCGGGTCGGCAGTTAAGACATTCTTCTTTTTGATATGAAAGGCAGCGACTTTCGCCCGCAACCGGTTATCGAACAACTGAAGCTTGACGCCACCTTCATAGGCTTTGCCGCGCTCCGGGTCGAAGAGCGTCCCGCTGATGCTCCTCGATCCTGAGGCTTGCGGCGCAAACGACTCTGTGTAGTTGGCAAACAACGCGATGGGCTTCCAGGGTTGGTAGGTCAATCCGATCGATGGACTGAATGCAAGATCGGTCTGACTGTCTTCTGTTTGATTCGGATCCAGGTCGTGAGGACGATTGGTGAGTTTCTGTTTAAAGTAGTCGAATCGACCGCCGCCATGCAGATGAAGGTTTTCGAGAAGACTGACATGGTCTCCAAAATACACGCCGAGGATATCGTTCACATTTTTCGTATTGCTGTACTTTGTCAGAGGAGTGTCCAAAAACAATCTGTCGGTCGGATTAAAGATATTGATATAGCTGAAGGCGCCTGGAATCGACGTATCCCCGCCGAAATCCCCGGATGCCGAGG
Organism: uncultured Nitrospira sp.; assembly: GCA_902500705.1. GTDB lineage: Bacteria > Nitrospirota > Nitrospiria > Nitrospirales > Nitrospiraceae > Nitrospira_D. The sequence goes on from CABVRR010000113.1 coordinate 5,553, forward strand.
CCGACGAGACTTCACGCCCCAGTTCGACACCGATAATCGTTTTATGGAGAAACGGGCCCGTGAAGAATTTTCCGTGCAATTCATTTTGGAGGTAGTGGCTTTGAGTCGTAGTCGGGATGTAAAACTGCGCCACGTTGAGGATGCCGTCGGTTTCATCGCCCACCAAGAACCAAGACTCCCGGCTGGAGTATCGACCATGGGTAACCGCAGATCGGAAGGCCGTGCGCCATCTGAACATATCGTTAAAATCATGAAGGAATGTGAGGGTGGCTTTCCCATGATTCGTCTCAGCCTTCCTCGTTGGATCGCCCAAGAAACGCGTGACAGGGATCGATGCGACGCCTCCACCGATGGCCACAAGGCCACGATCGATCGGTAAATTACTGTACAGGTATTCACCTTCGAGTCGGAATGTCGTCCTTGGTCCAAGTTCCCATCCTAGGGTCGGCGCAAGGAAAATCCGCTCCGAACGGACACCTTCTCGATAGCTGCCGGCTGATTCATATAACCCATTGAAGCGGTAGGTCAGTGTTTTGCTTTCGTTCAGCGGTCCGCCGATATCGATGGATGGGCGATACAGATCGTAATTGCCGAGCATCAGTTCGGCCGAGTAATAGGGGGTTTTCAACGGCGCTTTTGTGATTTGATTGATCACCCCGCCCGGATCGGATCGCCCGAACAGATACGATGGTGGGCCCTTAATCACCTCGATGCTTTCAATATTAATGATATCGCGCTGAGCTCGTGAACTATATGAGCTATCGTCGCGAAACCCGTTCTTGAATACGTTCAAATCTGAGGAAAACCCACGAATCATGACACTACCACCCTGACCACCCTGCGTGCTGAACTGTGACACTCCGCTCACATTACGAAGGGCATCACTGAACCGAATCACTTTTTGATCTTCCATCACCTGTCTGGTGACGACCTCGATCGATCGAGGAGTATCGTGAACCGGGACTGGAATCCTGGTCGCGCTTGAGACCTCTTCGACAGTGTAAGCCGTGTCTTTTCGCTCCTTCCTCTCCTTCACCATGACTTCGGGAAGCTTGATCGGCTTTTGCGGAGCAGTCGCCATCGGCTCACTCACTGGATCCGGTGATGGCGCTTGCTCTTCTGCAAGTAACGGTGATGCCACGACAGGTGTTGCGGTACCCTGCACAAGCGTGACAGCGTTGGTTCCGGTCAGATGATACGTCAGGCCCGTTCCGCCCAACAGCGCTTGTAGCGCGTCTTCGGGCATGCGCTTGCCGCTGATACCAGATGTATTGAGTCCGGTCACCAGCTCCGTCGGCACACTGACCTGCCAACCGGTGGCCTCGGCAAACGCGTTCAATGCGGTCCCGAGCGGCTGTGCGGATATATTGAACTCGACAGGAGAACTTGACGCCTCTGAGAGCACATTGCCTTGGGCAAAGATGTCGCCGGTTGCTGTCATCACCAATATGAAAAGAAATCCGCCCCAGCCGAGACGCTGTGATCGGGTCTGTGATTTCCATGCCAGACGTTCCATGTATTGGAAACTCTCTCTTCTGTTGTCGCTCATCGTTCCTTGTTCCATTGTTCCGTTCCTCTACGAGTAGGGCCTTTTGTCCTTATCCATCTTTCAGTAGACGGACAAGAAGAGGATGTTCCTCACCTGCTTTGGTGTTGGAAAAGTAGAGGGATCAGAAAAGAATGATGAGCCGATCAGTCAGGCTGATCGCCGAGAGAGGGAGGGTCTTAACGAGTAATGCAAGAGCACCGACGGGATCGTCGATATTGTATGTGCCGGTCACCTCGATGCGTCCGGCCGGTTGATTGAGGAGCATGATGCTGCCGGGATGATACCGTCGCAGTTCCTCAAGTACCAGTGCGAATGGAAGCCCCTGGACGACCAATCGTCCCCGCAACCAGGCGAAAGCCGTCGGAGCATCGACAGCCTGCGGTCGGCCCAACCGATTCTGCTCGGCTTGGATCTGTAATCCCGCTGTCACAACGACCGGAGATGCTGTCTTCGCTTTTGAATCAACTTCAACCGCGCCGTCGAGAACGGTGACGCGATCCCCGCTTGACTCCGCTCGTACGACAAAGGCCGTTCCGACGGCTCGAACGGCGGTTTCCTCACTCTCGACGAGAAATGGACGGGCGGCATCCCGCTGAACGTTAAAGAAGACTTCGCCTTTCAGGAGCCGGACACAACGAACCTCGTCGTCAAATGCGAGCACAATCGCTGATTGTGTATTGAGCGTGGCGGTTGATCCATCCGGCAACTCGACTGTTCGCCGCTCGCCGGCCTCGGTTCGATAGTCAGACCGCCAGCGGGTGACGACATCAAACTGACCGGCAAGAACAATGACGACAACAAGGCAGACTACAGTTAGAACCGGCCACCGCAACGACAAGACAGCTTTTGCCTTGAGCCAAGATGACCCTGCCCTCGCCGCAACAGCCGCAGCCGCGCTCAGCTCCGGGCTCTCCCAGACGGCAGAAACCTTGCGATACATGCGGGCATGCCGAGAGCTCTGCACTTGCCAGGCCTCGAACGCATGCCGGTCTTCCTGCGATAGGTTCTTGTTCTGTAATCGAATGAACCAGGCAACGGCTTCTTTTCTGAGCCGAGTTTCTTCCTCAGATGGCGCCATGTCGTCTGAATCGTCCGTGCACTGCATGAGCCGATCCGGTCGGCAGAGACCCGACGGGAGCGGAGCCAGTATACAGTGTGACGGTTCGACGAACCAACTTCCTCACTCTGCCTTGTCTATGGCCTCAAGTGCCTCACAGCTCTGGTTCAGCGCGCGCATCAATAGCTTTTCCACCCCGCTTTCCGAGATATTCATGCGTAGGGCAATTTCTTGATACGAGTGCCCATACACTCGGCACAGCACAAAGGCTTCACGGCTTCGCGGAGGAAGCTGTTCGATCGCCTGAAGACACAGGCGAAGCCGCTGTTTTGCGAGGAGTTCACGTTCCGGCGAGGGTGCCTGAGAAGGCACGGTCAGGGCGGCATCCATGCCATCAAAGGCTTGGGCGCTGCTTTTTTCCTTTCGCAAGTGGTCGATGGCGAGATTCGCGGCAATACGATGGAGCAACGCGCGCGGCTGCTCGACGACCTGCTCTTCGCCGAGCCGCAACAACCGGACATAGGTATCCTGGACAAGATCTGCAGCCGTTTCGCGAGACTTAACCATACCAACCAGTCGGCGTGTGAGCTCCTCCCGGTACTGATGAAACAGCGAGGCGATCTGCGTATACGTAAGTCGCAGTGCGGTCCCCACATCTGAGAGATCGTGTGCAGCCACGAGCTCTGCTCTGGAAAGGTTTGTGCTGTGTGTCGTCATGCTCTTTCTCCTTTATGATGCCGCGTGCGCAATAAAAAAGCCCAAGACGTTTCAAGACGCCTTGGGCTCCGGTCTTCAGCGACCTCTGGCCTCATTCACCGTGACCGTGAAGAATCACGCGCGCGATTAATTCTCAATGTATGTTGCGAGCTTTGATCCTGTACCGTTTACCAGGTGTTTCCTTATAGTGATCGCCCGACTCCTGTTTTCTTGTGACATACGCCTCATCATTGATACGAGTTCTCAATATCATCAATGGAAGACCTCTGTCAACCTCTCGCGTCTGACATCAGATCAAATTCCAGCGCCGCACCGGCATCGCAACGAGGCTCTGCCTGAAGGTCAGATGATCGAGCATAGCCAGATCGTCATAGCCGACGCAACTAGAATGCCGATCGCCACTGCCAAGCTGACGAACACCGCAAGATCATCGCAGGATCGATAACAATACTTGTTCACAGATATCCTTTCTCCGCCTTTCTCAAAGGCAACGCCGGGAGGTTCCCCTGTGTCAGTGACACACTTCCATGGATGCGGCCTGCGTTGCCTTCAACCCCAAACCCGAGGGGGCTTGCGCAACCATGGCCGCCAGTCGACGCACCGACTCGGCATACGCCAGAAACTCATCTCGGGTGAAATGAAGCGTCACCGGGCCGAAGGTTACATGCAGTTTTCCACAATCACACAACACCAACTTCATCGGATCAGTCGTCCCTAACGTCTTATTCATGTCGGTACTTCCTTTCGTCGATCGATGGTTACATTACCCTCGGAATTGAACGGCACCTCGCTTGGACGAACAGATGTTCCGAGTCACGCATGCCGCCACATTCTCGCGATACCACCCGCAATTGATGCATCGCCAATGTCGTGCAAAATAATAATCAGGGGCTCGTTCACCAATGACATAACCTCCGCATCGTCCACAGCTTGATTTCATGATTCCTCCATCGTTGCTATTGTTCTCGACGGTCTTCGATCAAACAGGAGAGACCAGGCGTCCTGTTAGTGAACCCGGGTTTCCACTGAAGGTCTGACGTGACCTTCAGCGACATGCTGAATCATGGTTTCCAAATCGGCCTCGCATCGGCCGCAACAGGAGTCATCCAGTCCCATCGCCCGTTTCATCGCTTCCGGACAAGTTCCGTGACGGGATGCCAGAGCCGAAAACTCAGATTCTCTGATTCCCTTACAGAGGCAAATCAACATGCAAATCTCCTTGGCTAGTCAATGACACCAGACGCACTGCCTCACAGCTGCTTCCCAATAAAAAAGCCCAAGGCATCCTTTGACACCTTGGGCTCCGGCCTGCAGCGGCCTC
>CABVRR010000114.1:0-3135 GCA_902500705.1 uncultured Nitrospira sp.
ATCCATCCAACGATCGTTCGGTTGCGGCCTAACGGCACATGAGGATCCAAAACCGGTGGATGACCGAGTCCCCAGAGTCCGGCCATGAAGGCCCAGAGCAACCAGCCGGGCCACCCAAAGAATCCCAAGGCCAATAAGATCGGAAGGAAGATCAGCGCCAGGGTTCGTTGTCGTCTTCCCCAGAGCGCATAGGCCACATGTCCCCCGTCGAGCTGCCCGATCGGCAAAAGATTGAGAGAAGTCACGAAGAGCCCAAACCAGGCGGCAAAGCCGATCGGATGGAGCACCACGTCTGCCTCGGGTGGGAGCGGCCCGATCACCAGCCACGACATGAACTGGAGCAGCAACGGCTCGCCCAGCTGCAATCCAAACGTGGCGGTTCGATCCACCACCGTCGACAGATGGAGTCCGACGATCAGCGCAACGACGGCAACCACAAAGCCCGCTAACGGACCGGCGACGCCGATATCGAACAATGCACGACGACTCAGGATCGGACCCCGCATGCGGATGATCGCGCCGAACGTCCCGATAAAATGCGGTGGCCCTGGAATGAACAACGGCAAGGAGGCGGGGACTCGGTGAATCTTGGATAGGAGATAATGCCCCAACTCGTGCGTGGTCAGAATGAAAAGCAGGGCTCCGGCAAACGGGATGCCTTTCCACAGCGACTCGGGAGAGTTTAGAAGAAAGTTCAGAGGCCCGCGCACCGGACCGGTATAGGCCTGGTATGCACCCGCCCACAGCGTCGTAAACCCTGTCAGAAGAAAAAGGACGGTCGGCAAGGTCCAGGTGGAAAAAAACGACGACTCGACCTCATCATCAGCCTCCGTCTCATCCAGGCCTGGTGAAACCGGCTCGTCCCCTGCATGACGAACACCCCTGGACTCGAGGTCTTGCTGTTCGTATCGCCCCGGGCCATCCATACCGACCTTGCTTATTGACGCGCTGCGAACGGATTGTGATCGAGCTCTTCCTCAACGGTTGTGGCAGGCCCATGTCCCGGCAACAGACGATAGTCCGGCGAGAGCGTCAGCACGCGGTCACGCACCGAATTGAGATGAATGGGATAGAGCTCCTTGGGATTAGACCGCCCGATGGATCCGGCAAAAAGAGTATCCCCGACAAAGCAAACCGGCAGTTGCACGTCATCGAGGCAATAACAGATGCCACCCGGTGTATGCCCGGGCGTCAACAGGCAGCGGACGGTACGGCGTCCGACAGGGACAGCCAACCCATCATCCGGTGCCACCAACAGATCAGCCCGTGGCCGCCAACTCAACAGCCCCACGTCTTCCGGTCCAAGATACACCGGGACTTCGTGATGCGTCAGAATGTCTTCGATCCCCTCGGCATGGTCTGCGTGGCCGTGCGTCAAGCACATGCCGATCAGGCGCAACCCACGCCGACGTAGCTGCTCCAGCATTGCCGGCGCGTTATACGCGGTATCGACCAACAGCGCCTCACCGTCATCATGCACGATATAGCCCTGCACGCCATACCCGTTAATCGACCCCTGAACAGCTTCAACCCACGGCGGCGTACGTTGAGCCACCGGCTCCCATTTCTCGATGGCGATTTGCACAAGCGGCTCGGTTCGCAAATCTAAGGCGTTTGCCAGGGCACGCACTTCTGCACGGTCTCGAGGCTGATCGCCTCGTTCCAGCGCGGTAATGTCCCCACCGGGAAGTCCCGTCATTCTGGCAACATCACCGACCGACAGTCCTTGCCCGGTCCGCGCCTTTTTGAGGATGTCACAGAAATCGTCTTCTAGCGGCATAGCAGCCTACAATCAAAAAGGCACACGTAAGGGAGGAAGACAATACTATGGTCGCTAAAGCCAATGCGCTGTCTCATCGCGGCTCATTACCCTTCCGGACTCAGCTTGATTTCTTTCACCTCTCCAAACGTTGCCAGGGCGTTCGGCAAGGCTTCCCCCGACCCGACGGCGACGATCTTCAATCGATCCGGGCGCAAATGTTTCTTGGCCGCCGCCAGGACGTCGTCTTTCGTCAGTCGCACGACCTTGGCCCGCAGCTGCTGCAAAAAGTCCTTGGGCAATCCATCGTACTCCAACTCGACCATGCGGCTGACGATCACTGACGGGCTGGAGAACGAAAATACGAATGAATTGACGTAGGCTTCCTTTGCCTCGGCAAGCTCCGCATCGGTCACCGGCTCGACGCGCATGCGTTCGATATTCGCGACGAAACGCTCGATGACTTCTTGAGTGGAGGTCAACTTGGTTTCCGCCCGCATCAACCACACACCTTGATCATGCGTTCCCGTGTTGAGGCGGCTGCCGACCGAGTACGCCAGTCCCCGTTTCGTCCGCACGTCGTTGAATAGGCGGCTGCGAAAAGAGCTCCCACCCAAAATATCGTTTGCGATGGCCAAGGCGACGTAGTCGGGATCATCTTCCTTGATCGAGAGATGCCCCACCCGGAGATGGGTCTGGGAGGTGTCCTTCCCGACGAACCGAACGACCGGCCTGGACAGTTCCGCTTCCGGCACATCGGCAATCGTGAGCTCCGGCACAATCCCTTTGCGCCAATCTCCGAAGGCTTTGCGCAGAGCAGCCACCATCTCGTCTTTCTTAAAATCACCGGTCACGCCAAGGATCATGCCGTTCGGGTGAATCGTGGTGTGATGGAAAGTGACGAGATCGTCTCTCGTGATACGGGCGACCGATTCCAACGAGCTTTCTCGCGCACTCGGATGATGAGCCCCGTAGAGGATCTTGGTAAATTCTCGACCGACGATGGAGCCGGGATTATCCTGACGACGGCGGATTCCCTCAAGAGCCTGCAACTTGATCAATTCGACACGAGCGGGCTCAAACGCCGGAGTCCGAATGAGACCAGCGAAGATTTCCAATCCTCGATTCACATCCTTACTCAACACATCAAGAGACGCCGAACCGGATTGCCGTCCGATCCCGATGTGTACATCGATCGCGAATTGCTCCAGTTCAGCATCAACCTGCTCCGCAGAACGGCTGCCGCCGCCACCCGTTCGCATCACCGCCCCGGTTAAAGCCGCCAATCCGACCTTGTCGGCGGGATCGAGCCAGCTCCCCGTTCGCATCGTGGCCGTGATGGTCACCAATGGAAGTTCATGGTCTTCCAGAAGATA
>CABVRR010000114.1:3235-10155 GCA_902500705.1 uncultured Nitrospira sp.
TCAGAACCTTTCTTCACCAAGACCGCGACGGTACGGTTCGACTTCGTAAAGTATTGTGTCGCGACCCGCTGTACATCAGCCGCCGTAACCACCGCAACCTTGTCACGCGATTTGAGGATGTACCGCCAATCCCCGGCGAGCGCCTGATACATCGACAGCTGCGAAGCCAAGCCGCTGTTCGATCGGAGACCTCGCACCAAGTCGGCATCCAAATTATTGAGTACCTTTTCTAGCTCTGTGGAAGAAACCGGCTCCCGCTTCAGCCGTTCCACTTCCTCATACATGGCCGCTTCCACCTCCGCCGTCGTATGGGGAGCCAGCGGCGTAGCCGTTAGGATAAAGAGGTTCGGCGCCCGTACTCCTGGATGATTCGCATCCGACCCGACGGAGGCAGCCAGCCGTTTCTCCCGCACCAGGGTGCGATGCAATCGCGACGTCAGACCGTCGCTCAAGACGGCATCGATGACATCGAACACCTCGTCGTCCGGATGTCCCACCCCCGGCTTGTGATACCCGATGACGATAGCCGGCTCCGCATCAAACTCTACCTCTATGCGTCGCTCGCCCCGCTGTTCTGGCTCTACCGTCACCAACGACGGGGACGGCGGCGCGGCAGGAATCTTTCCGAACGTCCGCTCGATCAAGGCTATCGTTTCCGTCGGATTGAGGTCGCCTACCAGCGCGATCGTTGATCGATTCGGGCCATAGTACGCCTTGAAGAAGGCTTCTGTGGCAGCCGGGGTCAACGACAGGATATCGGACTCCCATCCGATGGTCGGAACCCCGTATCCATGCGCGCGGAATGCGGCTGAGGTAAAGGTCTCGAACAGCAGCCCGTTCGGATTGTCGTCGTTGCGCAAACGCCGCTCTTCCATCACGACACCGCGTTCTTTGTAAAACTCTCGCAACACAGGATTGGCCATCCGGTCCGATTCGATCGCCGCCCACAAGGGCAACCGATTGGACGGCAAGCTGATCATGTAGCGCGTCAGATCTTTGCCCGTCGTCGCGTTCATGCCGACGCCGCCGTGACGTTGGTACAAGAGGGCCATCTCATTGCCGACGACATACTGCCCCGCCTGAGCCTGTAGTTCCTGGAGACGCGTCTGCAACGAGTCGATCGCTGCGCGCTCCTCAGCCGTGACAGCACCGCTTTTTGCGGCCGCATCGCGCTGCCGCTGATCGAGTTCGGTTCCGACGATGCCGATCTTCTCCAAAATCGGTTTTTCCTGCTCATAATTTGCCGTGCCGATCGACCGCGTGCCTTTGAACGCCATATGCTCATACAGATGCGCCAGCCCGGTTTGCCCGACCTGTTCGTTGATACCGCCCACCGCGAAGGTGATGTTGATTGAGACGATGGGCGTTTGATGTCGCTCGACCATGAGAATCGTCATGCCGTTCGCAAGCTTGTGCTCGATCACTCGTTCCGCAAGGTTCGGCGAAACCGCGTGCGACAGACCGACGCCGAGGCTCAAGCTGAGCGTGAGCGTCAGCAAAGACAGCGTAACCCGTGACAGCCGCTCCGTGAGACGAGCGTGGCGCGCAGAAGACGTGTTCATATAAACAGCTCCATGAGTTGTTCAGGTTTTTCGATGAACCAATCCGGCTGACAGGCCTCCATCTTGGCTCGATTCCCCATGCCGTACCCGACGGCACAGACACGAATGCCGGCGTTATGTCCTCCGTTGATATCGTTCGTGCTGTCTCCGACGAGAATCGTCCGCTCTTTCGACGCACCCGCTTGTTCCATGATGTGCAAGAGCATTCCTGGTTCCGGTTTTAGCCCAAACCCGTTGTCTCCGCCGACCATGTGCCGGAAATGATGCGGGCCCAACCCGTTCAGAATGACGCGGGTGTATTCGATCGACTTGTTCGTCGCGATCGCCTTGTTCGTGCCGGCGAAATGTTGGAGCATCGGCTCAATCCCGGGATAAAAATTCGTCCGATCCAAACAATGTTCAAGATAATAGGCTCGAAAGATCTTCAGCGCCTCCTCAAATCTGGCCTGATTGCCCTCGCCGACGGCTAGGCGCAGCAACCGCTTGACCCCGTCGCCGACAAACCCGAAGATTTCTTCGATGGGGCGTTCAGGCAAGCCCAACGCAACAAGGGTAAAGTTGACGGACTGCGCGATATCCCACTTGGATTCGATCAGCGTGCCGTCCAAATCAAAAATCATCAACTCCACAGGGGTTTTCGTCATCACTTCGCCTTTCGCAGAGAATCAATGAGGGCGGTCAGCACATCGCGTTGTGCGGTATCCTGTTCATGCGCTTCCGCCTCTCGTGCAAAGTTCACCATCCGTTTCAGCCCGACATGGGGAGGGATGATCGGCGACACGATGCGCCAGTAATTGCTGACAACCTTTACATGAAAACGAACTTCTTCCATCGTGTCTTCAGGCATGAAGGTCGCGGTTTCCAGATAGACCGCCCCCCGCACGTGGAAGGTGACCGGGATGATTACTTCCAGATTGTTGATGATTTCCCATTGTCGATAATCCTCAGGGACCGTTATGTTCTCGATAACCACGACACGCCCCCACGCCGGCTCATCTTTCCACCCAATGTAAGGGGTCACGGTGTCGAATGATGGCGCGTCTAAACGAGCCCCCTTCTGATCCAAAAACACATACCGTTTCACGACTTCCGCTGGAGACCGTTTGATCGAACCGCTCGGACTGAGCTGTGCATCCGAAGGAACGGCTAGTGCAAGGACGATCAGAACGACAAGAGACTGGACAAGATGCTTCAGTAAAGGATTCACGCATCTACCCGGACAGAACTCGCGTGCATGGCATTGGCTCCGCACGGTGTCTCATCCGGACACCCATGCAACGTCTGTTTCTTAGTTGTACAAGCATGTGAACCGTACCATTCTAGCAAACGTGACCGGAGACATCCAGGCAACGAGACGATAGCGTCTGTGTTGTTTGACCTTCGTGAAAAGAGGATGCTACGGTCATGCGCTCGTTCAACACCGTGCCTTAGGGAGACGCACCAGTGTTCACCCTGCGATTGAAATGGATTCGACGCATGGGTCTTCTCGTTGTCCTACTGTGCACCCTCAGTCTGATCTCCTCGATCTCAACCACCGCAGCCGACCTCGGCAACCAACCGTTGAATGCCCCCGGCATACTCAGCTCGCCGAGTCATATCGAGCAACCGTCCTCGCTCACAAGAGCTCCTCAGAAAGCGTACGAATTACTCAAGCGGATCCAAGACCGAGATGGGGTTCCCCTTCCGGGCTACATCGGAGGGCGCCATTTCCAAAACCGAGAACGACGTCTTCCACGAGGTTATTATCGGGAGTATGATGTCAATCCGAAGCTGCGAGGCCGAGGGCGTGACGCCGAACGCCTCGTCATCGAACAGCGAACCGGAAAGTCCTATTACACCGGAGATCACTACCGAACGTTTATGCCTCTCAACTAACGAACGTGTGAACCGACGAGTAGCTCAATGGCAGGAATACCGACATTACAAGCTCATCTTTGCAATGCCACGCCTCCGTGGTCAGGGCTTGTTGTCCTCCCACGAGGGGCCTCCGCTGCGGCATTGGTGAAAACGCCGCCAGGCTTTGTGTTGCGGACCGTCCAGGGAAAGAAATGCGGAACCCCATCAAATCTTTTCGACGAGTTCGCACAGGCACTCGCCTTTCCGGATTACTTCGGACACAACTGGGACGCACTTGAAGAATGTCTGGCCGATTTGGAGTGGCTTCCGGCAAAGGGCTATATCATCCTCGTCGCAGACGCACAGGCCGTGCTCCCGGATGACGAAGAGGAGTATGAAACGCTGCTGGAAGTCCTCGACGACGCCGGGGAAGCCTGGAGCAAAGGACAGACCGCCGAGGGTCGGCGCGCCACATTCCACGTCGTGTTTGTGATTGCCGAGCAAGACAAATCCAAGCGGAAGCGCTGGGAGTTGGAAGAGTTCTCCTTGATCGAGCCGAAGACACCCAAACCGAAACTCAACTCAAAACATTCAACCAAGCGGTCTAAGAAGTAAATCGTCCTGCGACAATTCTGAACAGAGCACCCGCCTGAGATAAGGCTACACGCGCATCTTTGGGGCCAGGCGCTTCAACCCGACATAGAGCCGCACAACCGACCGGGCCACCCGCCGCATACAGGAGGAGGGATCTCTCGGATCCTCACCCGGCGTCCGGCATGCATGGATACTCCGCTGACATACGGCCCATCGGGCTCGTACTGCCTGCACATGCTCGATACAGATAGTATGGGTCTCTCGGCGGTCTTCGAGCGGAGCCTTTTCTTCCACAAATCCAACTCGACCTTCCCCACGGCACCATGAGCAGATGACTTGCATATCCGTCTCGCCTTTCCTAACCATCGAAAGTTGCAGCAAGAATCGAGCCGGTGCCACCAAGTAGAGAGGGGAGGACGAACATATGAGAGAATCTCAGCTTCCGCTCTCATTTCAGAATCTGTCGCCGTACTCGCATGAATCAAACCGTATCTCTTTCGACATTTTTTGACCGCCGACGCTGCTTCTCGCCGGACAGATTGCACAACACATGAGTTTCTTGACCGGCTCTCGCCCTACATGATAGGGTTCGCCGCCGTTATGAAAACATCTCGCTCTGCCAAGCTCTTCACCGAAGCACAACAACTTATTCCCGGCGGTGTGAACAGCCCTGTTCGGGCCTTTCGCTCGGTCGGTGGGCAACCACGGTTTATCGCACGGGCAAAGGGGTCACGACTCTACGATGTGGACCGCAACGTCTACATTGACTACGTGCTGTCGTGGGGACCGATGATTTTAGGTCATGCCCCCTCAGCCGTGATCAGTTCGATCAAGAGCGCGGCGGGGCGAGGAACGAGCTACGGAGCACCGACTGAATCGGAGGTCTCACTCGCTCGTGAAATACGCAAAGCCTTCCCGTCCATGGAAAAAGTCAGACTGGTGAGCTCAGGTACCGAAGCCGTCATGAGCGCCATTCGAGTGGCACGTGGATTCACCAAGCGGACCGATGTCATCAAGTTTGAAGGGTGCTACCATGGCCACGGCGACTATCTATTGGCCAAAGCCGGATCAGGGCTGGCGACATTGGGAATCCCGGATTCACCGGGCGTGCCTGACGACTTTGCCAAACATACGCTTACTGCTCCTTATAATGATATTCGGACGGTCCAGCAGTTGATTACCGCCAACCGAGATCGGTTGGCCTGTATCATCGTCGAGCCGATCGCAGGAAATATGGGAGTCGTCCCTCCTGCTCCTGATTTCCTCGCGGCACTTCGGAAACTGACCAGCGAGCACAATATCCTGTTGATTTTCGATGAAGTAATATCGGGGTTCCGTGTCGGTTATGGAGGTGCACAGGCGCTGTACGGTATCACCCCGGATCTCACGGTTCTCGGAAAGATTATCGGTGGTGGATTACCCGTCGGGGCCTACGGCGGACGCAAAGAGATCATGGATCTCATCGCGCCCGTCGGACCGGTGTATCAAGCCGGGACCCTCTCGGGAAATCCGCTGGCTGTTTCTGCCGGACTGGCCACACTCAAGCAGTTGCGGGTGAAGGGGGTTTACAAAAAACTCGAGGAACGGGCAGCTACCCTGGCAAAAGGGATCGGTGAGGCGGCAAAGAAAGCCGGAATTCCCGTGACTCAAACACGCGTCGGGTCGATGTTAACGACCTTCTTTACCCCTCATCCTGTTGTCGATTGGAATACCGCGAAACAGTCCGATACGAAGCGATACGGCCAGTTCTTTCACCACATGCTGGAGCAGGGTGTCTATCTTGCGCCTTCTCAGTTCGAAGCGGCGTTCCTCTCCACCGCCCACAGCTCACCGGATATCGACAAGACCATCCGCGCCGCGCACACTGCCTTCAAGAAACTCTAAAGACGTGTTCTAAGACGCAGATATCTGTATCTCGCAAGATACTGCCAGTATCAGTTTAGATACAGAGTACGTTTCCAAAATCCTCTTTCCATTTGACGACTGATGCCCCTTACTCATCATCTTCGTCTTCTGCCTCCAACGCCTCCTGTCGCTTCTGCTCTTCCATTGCGTTGTGGAGCAGCATACGAATAAACATTGAATAGAGTGATCCTTTTTCCAATGTTCCACCTGGGGGGATCGCAATTTTCCCTTCCTTGATCATGCGATCCATCCAAGCCTTCTGATCAGGTGCGATCAAGACAGGAATCTCAACCAGCCCAACTCGTCCCATCATATCCATAACGTAAACCCTCCATGAAGTAGCACACATTCAGCACCAGACAGGACCGCATTGCAGCATGCCGTTTTGACCATTGTCAATTATTCAGATCTGGCACAACACCTGCGTATAGCACAGGCTATGAAGCCTTTCCCAGTAACGATTACAGCCTGGTTGGTAGCCAGTGAGATACTGATGATCTCGCCTATCTCGACTGCCCATGCGCAGCGCCTCCAGAAATCTGACCTCGGTACAACGCTAGAATCTCAGTGTGACCTGTGTTGGTATCCCTCACCGAGCGACGAACAGTCCACTCGTCTCCCCACCTATAAGCAACGTCGTCCTCCACGTCCGCCGGATAGTCGACCTCAGCGATATCCCAAAGGGCGTTACAAACTAGAGTCCCGTCACAAACAGACTCGGCTCTCGACGCTTCGAACTCGATCAAGACACGAACTCAGAGCTCTCAGCTCCCTCCAGGTACACGCAGTCGATGGAGACACGATTCGCCTTGGAGGTGAACGCATCAGACTGCGCGGAATCGACACACCGGAAATGAGTGAGCTCCAAGGCCCTGCAGCAAAACAACGATTACAAGAGCTGCTACGCAGTGGATCGATCCGGATCGTGCCCCACGGCCGCGACGTCTACGATCGACTCATCGCTGATGTATTTGTAAACGACCACAGTGTGGCTGACACACTGAGACAGGAAGGATACGAAAA
>CABVRR010000115.1:0-1432 GCA_902500705.1 uncultured Nitrospira sp.
TCACGCACTTTCGAGAAGCGGTCAAGATCGAAGACGGGGGACTCTATTTCGAACCGCCCAAGTGGTATTACCCGATTCGACACTCACTTGGCGCCGCGCTGGTGAAGGCTGGACAGTATGCCGAGGCCGAGACGGTGTATCGCGAGGACCTCCAGCGCTTCCCGGAGAACGGCTGGTCGTTGTTCGGCCTGGCGCAAGCACTCCAGGAGCAGGGGAAGAAGTCTGAAGCCGCCGCAGTAGAAGCACGCTTTCGGCAAGCTTGGCCTCAGACAGATGTGACACTGACGGCATCGAGATTTTAACGGATGGAAAACGACTGAAAAAGAAGTCAGGGACTGGGGTCGGATCGGCATTAGCCGTCCGACCCCTTGGACTGTAGTAGACCTTCTTCATATTGCTGAAGCACCGTGAGCAATCTCAAACGTTCACGGCGCAACTGCTTTGAACAGGGTCCCCACAACCATCCATACTCATGAGGCAGATCTATCGATCTGCAACACCAGGCGCAAGAACCAGATTGACCGGAAGTTTCTCCGTCAAGGTATAAGAGCTAGCCTTATTTTCCTTCACCCATCGCTTTTCAGCCACGGACTCAAACGGCGGCGCGAGTTCTCCCTGCAAGGACCACAGATCACATGGCGTTTCCTCGATGGACACCTCCCAATCATAGCCCCTGTCTTTCACAAACGGCGCAAGAACCGTATCTAAGGTTTTCATCCACCATTCCCTGAGGATCGGCCCTGGTATGGTTCTGGCGATCTGGTCGCTTTTGAACCGGATAAATTTGTTATGAAGTTCGCCGCCCACAAAACATGAATCCTTAGCAACTTCCTCAAAAATCATGACCACATAAAACTTTGGAATCGGAACACTGGCATACACATCCGTCACTTTTTTCGCCAGCTGCTTCTTATCTTCGTCCGTGAACGCCCCGACTGGATGATATATTTTCCACAATGGCATGGTTCACTCCTCCTTGTTGAATGGCCGATTGCTGCTCAAACCCTCTATATGAGGGAGGTGCGAGTTGCGTTTTTATTTCCTTCACCCATCTCTCGATGTTTACTCGGCCCACCAACTCTTAGGGGTGCCTGACTCGTGGAAACCTCTTCGAGCCTGGGAACTGCTTCTTTCCCCAGACAATGATCGCTTCCAAAATCGGCTCAAGCGCTTTCCCCTTTTTAGTCAAAAGATATTCATACCGAACAGGATTTTGCTGATACGCACGTCGACTGATCAGGCCAGCAACCTGCAATCTGTTCAATCGTTCCGTCAAAATGTTCGACGCAATCTCTTCCGGCGAGGTTAAGAATTCCTGATAGCGGCGCTTACCCAAGACCAAATCACGAATGACCAGCAACGTCCACTTATCTCCAATGAGATCCAACACGTTGGTGATCGGGCAGGATGATCGCTGAAATTTCACGCAGTG
>CABVRR010000115.1:1532-4784 GCA_902500705.1 uncultured Nitrospira sp.
ATGGCACGAAACCCCACCACGCCCAGCAAACAGACGTATCGAGCCCTTGCCCTCAAACTTTTTCCCTGGATTTGCGCACACTGTGGACGTGAATTTGACGGCAAGAAACTCAGCCAGCTCACGGTCCATCATAAGGACCATAACCATGACAACAATCCGCCAGACGGGAGCAACTGGGAGTTACTGTGCCTCTACTGTCATGACAATGAGCATCAACGGCTTTTAATTGCTGACCAACAAGATGAGACATCGTCGAGCCGTGAACAGGACCGCCCCTCGACCTTCACGCCTTTTGCGCAACTCTCGAATTTACTCAAACGCAAAAACCTGCCTCAATAAAATCGAGTCCGGACTCAATTCATCGGCTCGAAGAGGGAAATTCAACGTCCCATCTCTCCTCACAAAAGACCTAGCCTTACGTGAAGGTATGGTGACGGGGGCTGCTTGATTTCCTCATCTCAAACTGGCAAGAGAGACGATTATTGATCGATGTGATTCTGATCAGACGAGAGCTTGGCGGAACGGCTCTATGGCGCCAGAGCCCTCCCAATGTAGGATATCGAGTTACAGAGTGCCGGGGTACACTCAGTCACGGAGTAACGATGGCCCACTTTCCTCATGCAAGAAGCTATAAACGGTTTCCCTTTGATTCTCCGCTGATTGTCGGCGGCGAGTCGTATGTCTGTGAAGGCACCTTGAGAAACCTCTCGATGCACGGGTGCTCGATGGTGTGCGATCGTGAATTTCCTCTTGGCAGCAAGGTGCGTGTGAGTGTCCTCTTACCGGATCACGCATCGGCCCTGCCCATTGAACTGGGTCGAGTCACCTGGGTGCAAGGCCGTGAATGTGGAGTGGAGTTTCTCCAGCTGCCGCTGCCATCGAGATCTCGACTGAATCGCACACTCCGAACCTTGCTCATTCAATTTCTCAACGCGTGCACGAATAAGGAACGATAAGGACATTCATCTCTCACTTCTCTCGGCCGTCCTGCACGTTGATAGCATTCCACACATGGAACGGCCTTGCAGGCAACACGCGCTACAAATTCTTCGGCCACAAGGAACTCAGCTCCGGATACTTGGCTCGGTAGTCGGCGTGACTTGCGCGGATGACTTTCAGCGCTTCTTCTCGTCCATACACACTCGTGATTTCGACCACTTTGTGGCGCATCGTGCCGGGCGCACTTTTATAGGTAAGAAAATAGTGTTGCAGGCGATCCATGAGTGCCGTTGGGCATTGTGAAATATCCGTGAAGTTACCGTACACGGCATCGTCGCGCATCACGGCAATGATCTTATCGTCGGCCTCGCCGCCGTCGGCGAGGCTCAATCCACCGATCGGCAACGCCCTCAGAAGAATGTCGCTGTGCGGAATGCTCTTTTCCGACAAGACACAAATGTCGAGCGGATCTCCGTCGCCGACCATTCCCTTGCGGCGGGCCCGCTTGGCAAACATACGGGCCACCTGCTCTCCTGAGTACGTCTGTGGAATCAGTCCATAATAGACCGGGCAGAAGTTGGAAAACCGCTGCGGTCTGTCTACCTTGAGAAAGCCGCTGCGCTTGTCCACTTCGTATTTGACCGTGTCGGTCGGAACGATTTCAATATACGCCATGACCTCTTCCGGAGCGTCTTCCCCGATGGAGACGCCGTGCCATGGATGCGCCTTGAACATCATCCCGAGCAAACGCTGAAACGGGTCGCTCCCTCCGTGCATCTCAGTCGTCTTGTCTGCGTTCTCGCCCTTTCCCTTCCCTCTCTTGTCTCTCATGTCGTCTCATCCTCCGGATTGTTTCCGACCGACCTGGTACCCTGCATGTCTCCTCAACCGGGCACCAGTATCTCTCAAGCGCGTGACCGGAGCAACGGCTTCCTCTCTTTCACCCCATACTTCTCCTCCAAACAAGACAAAACAGGCTCGCGAGATCAGCAAGCGGCTGCATGTACAGGTTTTCGATTGAAGTTTTACCCGGAACCGGTGACTGAACAGATCAAGGCTGTTCTGATGCAGTAGGATTCGAAGCAGGATCCTTCCCCGCAGGTTGCTGCACTGTCTGATCAGGAGAAGTAGTAAGCCCTGGCGCAGGGCGTGAAATCAGAGCACGGAGCTTTGTTTTTGCTCCAACCGCACTCTGCGAAGCAATACCTGCTAGCCCTACTGTCTCCGATAGTTGTAGAGCAATGGACTCGTCCGAGTTTTCAGCTGCATTCCCAGGCTCCGACAGATCTCTGCGATCTGCATTTACAACGACAACGGGAGGAGCTTCACTTGTTTCACCTTGGCCCTCAGATTCACGCGTCTCCTCCGGACTAGGCAGCCGTTCGGCCTTCTCTTGAATAACCACATTCTCAATGAACTTCTCAGAATCGCCTGCCCGTTCGGATGCAGGGATATCCATCGTCAAGGGAGTTTCTGTTGCAAGTACAATTGTTGGTTTTTGAATGGTATCCGATGGGCGAAATCCGTCTGCATCAACCTGACTCGATAGGCTTAGCGCAGGCGACGTGGGATTGGAAGTCTCTCCAATACTACGAGAACCAAATGCGGCTGCAGTCAACACCGCAGCCATATCTTTAGCACTCGCCGCATCGGCGCCGGTCGGGGCCTCGTTCACGTTCGTCAGCGCGATGGTGAACGTCTTGTCGACACTCAACCCTCCGCTGTCCGTCACCCGAACCGTCACTGCGTGGCTGGTCGCCGCTTCATAGTTGAGCAGCGCCCCGTTGGCCACCGTCAGCTGCCCCGTCGTCGCATTGATCGCAAACCGTCCCCCCGCCGTATCCGTCAAGCTGTACGTCCGCGTGTCTCCGGCGTCGGCATCGACCGCCGTGACTTTGCCCACGACGGTCCCGGTCCCGGCATTCTCCCGCACCGTGTTGACCGACAGCGTCAGGTCCGTCGGCGCTTCATTCACGTTCGTCAGCGCAATAGTGAAGGTCTGACTCCGACTCAGCCCCCCCTGGTCCGTCGTGCGGACCGTAATGCTATGGCTTTTGGCCGCCTCATAGTTCAACAGGCTCCCGTTGGCGACGGTGATCTGGCCCGTCGTGCTGTCGATCGCAAAGCGCCCCCCGGCTGTGTTCGTCAAACTGTACGCATGCTGACCGCCCGCATCGGGATCCGTGGTGGCGGCGATGCCGATCACCGTCCCCGTCGCCGCATTCTCCGCGATCGTGGTGTTCGACACAGTGATATTCGTCGGGGCCTCGTTCACGTTCGTCAGCGCGATGGTGAACGTCTTGTCGACACTCA
>CABVRR010000115.1:4884-9560 GCA_902500705.1 uncultured Nitrospira sp.
GTCGGGGCCTCGTTCACGTTCGTCAGCGCGATGGTGAACGTCTTGTCGACACTCAACCCTCCGCTGTCCGTCACCCGAACCGTCACTGCGTGGCTGGTCGCCGCTTCATAGTTGAGCAGCGCCCCGTTGGCCACCGTCAGCTGCCCCGTCGTCGCATTGATCGCAAACCGTCCCCCCGCCGTATCCGTCAAGCTGTACGTCCGCGTGTCTCCGGCGTCGGCATCGACCGCCGTGACTTTGCCCACGACGGTCCCGGTCCCGGCATTCTCCCGCACCGTGTTGACCGACAGCGTCAGGTCCGTCGGCGCTTCATTCACGTTCGTCACTTGTGCGCTGATCGCCTGTCGATCGATTCCTCCGGCGCTATCCGACACTTCGACAGTCACGTCATAAATGTTATTGCCGCCGCTGTCTGCCGGAGCTTCAAAGTTCGGCGCAGAGACGAAACTGAGCTCCCCTGAGTGACTGTCGATGGAAAACTTGGCTGCATCGGCACCTCCGGCGATACGATAGGTCAGGGACTGATCGGCGTTGGCATCCGTCGCAGTGACTTTGGTGACGATCTTGGTGTTTTCGGTCACGCGTATGCTTGCCGTAGCCCCGCCTCCGTCACTATTCACGACCGGTGCGCTGTTGACCGTTTCGACGTCATAGACAACCTGAACATTATCGATGTAGAGACGTTCACCGACGCCGGTACTCGTCACGATGAATTGAATGCGTGTATCGGACGACATGGCCTCCGACAGGTCAAATCCTACACTACCGCTTCCCGTATTGGTTTGGCTGGAAAACACTCCGTCGCTCAGCGTTTGATAGGTTTTCCCGGCGTCGTTGGAGACCCGAACTTCGACGCAGTCCTTACCAGTCAGCTTACTGGCATAGTCGAAGATCAGCTTTGCACCGGTCGCACCGCTCAGATCCACTCCTCGACTAATCGCATTACCAACGGTCGCAGTACCGATACTCAATTCACTCGAATTGACATACAGGTCTCCCTTCAGAGCGTCCCCCCCGCCGGCATCGGTTTCAGACCAACTGGTCGACCACGATTGCGTGCCGTCGTTATTGCTGTAGGATGCGGACGAAAATGCATCTGTAACTGTCTCGGTTCCCAGCACTCCGGCCCAGTTCATTTGGGCGTCATACCCCACAATGAGCGATGTTTCGATCGTTCCTGTGCGGACTTCGAGATCCCAATCTCCGCCGAGCATAATGGTGCCGGTCAGATCGCTACTGGCCTGTACATCAGCCCCCGTGAGCTCCGCCAACAGAGTCACGGCAGCTTGTCCGGTTTCTCCTTTTGCAAAGTCACAGCCATACACGAGAATATCGGCCTGGTCGGAGAGGGAGCGTTGGATGGTCGCCAACTCATCGGCATACCGACCGGACATTGATTCCGTGTTCAATGTGCCGGTCCCCAATTGCAGTTCTCCGGAATCTCCATGCGAGATGACGTGAATCGCATCGATACCGCTTCGTCCTGACAAGGCAACCGCCATCTGCTCGATACCATCCTGACCGCCGTCGAGCATGATGACTTCGATGTTGGACGCCATCCCGCCGAGCAATTCAGAGTAGTTAGGAACCGTGGGATCGACGAAAACCACTTCGGTTGCGGATTCACCGGGGCTATAGGTCGTAATAGCCTGCAGGAATTCCTGAGAATCTTGCTGCTCCGCCGTGTGGCCATCCGCACCGGCCTCAGACGAGACCACGGCCTCAGCCTGTTCTTGAGCGACCTGTTCCGATGCCACCTCAGAAGCCGTCGCGGCAGCCGCCGCATCGAACATGAGTCGTTGCTCAAGCGAAAGGAGAGAACGTTTCACGCCGGAAGATGCAGATGGATTTCGTTGGTTTTTCAGTGAGTTCGCCGAAGTGTTGTTCTTCTTATTCATAAAATTAAACATTGAGCACATATCTAATTCTTCATCTTCTTCATCGGCGAAACTCGATAGGACCTAAAGGCCCTACTGAATAACCATGCAACAACTGATCGAGAAAACTAATAAGCTAAAACGGCTCTTAACCATCACAAGTAAAACAGGCGTACCAGACGACGTCATGACTTGTTGTTTACCCCCCGTGACACCTTGATTCCAGCATCAATAATGAACTTAGATGGTCCTGGCAGATCCGTCACACAGGAAATCTTCCGTATATCGATTCGCAGAATGGCCACGAACCCAATCACGAGCTGAAACAATTGCCCATCAACGCCAAAGGGATCATGTTGCCGTCAATCATTCGCACCCTTCTGTTCCTTCTTCTCTGCCTACCGCTAGTGGGATTCGACGATCTCACGCACCACGAGGTAGAGATTGTGCCTCACTGGAAGAAGGGAGACTCTGTCGACCTGACCATCTCGCGTGCGCGACAAAAAAGATCTGCTGACGGCCGATTGACCCTGTCGGGGAAGACGCACACACGTGTGACCCTTGAGGTTCTTGACACAGATCAGATGGGATCTCTCATTGGGTGGACGGGGGGAGATACCACGTTTGAAGACCCGGCGCCTTCAGAGTCGTTTCTGCGACAGGTTGTTGGTCTCATGAAAGGTATGCAGATCGTCCTCCGACTCGACAAGCATGGGGCCATCACCGGCGTCCAGAATTGGCAAGAACTACGAAACGAGACCGTGAAGGTGATGGATGCGCTCGTGGCTAAAACACCAGCTCCACAAAAGGAGAGTGCTGATCACACGCTCCGCTCCAATCTACGAGCCCAGTGGGACGCCATGTTTTCGACGAAGGAGCAAGTGGAGCAAGTGTGTACTCGAGATGCCCGGATCTATTTCATGGTTCTTGGAAGAAAATATCTCCTCAACAAGCCTTACAAGTACACCGACCTCCTGCCGAATCCGCTCGGCGGCGAGGCATTCCCGACACAGGCGACCATCGCATTAAAAGCTTTTGATCAGCAGACTGGAAACGCCGCATTGACGTGGAACCAAACAGCCGATCCACAGCACGTCACACGCATTGTCGGCGCGATGGTCAAGGAACTGGCGGCTCGTCGAGGGAAGAAAGCACCGGAGGGAGAACTCGCACAAACCATCTCCATGACAGACAACGCAGATATTGTGGTGGATACCAGCACGGGCTGGATAAACCGCCTCATGCTGACACGCTCCATCACACTCGGCGCACGTGACCAAATCGACACGACAACCATCGTCAAAGCATCGAAGTAAGCCCGTTCACTCATCACTCCCCTCGTCACTGGCGAACAACCGTTGCATTCGACTGCTTTCTCGACGAGTCAAACACGACAGCTCTCTCGCTCACTCCTCAGGTTGCTTCTCGCTTGAGTCATGCAAGAGGAGACGCTAGACTGAACCTGTATCTGATCAGTCCATTTGAACGGTTCATAAGGAGAGTCTATGCGTACGGCAAAGCCATTCCTGTTGACATCCATCATGGCCGCACTACTGCTTTTTTCCTCATCGGTTCTCGCGCAAAGCTTCCCCCCTCTGGTGACTCAGAAGGTCGACACGGCCAAAAAACAGGTACGAACCATCGGGATGGAAGAATATCGAAAGCTTGTCGAAAACCCTGGATCGGCATTGATCGTAGATGTGCGTGAGCCGAACGAATATGCCGCAGGACATGTGCCGGGAGTGATCAATATTCCGCGAGGCTTCATCGAATCTCAAATCTGGAATCATGTCGGTTCCCCTGACAAAGCCGATAAAGAGAGGCCTATCATCCTCCAATGCCAAAGCGGAAGACGCGCGTCACTTGCGGCCCAGTCGCTTGAAGAACTCGGATTTACAGGAACCACGGCGGTGGTGATGAATCTTGACGAGTGGAAACAATCCGGTCATCCCTGGGAAAAGTAGCAATCCCTGCTGCCTTCTTCACGAACCGCATCACCCGACATCCACTCGGAATCGTTGGCGGTTCCTGGCGGCGATTACACACTCACGATCTTCGGTGGTGAACCGTCATCCCTGAGCAGTTGTTCAAGCGTCACTCGTGGGCAGACATTCTGTTCGATATACTTCAACAAGTTTGTCGCCACGCTTCGGATGAGCTGCTCCGCTCGCTGGTCCAGACACCGTCCCTCGCTGTCAAAGACACGCTGGACATTGGCGACGGAAATCGGCAGTGGTAAGACAATCCCTCCGACATGCGCCACCACGCTGCGCAAATGCTCCAACGATTTCACCGCTCCGATCGTTCCCCCTGCGACTCCGAGCAATGCGACCGGCTTGCCCATCAGCGGCGAGGGAGCGCCGAGGGTTTCAATGACGTGCTTCATCACGCTGCTGAAACTACCGTTATACTCCGGAGTGGCAAGGATCACTCCCGTCGCCTGTTCCACTCTCTTTTGGAGTTGCGTCATATCGCTGGATGGTGGGTACGTGCCCGGCGGTGGAAGACGCAATACCGCCGGGTCGATCTCATCGACAGATACCTTGGAATGCCTGGACAATTCATCCAAAACCAGTGCTGCCGCCATGTTCGTATAATTGCCCGGACGCACGCTCCCTGTGATGACCACGATACGAATCGCGCCCGTCATTTGTGTCGCAGCTGTTTGATTCATACTGAACCCTCAGATCTTTCTTATGGCGTGCTGGTTTTCGCCCTGACACACTCGACATCAAGCAGAATCGTCACCTCATCGCCGACGATCATTCCACCGTTATCCAAGGTTTTGTTGAATTGGAT
>CABVRR010000116.1 GCA_902500705.1 uncultured Nitrospira sp.
TGCGGCCACCTCTAGCTCGCCGACGATCGGACCGACTGCCTGCAAGGCAAGATTTGAGTTCACCAGTGTGACATGCACCGCATGCAACGGATGTGACTAAAAGACATTCCGTGGAAGGGAAATCTTCTCTGCATTCATTGTTTTGCGCTAGCGTGGAAAGGCTGTTGAATCTGTGCGATCAACGGTTGCTTGCGAGTAGCCAGGCTGTGTGTGAACGATCGAAAAGGAGCAGCGTGATGAACCGGCCTCTCATCGGAGGGTTCGTGATGGCTCTGGCCCTGGCTATGGGTGTAGCTGCCTGCGGTGGGCCGGAGGAGAGTAAGGCGAAGTATCGCCACCATGCCGAGGAATATTTCAAACAGGGGAATTATGCAAAGGCGCGAGTGGCCTTGCGCAATGTCCTCCAAATCGATCCCAAAGACGTCGAGGCGTATTTTCTCTATGCTCAAGTCGAAGAGAAGGAGCGCAACTGGCGACAAGCCGCTGCAGGATACCAACAGGTTGTGGAATTGAAGGCCGATCACGATCAGGCGCTGATAAAGCTGGCGAAATATTATCTCGAGGCTCGGGCGCCGAAAATCGCGGAGGAGATTATCGATCGGGTGTTAGCCGTGCACCCCGAGCATATTCAAGCTCAAGCAATCAAGATTGCCATCATCGCCCTATCGGGGAAAATTGATGATGCCGTTAAGCAGATTGAAGAGCTGGTCGCAGAGGCGCCGACAGCCGTCGATCCGGTGTTGCTCATCGCGTCGCTTTACACGGCACAACAACGTCCGGCCGAGGCCATACCTCACCTTCATCGCGCGCTGGAGGCGAATCCGACTGATCTGGAACTGCTGGGCACGTTGGCGACCACATCTCTGAAGCAGGGGCGCACGGTGGATGCCGAAGCCACCTTGGCCAAAATTGTTGCAATAGAACCGACTGTCTTCAACCATCGGTTGCGCCAGGTCGCGTTGTATGACCAGCAGCATCAGTACGGAAAAGCGGAAAGTGTATTGCAAGACGCCATTCGGCTGGAGGCGCATGATGTGCAGCGGCGATTGGCGTTGGTCGAGTACGTGGCCAAGCGTCGTGGGTTCGAACCGGCTGAGACCGCGCTCCGGCACGCCCAGCAAGAGCTGCCACGGGCCGGCAAGTTATGGTTTGCACTTGGGCATCTGTACGAGTCGGTGCGGCAGGGCGAGAACGCTCGCGCGGTTTATCGGGAAATTCAGTCGGAGTTTTCCGGCAAACCGGAGGCGTCGGATGCGCAAGTCAAGCTGGCAGAGATGGATTGGGCATCCGGCAAGGCAGAGGATGCGGATCAGCAGATTCAGGTCGTCCTGAAAGGCAATCCTCGATCGCTTGAGGCCTTGAAGTTGCGTGGGAAAATCGGACTGCAACGGGGCGACGGACAAGATGCGATCACGGATTTTCGTTCCGTCCTTCGAGATCAGCCGGAATGGCTTGACGGACATGTGCTGCTGGCCCGAGCCCATTTATCGGCCGGGCAACCGGAGTTAGCGCGTGAGAGTTTGGATCGCGCGATTGCGCTCAAGCCGACGATGGTGGAGGCGCAGACCTTGCTGGCGGGATTGGATGCGACGGCCGGGAAAATGCAAGAAGCCACACAACGATTAGATGCGCTTATCGCGCTGGAGCCGAATAATGTGGCGCTCCTTGGAGCGTTGTTCCAGTTACAGCTGCAAGAAAAGGATTGGAAGAACAGCCACGCTACGCTCACGCAGCTGCGCCAGGCCGGCGCAGACGAGGTTGCGGCCTCATTGGCTGAAGGGCATGTGGCGCTGGCACAACAACAATGGATTGTCGCGGAGGCGGCGTACAGCAAGGCAGCCCAGGTCCGGCCTGCTGCGCCGGAGCCGCTCCTGGCGCTCGTTCATTTGGATATGCGGCGCGGCCAATGGACTCGCGCGCAGAGCCGCTTGGAGACTTTGCTGACACAGTCCCCCGAGCATCCGTATGCGGCCGGGCTTCTGGGGGAACTCTTGCTGACCAAAGGCGAGTCGGCAACGGCCCTGGCACACCTCGAAACCGCGACTCGTGTAAACCCCACGTGGACAACACCGTGGGTGAATCTGGCGCGTGTCCGCTATGCCAAAAGTCAGATGCCTGAAGGCGACACGGCGTTGAGTAAGGGGTTGGCGGCAAGCCCGGGGAGTGAACCGCTGCGGCTGATGCTCGCCATTAGCCTGACGACGCAGCATCGTTATGACGATGCGATCAGTCATTACGAAACCGTCTTGCGTCAGGCACCCTCATCGGTCCTTGCTGCGAACAATCTTGCGGCGGTATTGGCCGATCACAAGGACGATCCGAAGAGTCTGGAGCGCGCGCTCGCCTTGAGCCGTGGGTTCGAATCACAGAAAACGAATCCCTACTTGCTCGACACCTTGGGATGGGCCCATCACAAGATGGGGCATCACGCCGATGCCGTGCGGGTGTTGCGGAAAGCGACCACCTTAGCCCCAGACCACCCGACCCTCAACTATCACCTCGGCGCCGCCTATGCCAAAGTCGGACAGCGTACGGAGGCCGTCACGTATCTCAAGAAAGCCATTGAATTCAAAGCCTCATTCGAAGATTTTGACAAAGCGAAGACGTTACTCGTGGAGGTTTCAGGGTGAACCGACTCAAATGACACGCATGATTCAACATCGAGTGCAGCGTACGCTCCCGCCCTCGTCGACATAGACCGATTCTTGACGGAAGCCAGCCGCTTCTTTTCAGCTTTCCCATCATCGTTGTTGCAAGGAGCCTAAAACGGGACAGGCCTGAACGTGCTTGGGCCAAGAAGGTGTCACATCGTGAGCATCCGGTGTAGTTGTCGGTAGACCGACACGATAAGGAACACTATACATGTACGCAAGACAGACTTGAGCCTATCCATCCATTAAATGGATCAGTACGCGATAGGAGTCTCATCCACACTTTCAAAGGAGTTCACCATGCAATACGGTTGGAAGGTTAAAGCGACGGTGGTCGGTGTTGTTGCCGCAGGCGTGCTTGCGTTCAGTGCCACAGCGCAAGCGGTGACGCTTGATGCCGGTGTCTTCGGAGCCAATTTGGGAGACCTTGGGACAGCCACGAACCCGGTCGTTCTCAATGTCGATCCGAAAAATGGCCTGTTCCTCGACACCATCAATTTCGACCTCGGGACGAAGTGGACACATTTCAATATGACGTCGACACCCACGAACATTACGGTATTTGGCTCGCCAATTTTTGAAAATGTCGGGGACACGGAGGTCGTTGCCGCGGCTCCGAACCATTTCTCAATTGCGCTGGCGGATCTGGGTCTGGGTCGAGACTATCATTTGCATCCGCAAGGCCTTGCGTCGGCCGGCGCGAATTACCAGTTGCAGATGTGGGGATCGATCACGCCTGTTCCGCTTCCCGCCGCGATCTGGCTCTTTGGTGCCGGGGTAGTGGGAGTCGCCGGCCTCGCCCGCCGCAAGATGAAGATAGCTGTGTAAGTCGAATATTGGAACGATTCAGGGTGGTGGGCGCTGCGGCAGTGTCAGCCTCCGCAGCGCCCACATTCACAAGGCTATGTTTGTCGATCACCCGTCTAGATGCAGCGACCGTCGGCAGGCAGAGCAGTGTTCTATTTCTGCTCCGGTTCACTCATGCCTTCTTCAAATAGGCGCGGGCCAGCGCATCCTTGATCGTCGTGCGGATGTTCGTGCGTCCTTCTTCGATATTGTCTTGCATGGCGGCTCGCGCGCCCGGCACGTCCTTGGTCGAGATCCGCTTCAAAATCTCAAGATGTTGGTGGCATGTGCGCTCAGCGCGGTCTCGTCGGTCGAAGTCGAGCATCCGAAAGAGTGTCAGCCGCTCATTGATCGTTCGAAGATTCCGTAACAGCGACTTATTGCCTAGAACTCGAGCCAGGGTGTCATGAAAGAGCGTATCCAGTATGGCGAACTCTTCCGGGTTTTTTGATGATTCCTGCAAGAGTGCGGTCCAGGTTTGTCTGAGATCATCAAACTCGGCGGCACGCTGTGACGATATCTCCTCGGTCGCGAGGCGTTCGATGGTATAGAGTTCCAAGGCCAAGCGCATCTCGTACAGCTCCTCGAGTTCTTCGATGCTGTACTGTTTCACCGCATAGCCCCGATTCGGCAATTTTTTCACGAAACCGTTGGATGCCAAGACTCGGAGGGCCTCTCGTACCGGACTTCGACTCACACCGAACGTCCGGCACAATTCCTCTTCGGTCAATCGATGTTCCGGCGGGTAGTGCCAATGAACGATGTGTTCTTTCAACGTTGCGACTACGGATGAGCTGAGGTTCATGGAGTCTCGTTTCTTTTCACGATTCTCCCGACGGGCCTTTTTCGTCATCGGTGTTCCTCGGGCAGACAAGCGTCTTTCCACTGTGTTGCGATCAGGCGATTACAGAGTCGTCTGTCATGACTTCTGGAAATTATGGACCGATAGCGTTACCAGTAAGGCCAGGGGCTCCAGTATGGAGACCAGTGGGGGCCCCAATAGGGGCTTGGGCCGATGGGTCGACGAATACGAGGGGGGTCCTCGTCATCCTCGGCCCATACGCGTAGGTTCGTGATGTACAGAAGCGGATACGTATACTCGGTTTCATCCAGCGGCATCGTCAACGAACCGGCGACCTCGCCGGTGATTGTCACGAATGTGCCGGGTGGGATCGTGGCAGGGTCGAGAAACTGCTTCTGTAGTGCAACGAAACGGCCTTGCGACTTGTTGAGGTCCGTCGTCGGTTGCGACGAGGATGTCAGCGGTAACTGCAGGATTTCAATCCTGGTTCCTTCTTTCAACCTCCGTGCGCCCAACACCTTTCCACCGAATGTCGCCGGTTGACCCTTGTACGTATCGATCGCCTCTTTGACCTGTGTGAACGCGATTTGCACCGGGCGAGGCAGGTCCGGCTCGCTTTGACCGCTGAGTGATGCACAGCCTGGTGTGAGCAACAGGATGCCGGCGATGAATAGATACCCTTGTGTCCGCATCATGAAATTATAACAGACGGAAATGACGGGCTTCATCCGCTATAATGAGCGTCGAGCATTTACCCGTGAAAGGAGTATGAGATGAATGGACGAATGACGTCGATGTGGACCGTGGTGATGATGGTGATGGGAGTGATCGGGTTTCTCGGTGCGCCGGTGAGTGCGCAGGCGGCAAAGCCGGAGCTGAAGGGGAAATTCGAACTCCTCAAGGATGAACCTTCCACCCATCAGCCAGGCAAAGTCAACGCGATCGTGTTTGCCGATTTCTACTGCCCGCATTGTCATCACTTTGAGGAAATAGGTGTGCCGATGTTGCTCAAAGAATTCGGGAATAAAGTCGAAGTCACCATGCTCGGATTTCCCGTCATTCCAGGAAAGCTTCCCACTGTGTTTGACATGTATGAGCAGGCCAAGCTGATGGGCAAGGGCGATCAGATGAAGACGATCTTGTTTCGCACCATCCATAAGGACAAGGTCGACGGCGTGCTGGATCGTTCCATGCGATCGCTGTTGATCAAGGAAGCCGGGTTGGACATCAACGTGTTCGAGGCTGGAATGGAAAGCGGCAAGCCCGCCAAACTATTTGAAGAAGGGCGTCGATTGGGCGAACGAATCCAGGTCTCATCCACGCCGTCGCTGTTACTGGATGGGAATATCAAGGTTGATGGTGCCAACATGGTTCCCGAAAACGTCGTGACGATTATCCGAAGCATTCTTGAGGCTGATGCGAAGAAGTGAGGGGTGACGAGTGGTGACGAAAGAGGTCAGAAAGAACAAGATTCTTGAAGGGCTTCTTGAGCATGAGTCTGCCTTCAGGCAGTTTGTTCGACGCCGGGTCGGGGATGAGGCCCTTGCGGCCGATATTCTCCAGCAAAGCCTCACTCGGGCGGTCGAGCGATCCCACTCGCTGCAGAATGAGGACAGCGCGCTGGCGTGGTTCTACAGCATCCTTCGCCATACGATTGCCGACTACTATCGCTCTCAGGGAGCCGAGACTCGTCGCAATCAGGCGTTTCTGCAGGAATCCATCATCGCGGGCGACCATCAGGAACCGCCGCTGGATGAGATCAACGCAACCGCCTGCGCTTGCCTTGACGGCCTCCTCCCGCGTCTTCGTGGGAACTATGCGGAACTGATCAAACGCATTGACCTCAATGGCGAGCCGCCGGAGCGCGTGGCGAAGGAGTTGAAGATTTCGCAGAATAACCTGACGGTTCGTTTGCACAGAGCTCGCCGATCTCTTCGAGCCGTGCTTGAAAGCGCCTGTGGGGTCTGCAGCAAGCATGGCTGTCTCAACTGTACTTGCGGATAGCCGTCTGATCCCTGTGCGCACGTCACGCGGCGTCTGTTGAATCATTCAAGCTTTTCAATACCTTCGTTTTTTTCTACGCTCCTTCTGTAATATCTGACGGCCTCCTCCGTCTTTCATTCTGACGGGACATTGAGTGACTGGACCGGATAAGATGAAAGGAGGCCGTCACATGACAAAGACACCAGTGAGCTGCTGTTGTGGGAGGCCGTCTGTAGGAGGCACCATCATGAGCGAGAAGACCCCCAATACCCAAACCCCTTCGCATGCGCATGCCGCGTCCGCCGTCGATCCTATCTGTGGAATGACGGTTGAGCCGTCCAAAGCGGCGGGGCGTTACGATTACAAAGGCACGACCTATTATTTCTGTGCGGTATCGTGCCTCGATCGATTTCGGGCAGATCCCGAACAGGCGCTCAACAAGAAGCCGCTGAATCTGATCACGATGCCCACTTCGCGGAAGCCCCTTCCCATGCTGCAACCGGCCCGAACGGGCGAGATCGATCCTGTGTGCGGCATGACGGTGCAGCCTTCGACTGCAGCCGGCACATACGAGTATAAAGGGAAGTCCTACTACTTCTGCGCCACGAGGTGTCTGGAAAAATTCCGCGCTGCCCCTGAGTATTATCTGACCCCGCCTGAGCAGCGAATGCCGAAACCGGCGCCTGTTCACTCTGATGGGTCCATGAAATATATCTGTCCGATGGATCCTGAGGTGATCGAGACCAAGCCAGGAGCCTGCCCGATCTGTGGCATGGCGCTGGAACCTGCCGATGTGTCTGTGGCCGCTACTCGAACTGAGTATACCTGCCCCATGCATCCGGAGATTGCGCAGGCTGAGCCAGGCAGTTGTCCGATCTGCGGGATGGCCTTGGAGCCTCGCTCGGTGACGGTGGAGGAAGTGAATCCTGAACTGGTCGATATGACGCGGCGCTTCCGGCAGAGCGTGGTGCTTGGCTTACCCATTCTGGCGTTGATGATTTCCGATATGTTGCCGGGCCGTCCGTTGCAGCAGCTCATTTCAGAACGGGCATTGGTGTGGTTTCAGTTTGCGCTGGCGACGCCGGTCGTGCTCTGGACGGGATGGCCCTTGCTTGAGCGGGCATGGACCTCCATCGTCACGCGGCGTCTCAACATGTTCACCCTCATCGGGCTTGGGACCGGTGCCGCCTATTTGTATAGCGTCGCTGCCACATTTGTCCCAGGACTGTTCCCCGACTCCTTTCGTGTGCATGGCGGTGAATTAGCGGTCTACTTTGAGCCGGCCGTCGTCATCGTGGCGTTGGTGTTATTAGGACAAGTCTTGGAATTGCGGGCTCGCAGTCAAACCAGCAGCGCACTCAAAGCGCTGCTCGGGCTTGCGCCTAAGACGGCAAAGATCGTCCGTCCCGACGGCCATGAAGAGGATATTCCACTAGAACAGGTACAGGTCGGTGATCAGCTACGTGTCCGACCGGGAGAAAAGATTCCTGTGGACGGCGTAGTGCTGGAAGGAACCAGTGCGGTCGATGAATCGATGGTCACGGGCGAGTCGATTCCTGTTGGGAAACAAGCGGGGCAGAAAATCGTAGGAGCGACCGTCAAC
Organism: uncultured Nitrospira sp.; assembly: GCA_902500705.1. GTDB lineage: Bacteria > Nitrospirota > Nitrospiria > Nitrospirales > Nitrospiraceae > Nitrospira_D. Next base: position 7,886 of record CABVRR010000116.1, read on the forward strand.
GGGACCGGGAGTTTCGTCATGCGTGCCGAGCGTGTCGGTCGAGAGACGCTGCTGGCGCAGATCGTACGGATGGTGAGCGAGGCCCAACGAACACGTGCCCCGATTCAGCGACTGGCCGATGTCGTGGCGGCCTACTTCGTGCCGATCGTGATCGCAGTTGCGGCGATTACGTTTGGGATCTGGGCGGTCTATGGCCCTGAACCGAGCATGGCCTATGCCTTGCTCAATGCAGTGGCGGTCTTGATCATTGCCTGTCCTTGCGCGTTAGGGCTGGCGACCCCGATGTCGATCATGGTGGGGACCGGTCGCGGCGCAACGGCGGGCGTCCTGATCCGAAACGCGGAGGCCTTGGAGACGCTGGCCAAGGTCGATGTGCTCGTGGTGGATAAGACGGGGACGCTGACGGAGGGCAAACCACGTCTGGTGACGGTGAAGGCGTTCTCGTCGATCACTGAAGAAGAACTGCTCCGACTAACGGCGGGTCTCGAGCAGCACAGTGAACATCCCTTGGCGGCAGCCATTGTCGCCGGTGCGCGAGAAAAAAGTCTCGCACTGCCCAAGGCGGAGGACTTTCGGTCTCTCACGGGGAAAGGCATCACCGGTACAGTCGATGGGCATGAAGTGGCGGTAGGGACTATCTCGCTGCTGAATGAATTAGCCATCGAAACAGGTTCTCTGACAGATCGGGCCGAGCCGCTCCGGCAGGAAGGGCAGACCGTCATGTTCGCTGCGATCGACGGCAAACCGGCAGGGTTGTTGGGGGTGGCCGATCCCATTAAAGCTTCGACGTCGGAAGCCATCGACCTCTTGCATCAAGAGGGATTACGGATCGTGATGCTGACCGGCGACAGCAAGACCACCGCCCAGGCGGTGGCTCGTCGTCTCCATATCGATGAAGTGCAGGCCGAAGTGCTTCCTGAGCAAAAGACGGCGGTCGTGAAACGGTTTCAAGCCGAAGGTCATGTCGTCGCGATGGCGGGCGACGGAATCAATGATGCGCCGGCGCTCGCGCAGGCACAGGTCGGGATCGCTATGGGCACCGGAACCGACGTGGCCATGGAAAGCGCAGGGGTCACCTTGGTGAAAGGCGATCTGCGGGCCATCGTACGGGCACGACGGTTGAGCCGTGGCACGATGCAGAACATTCGGCAGAATCTCTTCTTCGCCTTTATCTATAACGTGCTGGGTGTTCCGATAGCTGCAGGCATTCTCTATCCGTTTGCCGGCATTCTCTTGAGTCCCATGATTGCCAGCGCTGCGATGACGTTCAGCTCGGTGTCGGTCATCGCCAACGCCCTTCGCCTACGCCGACTGGCGTTGTAGTCTGTTCGCAAACCGCTCACTCGTGACGATGCACGACAAAGCCATTTCAAGACGCCT
>CABVRR010000117.1 GCA_902500705.1 uncultured Nitrospira sp.
AGACCACCACCGACGCGATCAAACCATAATTCAAATACGCCCGTAGCATGCGCGTGCTCTCTTACCCACACACCCGTGTTAACACTTCGTGATACGCCTCTTCAATCTTCCCCATATCCTTCCGAAACCGATCTTTGTCCATCGACTCGCCGGTCGCCATATCCCAAAACCGGCAGGTGTCCGGCGAAATTTCGTCCGCCAAGATCAGCTTATTGTGGAACACGCCGAACTCAAGCTTGAAATCGACGAGCTGCATCTTCCGCTCCGCGAAGAACGGTTTAAGAATTTTATTGACCGCATGGCCGAACTCTCGCAACTCACGCAAGACACCGGGTGTCGCCACATTCATCAACCGGAGGTGATCATCATTGACCAGCGGATCTCCCAACCCATCGTTCTTATAATAGAACTCCACGATCGCCGGATCGATCCGGTTTCCTTCCTTCAGCCCAAGCCGCTTGGCCAAACTTCCCGCCACGACGTTTCGCACCACAACCTCGACCGGCACAATTCTGACTCGCTTCGTGAGCATTTCCCTGTCGTTCAATCGCGCCACAAAGTGGGTCCGTATCCCGTTTTGTTCCAAGAGTTGAAACAGTCGCTCGGAGACCTTGTTATTGATGATGCCTTTCTCGATGATGGTGCCGCGCTTCTGTGCGTTGAAGGCCGTCGCGTCGTCCTTGAAATACTGTACGACCTGATCCGGATTGTCCGTCGAAAAGATCTTCTTCGCCTTGCCTTCGTACAGAAGCTCGCCCGTCATCATAGTCGGACCTCAGTGGTTCAGCTTACTGCGCCAACAGCTCCACGATCTCATCTACCGACTTCACCGTCCCGAGTATGGTCGGATTCCCGAATCGCCGCGTATACTGGAACTCCTGCACCTGCTCAAGCGACAACACCAGACGGTGAAAGTCTTCCAGCTTGGAGGTTTCAAAATACGTAATGAAGTCCAGATCGTCCAGTCCGCTGGCATGATAGAGCTTCCGCTTGACCGTCTTCAAATAGGGCAGCGTGGCGGCGGTATGTTCCTGCATCATCGCGGCTCGTTTCTCCTGATCCAGCCCCCACCACTCGGCCGATTTTTTGATCGGGATGACGATCGCGTAGGGATTCTGACCAGGCTCGCTGAGAGTCTTTAAATCCGTCTTCATCTGATCGGAGAATCCAGGAACATAATTTGGCTTTTTGGTAAGCCCGTGCATGATCCCGACCGTCTTAAGATGTTTCCCGAGTTGGCTGCTCTTCAAATCCAGCAGAAACTCCTGCGTCTGCCGCAATTCCGCCGCATGAATCCGAAACAAGAGGTCCGCGTGATCGGACAACCCTCGAAGCAGATACAGATCGATAGTCACATGCTCCCGATGTTGCTCCACCACGCCTTTGAGCGACGTCAGACGGACAATCCGCATCGCAGGATCTTGCTTCGCCCACCCCTCATCAAGCGCGAAGACGGCAAAAGTGCCGTAGACGCTGGGTTCCGTGAGAAGCGCCTCACGATCCGCTGCCGCACGAGCATCCGACAGCCAAGGACCGACCATCAACCAAACGAATATCAGGACCGCGCTCCCGAATCGCATCACGATCTGTTCTTCTTCCTCTTGCCGGCGGTTGCCTGACTGGGACTCCGCCCGAACACCCGCTGATAGATCTGACCAAGATGACGTAGATAGTAAGTGGGATTGAAACAAGCTGCAATCTCACGTCCCTTCAGATGCCGTGAGATAAACGGGTCCTTCTCGGCTAATTCTTGTAGCCCACCGCCGCCTTGCCACGAGGCCATCGCATGACGCTGAACCGCTTCGTACGATTCTTTTCGCTGCGCCCCTTTCTCTATTAGGGCCAACAGCAACCGCTGCGAATATACGAGCCCTCCCGTCAATTCAAGGTTTCGCTTCATCCGATCAGGGTAGACGATCAAGCGCTCAATCAGGTCCGTAACCTTGGCCAACATGTAATCAATCAAAATCGTGCTGTCCGGCATGATCACCCGCTCGACCGACGAATGGCTGATGTCCCGTTCATGCCAGAGCGCGACGTTTTCCATCGCGGCGACACTATTGGCTCGCACGAGCCGCGCCAACCCACAGAGATTCTCCGAGACAATCGGATTTCGTTTATGGGGCATCGCCGACGATCCCTTTTGCCCTTCTGAGAAATACTCCTCGGCTTCGAGTACCTCGGTTCGCTGGAGGTGACGGATCTCGGTCGCAATCTTTTCGATGCTTGCCGCCAACAACGCCAGGGCCGTCGCATAGGCCGCATGGCGGTCTCGCTGAACCACCTGGTTGGAAACCGGATCGGATTTCAAGCCGAGCTTGGCACAGACATAGTCTTCGATCTCGGGTCCCTGGTGGGCAAATGTGCCCATGGCCCCGGACAACTTGCCGACTGCAATATCCACTCGCACCCGCTGCAATCGTTCTTGATGGCGGCGCACTTCTTCGTACCACAGCGCGAGCTTGAGCCCAAAAGAAATGGGCTCCCCGTGAATGCCATGCGATCGCCCGACCATCACGTGATCTTTGTAGCGAAACGATTGCCGCTTCAAAACGGCCAGCAGTCGCTCGACCCCCTCCAGAATGAGATCCATCGCCTCGGTCATTTGCACGGCCAGCGAGGTATCAACAATGTCCGACGATGTGAGGCCCATGTGGAGAAACCGATGTTCCGGTCCCACCGTGGCCATGAGCGATTCGAGAAACGCGATCACATCATGCTTGGTCACTTTTTCAATTTCGGCGATTCGGCCAACGTCGATCTTGGCCTTCTTCCGAATTTTTTCTGCCGTCCCGCGCGGCGCCTGCTTGGCGCGCTCAAAGGCTGCGCAGGCCTGGAGTTCAACCTCCAGCCAGATCTCGTACTTATGCTTCAGGTCCCAGATCGCTTTCATCTGGGGACGTGTATATCGTTCAATCACCCTCTGTTCTCCTCCAAACCGCCCTGTCCGGATTGGCACGTTTCTCAGCCAATCGCGTCTCAGTCGCCAAAGCCTTGTCAAGAACCGCATTCACGAACTTTGAGGCATCGTGGTCGCCGAAACTTTTCGCTAATTCGACGGCTTCGTCCATTGTCACCTTCGCCGGCACATCATTCAACCACAGCAACTCGTAGAGTCCAGCACGCAAGATATTACGGTCGACGACCGGCATGCGGCTCACCGTCCAATTCGTCGCATATTTGCCGATCGTGGCGTCGAGTTCCTTCTTATGTGCCAAAACCCCCTGGACCAACCGTTCTGCAAACTCTTTTGACTCGTCAGAAACCTGATACTCACGCCAAAACTCGTCAAGATGCACGTCGGCCTTCCCGTGAATGTCATGTTGAAACAGGATCTGCAAGGCCCGCTCGCGCGCCTGGTGACGGGTTCCCATATCAGTTCGCACGCCGCTGTGCGGTGGGCCGCAGCCCGGACGAGGGGCTCACGTCCGATGTCTTTCCCACAGCCTTCACCTGCCTCATCACTAGCACCATCTCGATCGCGGACTTCGCTGCGTCACCGCCACGATTGAATTTCTTGGGATCCGCACGTTCCACCGCCTGAGCAACCGTGTCAGTGGTCAACACACCGAAGATGACGGGCACGTCAGTATCCAGCGCGACTTGCCCAATGCCTCGACTGACCTCCGAACAGATATAGTCAAAGTGGGGTGTATCACCTCGAATGACCGCTCCTAAGCAGATGACCGCATCGAATCGGTTCGATCGCGCCATCGTGCGGGCCACAAGCGGAATCTCGAACGCTCCCGGAACACGCGCCACCTGAATGTTGTGGGCTGCCACACCACACACCGCAAGCGTGTCGGTACACGCGCGGAGCAGTTTACCGGTGACCTGCTGGTTGAACCTCGCTGCGACGATGCCGACTCGAAACCCTGCCGCAGCGCGTAGTTTTTTCTGCGTCATATTGTAATCACCGTTTCGTCCTGGGTCCTGGAGTTGGGGCGTGGCTGGCGTGGTGCCTCACACCTTCTTGAGAAGATGCCCCAGCTTCGCTTTCTTCGTCCGAAGATACCGGACATTCGCGGCGCGCGGGGAAACCTCGACCGGGACCCGTTCGACAACCTTGAGCCCATACCCCTCAATGCCGACGATCTTCCGTGGATTATTCGTGATCAACTTGATCTGGTGTAACCCGAGATTGGCTAAAATTTGCGCACCGACGCCATAGTCTCGAAGATCTGCCTTGAACCCAAGTTGCAAATTCGCTTCGACCGTATCACTCCCTTGATCTTGTAAACGATAGGCTTTGATCTTATTCAACAACCCGATTCCGCGACCTTCCTGATTGAGGTACAACAACACACCCCGACCTTCCTTCTGGATGATCTCCATCGCGGCATGCAGTTGATCGCGACAATCGCACCGCAAGGATCCTAACGCATCGGCCGTCAAACAACCGGAGTGGACACGCACAAGTGTCGGTGTTCCGCTGTCGACACGCCCCTTGACCAACGCGATGTGCGTCACCCCATCGATCTGATTTTCAAACGCCACCGCATCAAACTCGCCGAAGGTCGTCGGCAAGCGCGCGCTCGCCATCCGTTTGACGAATGTTTCCTTGCGCATGCGGTATTCGATCAAGGCCTTCACTGTCACCATCTTCAGCTTATGAAGCTTGGCGAACTTCGCCAGTTCCGACACGCGAGCCATGGTGCCGTCCACGTTCATGATCTCGCAAATGACTCCGGCAGGGCGTAGTCCCGCCAACCGAGCGAGATCGACGGATCCCTCCGTTTGGCCGGCGCGTCGAAGCACTCCGCCCGTCTGTGCCTTGAGCGGAAACACGTGACCGGGCCGGGCAAGATCACGCGGTTTGGATTTGGGGTCGATTGCCACTCGAATGGTTGTGGCTCGATCGGCAGCCGAGATACCCGTCGTAATATCTTTACGGGCATCGATGGAGACCGTAAAGGCCGTACCGAACACCGCGGTATTTTCAGATGCCTGTTGCGGCAACTGCAGTTCTTCTACCCTTTCTGGTGTCAACGCGAGACAGATCAAACCTCGGGCATGCGTCGCCATGAAATTGATCACGCGCGGTGTGATCTTTTCGGCCGCAATCACCAGATCGCCCTCATTCTCCCGGTCCTCGTCGTCCACCAAGATGATGCACTTTCCTTTCTTGATGTCGCGAATCGCATCTTCGATGGTATCGAACGGAGTGGTCATGGTCTCAACACCAGATGCTCTCGTAATTTTCATGGCTTACAGACCGCTGCGAGATAAATTATCGTTAAACATGAAAGATTTAGCAACCTAAGGGGTGACACCATAACCTGGTTTTAGTCTCGGCTGTCAACCGGGAAAATGGCCTATGGTGAGCGAAACCGCCGGAGAGCCACAGACCGCGACAGATTATGGGGAGCATCAACTCCCAACCCTGTTGTCGACTCCATGATGTTTTTCAGCCATGGCATGCCATTTGTCGCTGTCACAACAGATCGTCGGTCGTTATACTCCAACCTGAGCGAGGCAAAGAACGATGCGTCCCCTCACCAATACGTTACTCATGCGGGTTGCAACTGAGCAGGATATGGGTGCGGTCACAAGGCTCCTCCGAGACTGCATCGCCGACATGCGGCAGGCCGACATTGACCAGTGGGACGAAAGATACCCCAGTCCCGACATGCTCTTGACTGACATTCGGGCCGGGACGATGCACCTCGGGGTTAAACAGGGAGAGTCCCTTGTGGGCGCTCTGGTTCTCGATGAATTACAAGATGCGGAATGGGCGGATGTGCCGTGGATGATCACCGATGTCCCAATCTTGGTCGCGCACCGGCTCATGGTGAACCCTCAACATCAAGGACAGGGCATCGGGTCTGAGCTCATGCAGTTCGCAGAAACGTGGGCACGGGCCAAGGGGTATGGAGCGATCCGACTTGACGCCTTCTCGGGCAATCCCCGCGCGCTTAATCTCTACCATCGACTTGGTTACACTGACGTGGGTGGCGTGAACTTTCGGAAGGGATTGCGTCGATGCTTCGAAAAACGCCTTCTCTCTCTGACCGCATGAATGACGAGATTCACGGGTAAAGCCACCGCCTCAACCTCGATACGGGACTCTCCGTTCACCCCACTCCTTCCTCTACATCTTGAGGAATGACTTCGTCCTGCTTTGAGGATTGTTGCCGCCTGGCCATCTGGTGTAGTCTCCCCTATTGGTATGTCCACGCTCGACGAAACAGAACCGCTTCTCGATGAGCCTGAAGATGCGGACCCCTCTCAGGCCGATTCAAACGAGACTGCTGCCGGTATCGAACTGAGCCCCGCTCCTGAGCAAGAGCCACGCGCTCGACCGGATACGACGGCGGTGGTGCCGGTCACGGCCCTGCAACAATACCTTGCTGAAATCCGCCGATACCCTTATCTGTCGAAGGAAGAAGAGCTGCAGCTTTTTCAGGAGTACCAGACACAGGGCAACCGCGAAGCGGCGGTCAAACTCATTATGGCCAACTTACGCGTGTCGGTCTCGATTGCGGCTGAGTACCTCCATACCGGCGCCGACCATATGGATCTGATTCAAGAAGGGAACGTCGGCCTGATGCAGGCCATCAAGAAATTCGACCCTGCGAAAAACGTGCGGTTTTATGCCTACGCCGCCTGGTGGTCTCGGGCCTATATTCTCCGCTACCTGCTCCACACCTTTCGACTCGTCAAGGTCGGGACGACTCAAGACCAGCGCAAGCTGTTCTACAATCTGAAAAAAGAAAAAGCCAAGCTGGAACGGGAAGGGTTTGCGCCGGACACCAAATTGCTCGCGGACCGTCTGAACGTGCGCGAGCGCGACGTGGTGGAAATGGATCAACGCCTCGGCAACTGGGAGCTCTCGCTCGACCAGCCGATCGGCGAAGACCAGGGCAACACCCTCCTCGACGTCTTACCCTCTCACCAAGAACCGGCAGACGAACAACTTGCCGATCATCAGCTAAAAACGCTCTTTCGGGCAAAACTCGCCGAGTTCACCAAAACACTGGAGGAACGCGACGAGGACATTTTGAGAAATCGCATTTTATCCGACCAACCGCTGACCTTGGATGATTTGGGCCACAAGTACGGCATTACTAAGGAACGGACACGACAATTAGAAGCCCGCATCATCAAGCGCCTTCGTGACTATCTGAAAAAAGACATCAAGGATTTTGACCGATTGCGAGCATAATCGTCCTTCCATCTTGGCCATACCGACACAAACTATTCAATAAATGAATAGTTTATCAATGAGTTGCGAGAACGATCTTCCTACGTCGGTGAGAGTGTCAGGATGTTAAAAATCATTCGAGCACCCTCTTGACTTGGGTAAACTAAGGCCTATCTCCACCACGTCAGAGGCTGCTGGATCGCAAACGAGTTCAGCCCTACTTTCAACCGTCAACACCTAACGAGTTCACTTTCATCAGGAGGAGGTTCTGCTATGGGTACAGCCGAGAAGGAAAAGAAGAATGTCGCCAAGGGATTCCAACCCTTGGGAGAGCGCCTGTTTGTGACCTACACTGAGGAATTAGAGCGAACCTCCGGTGGCATTTATGTGCCGGATTCAGCGAAAGAAAAACCCCAACGAGGCGTGGTTCAGGCCATCGGCAAGAAAGTGGAGAACGTCAAGGTCGGCGATCACGTCCTCTTCGACAAGTATTCGGGCAGCAAGCTTCGCATTGAGGACGAAGAGTGCTTGATCCTCAAGGAAGAAGACATCCTCGGCATCTTCACCAGCTAGGCCTCAGACACAAGTCATCTGACTAAACCGATACCACACGACAACAGGAGGACGATACAACATGGCAAAGCAACTCATGTACGGCGACTCAGCACGAGCCTCCATCCTGAAAGGGGTGAACCAGCTCGCCGATGCCGTGAAAGCGACACTCGGTCCCAAGGGTAGAAATGCGATCTTGGATAAGAAGTTCGGCGCCCCGACCATCACCAAGGACGGCGTGACGGTCGCGAAGGAAGTGGAACTGAAGAACCCGTACGAAAACATGGGCGCACAGCTGGTCCGCGAAGTGGCCAGCAAGACCAGCGACACGGCGGGCGATGGGACTACCACAGCCACCGTCTTGGCCCAGGCGATCTTCCGGGAAGGAGCCAAGAACATCACGGCCGGCGCCAACCCGATGGAGATCAAGCGCGGCATCGACAAAGCCGTCGAAGCCATCACCAACGAACTCAAGAAGCTCAGCAAGCCCTGTCAGAACAAGACCGAGATCTCCCAAGTCGGGACCATTTCGGCCAACAACGACAAGACCATCGGCGATCTCATCGCAGAAGCCATGGAAAAGGTCGGCAAAGACGGCGTCATCACCGTGGAAGAAGCCAAGTCGATGACCACCTCGTTGGACGTGGTCGAGGGCATGCAATTCGATCGCGGATACATCTCCCCCTATTTCGTCACCAACGCCGAGCGGATGGAATGTTCCGTGGAAGAACCGCTCATCCTGATCAACGAGAAGAAGATCAGCAGCATGAAGGACCTGCTCCCGCTGCTCGAGCAAGTGGCCAAGATGGGCAAGCCCCTCGTCATCCTGGCGGAAGAAGTCGAAGGCGAAGCGCTGGCCACCCTCGTGGTCAACAAGCTGCGCGGCACCTTGAATGTCGCCGCCGTGAAGGCTCCAGGATTCGGTGATCGCCGAAAGGCCATGCTGGAGGATATCGCAATCCTCACCGGCGGCCAGGTGATCTCTGAA
>CABVRR010000118.1 GCA_902500705.1 uncultured Nitrospira sp.
ATGATGGATCTGATGCCTATCAATGCAAGATACAAGACCTGACCCTAAATTCTTCGGATCCTCTTTCCAACCGTTGGGATGGCAAACTTTGCGCAGGTAGGCTTCCCTCGTACGTTGAGTGGAGTCATACCTAAAGTACTTGGAGGTACTGCAGGATCAAACGCACTAAATGGAATATTTCTAGGTGGAACTACATCCGGAGCGATTAGCTCAGCAGGACCGGTATATGTTCAATAGGAAGAAGTTAGGACAAGCCTTTGGGGGGCTAGTAGTGGGCTGCCTTGCTTTAGGTATGGTTGGATATTGGTTTGCTATTGATCGGGTATCTCAAGAGAGAAGTGCAGGACTTCTGATAGGTTTGTGTGCCGGATTTACTTCAGTGATTGTGGATCACGCGCGGAAAGGAATGAAAGGTAGCTCGACACGGAGGATTGTCTCTATCATCCTCAGCCCTATAGGACTCTTTGCTCTTTTGCCATTTTCTGTTGATCTTGCGGGAGGGTACTTTTTGGGATCATCGGCTAATTTTGCGTTCGCACGGGCACTGGCATCGTTGTTTGAAGGTCCGACGCAAGGTGATACCTGAGAAGTAAAGCGAGTGATAGCAATGAAAAATCATAAATAGGGTCAGGTCTTGTATCTTGTATTTCTAGAGGACCAGTATCGACCTGATAGGTTTTGTGGTTCCTTCTGCGCTTATTCGACTGGTTCTAGGAATGGACTTGTCTGATTTTACGGACGAACGTACAGTGGAGCAAGGCGCGCGCCATCCGTCGCCATGCGCCGAGCCTGTCAATGGTCAGTCGCCAACTGGGTTTTTGTTCATATGCAGAGGCGGAGCAACCAGACGTGATGTGCATCAATGCAAGATACAAGACCTGACTTGACATTGGTTAACTCGATCAACGATTCCTTGAACCAGATGCAACATTGCGTTCTTGATTCAACCTTCATAACCCCGTACAGTTCTTCTTGTCGACTAAACAGTCTCGTTCAAGACGGCACTCCTGACACCAGAGACGATACGGATGCAGACCATTCTTGGCGCGAACGGAGTCATCGGGCGCGAACTTGCGCGGCGCCTCCCCTCGTACACGGATCGGATTCGGCTGGTCAGCCGTGCTCCGAAGCCGGTCAATCCGACCGACGAATGCTGGGCCGCCGACCTGCTGGATGCCCAGGCCACGGCGGATGCGGTGGCGGGCAGCACGATCGCCTATTTGCTCGTCGGCCTCCCCTACCGCGCCGATATCTGGCGCGCACAATGGCCCCGCATCATGCGTCACGCGATCGATGCGTGTACCCGACACGGCACGGCGCTGGTGTTCTTCGACAACGTCTATGCCTATGGACAGGTGGACGGGCTGATGACGGAGCACACCCCCTATAACCCCTGCAGTCGGAAAGGCGAGGTGCGGGCAGAGGTGGCGACGATGTTGATGGATGAGGTGCGGCGCGGCAATCTTCGTGGGATGATCGTCCGCTCGGCGGACTTTTATGGACCCGGAGCGGAGTCGAGCCTGACGCATGCCACTGTGACGGCGCGGCTGCAAGCCGGGAAAACCCCGCAATGGATCGGCAATCCTCGCGCGGCCCACTCGTTTACCTTCACGGCGGATGCGGGGGTGAGTCTTGCACGTCTCGGCAATATGCCCGAGGCCTACGGACAGGTCTGGCATGCTCTGACCAGCCAGGAGGCCATGACCGGTGAACAGTTCGTCAGAATCGCCAGTGAGTTGTCCGGACGCCGCTATGCGATGCAAGTCGCTCCTCGGTGGATGCTGCGTCTCATGGGGCTGTTTTCCCCTCTTCATCAAGAGAATCTGGAAATGCTCTACCAGTTCGAGCAGGACTATCGCTTCGACAGCAGCAAGATTACCTCCGCACTCGGCACACGGGCGACGCCCTACCGACAGGGGATCGGCGAATCACTCATGCTGAAGACAGCTCTCCATCCGTAACGGTTCATTCAACTCGTTATTCCCATCGACCACTTGCAGCACCGGCTGAATTCCAATGGTGGGCCAGTCAGGAATTGTGAAGATATCTCGACAAGCCGTGATCCTTGATGTGTCTCGCGTGACGGCGACTGTGCGGCGAGGATAGACGCTTCGAGAAATCCAGATTGAGTCGCATGCCGATGCGTGAGTTCCACATCGCGAGGCTCTCGCAGATCCAGTCGCTCTCTTCTTCGACGGCACCAGTCAGTTCTCTCGATGCGCACATTTTTAGAATACATGGATGGGCGTACGACTTTGCGCTAGACTGACTCAACACACGAACTTCTTCAGCGAGACGACTCATCCCGTGACGGTCATGCCGGATCAAACACCTGACGGTGACAGAACAAAGGATATCGGAAAGATCCTGAAGGCCGGGTCTGTCTATTTTCTTGTCGCGCTGGGGGTAGGATTCGTGCTTGAGGTCGTTCGGCTTGAAGTGGTCGCACTGCATATCAGCAAATTTATTGCCCACCTGATGGAAGCGCCCACGACCATTCTTGCCATGATCATCGGCGCCAACTGGGCGATCGATCGCTTCACGTTGCCGCCCCTGCCTGCTATCCGACTAGGAGTCGGTTCGGTGGCTCTGGGTTTCATGATTCTCATGGAATGCATGATCGTCTTGCCTCTGCATGGACTCTCGCTGGCTGAGTACCTCACTGTTCAAGGTTCCGTCGTCGGCACACTGCCGCTCAGTGCGCTGGGTGTGTTGATGGTCATGCCCCTTCTCGTCGGATATCACTGGGAACGCTGATTCGTTTCTTTTGTTCTTACCGGATCCTCTCTTCCGTCTCCATCCTGTAAATGTCGTACGATACGCGTCCATGCTTTTCCAACCATAGATGTCACGATCATTTTCCGCTAGACTGATCCATCGAATAGAACAGGATGCTCTCTGGACCTGTAGAAAGAGAAGCCGGAGACGGCGATACAACATAAGAATGCGACGTATCTCGTGACTTCCGTACCGGACAAGACACCCGACAGTGAACGAGCGTATGGCCTCGTGCAGGTTTTGAAAGCCGGCGCGCTCTACTTCTTGATTACAGTCGGAGCGGAATGTGTGTTGGAGATCATTCGCCTGCAAGTCGTGGCGCTGCATGTCGGCAAGCGATTTGCTGAGATGCTGGAAATTCCCAACGTGCTGCTCGCCACCATGATCGGCGCGCGGTGGGTCGTCGATCGATTCACGTTGCCACCCCTGCCGGGTCCACGACTCAGTGTCGGCCTGGTGGCCCTCGTTCTTGTGCTCATCATGGAAGGCGCGGTCAGCCTTCCCCTTCATGGTCTCTCCGTCAGCGAGTATCTTGCCGGTCAAGATTTCGTCGTGGGCGTTGCGCCTCTCGGCGCGCTCGGTGTCTTGACGGTCATGCCTTTTCTGGTCGGGTATCGATGGGAACGCTGAGCCGATGCATTGTTGAAGCCTGATATGAGGTATGGAAGAGAATCGAGCGTGTTTGTCTGATGAAAATTGGAGTCGGTCATGATGTCTCTTAGACTTTGTGCCTGGTCTGTTCTCGTCTTCTGTCTCAGCATTTCGACCGTCACACTCGCGGCGGAACCGTCTGATCCGGAGTCGGTCATCCGCCAGATGGTGCGGGCCAATGCGGAGAAAGATCTTCCGACGCTCTCACGATTGATGGCGCACGACGCCGATATCGTCAGTTATGCGGTCGCCGGCCGGAAATACATCGGATGGACGGAACTTGAGGCAGGCATGCGAGAAGAGTTCGTCAATTCCAAAAAACTCGAACTCCCGATCCATGCGCTCACGGTCTGGACGAAGGGCGACCTGGCTTGGTATGCGATGGAGCTCGACTACATCCGCTACGTGGCCGACGGCGCTGCGTTGAAACGCACCGTGCTTCCGATGCGGGAAACGGGCGTCCTCGAACGTCGCAACGGACACTGGCAGTTGTTGTCGTGGCACGAATCATTTCGATCTGCCCGATTTGATGAATCCGTCACGTCAGTTCCTCCCACCGCCCGATGACGCGGCGCAGGGTCCGGTCCACGACGGAATCATGAAGAGGCATCTCGGTTAAGCGTGGCGCCGCATCACCAAATATTGATAGAGTGCAGCCATGGAGTCTGACGAGTCGGTCGCGGTGACGGAACTGCGACTGAGTTATCGCTATATCAAGGAACATCCCTGGGTCGTGCAGGCCGTGAACGGGTTTCTCTCCGCCTACTTCATGGAGCAACCGGAGTTTCGTGTCCTGCGTCATTTCGATGAGCTGGAGTCCGGCATGCATGTCTGGGTCTGCGACGTGCCCAGTAGGATGAAGATGACGACCCTCTTACGAAGACTGCAAGCCGATATTCCTCCCTGCCGATACGGTCAGACCGCTGCTACGCCGACCGACCGTCCGCAGTACGTCGTCGATGTTCTCGAACAACCGTGACACGTGCGTCCGATGCGGGCGCCATTTCTTAAAGCGCGTGGTCAGAATCTCATGGTGGAGTATAATGCACCATGATGAAGCGTGTGCTTGTCCTCGGTGCCGGTAAGATCGGATCCTTGATTGCCTGCCTGCTCAATCAATGCGGCCGGTACGAGGTGCATCTGGGGGACCTGACGCTGGATGCGCCGAAACATCTGGTCGATGAGCTTGGTTTGGAGCGGGTCATCCCCTGCCTGCTGGATGTGCGGCATCCGGACACCGTCGACGCGTATCTGTCGGCGCATCGATGCGAAGCCGTACTCTCAAGCCTCCCCTATTTCTGTAATCCCATCGTGGCCGGCCTCGCCTTGACGCATCGTCTCCACTACTTCGACCTCACGGAAGACGTCGAGGTAACGGACCAGATCAAGGTTTTAAGCGCCGGCGCGACGCAGGCGTTTCTGCCGCAATGTGGTCTCGCGCCGGGGTTCATCAGTATCGTGGCGCATGAACTGATGACCCATTTTGCAATGCTGGATACGGTCAAGATGCGGGTGGGCGCGTTGCCGGTTCATCCCAGCAATGCCCTCA
The DNA here is from genome assembly GCA_902500705.1 of uncultured Nitrospira sp. Classification (GTDB taxonomy): domain Bacteria; phylum Nitrospirota; class Nitrospiria; order Nitrospirales; family Nitrospiraceae; genus Nitrospira_D. The sequence goes on from CABVRR010000118.1 coordinate 4,979, forward strand.
AGTATTCGCTCACGTGGTCCACTGATGGCCTCATCAATGAGTACGGCAACGTGTGTTACGGAGTCGAGGAAGGCGAGAAGGTTCCGCTGCAGCCGCTCGAAGGCTATGAAACGATCGAGTTGGACGGGCTGCTGTATGAGGCCTTCAACACGTCGGGTGGATTGGGAACCTTGGCCGACAGTTATGCCGGAAAAGTTCAAACCATGAACTACAAGACGCTCCGATATCCCGGCCACTGTGAAAAGATTCAATTGTTGATGAAGGACTTGAAGTTGAACGAGGATCGAGAGACCTTGAAGCGGGTACTCGAACATGCCATTCCCCAGACGCTCCAAGACGTGGTCTTGATCTATGCGTCGGTCACCGGGCGAAAAGAAGACGGGTTCTTCGAAGAAAACTATGTGCGGAAGATTTATCCGCAATGCATCAACGGCAAATTGTGGTCGGCCATCCAGATCACGACCGCGTCCAGTGCCTGCTGCGTCATGGATCTTGTGTTGACCCATCCGTCGGCGTACCATGGATTCGTCACTCAGGAATCCATATTATTGAAAGATTTCTTGGACAACGAGTTTGGAGCTTGCTTTCGATGAGCACGATGCACACGGTATTGCGAGACTTGGGTATTCAGGCCGTAAATTCCGGTGGAAGTACCGGCAGTCAGTGGTGGTCCGGTCGGAATGACGGATCACTGCTCTCTTCGGTCAATCCTTCGACCGGTGAGCAGATCGCCGGCGTGTACCCCTGCTCTGCCGATGACTACCAACGAATCGTGAAAGAATCGGTTGAGGCTTTTCGCGCCTGGCGGATGGTCCCGGCGCCGAAGCGTGGTGAGATCGTTCGTCTCATCGGGCACGCGTTACGCGAGAAGAAGGATCAACTGGGCACGCTCGTGTCCCTGGAAGTCGGCAAGATCAAAGCGGAGGGCGATGGGGAAGTGCAGGAGATGATCGATATGGCGGATTTCGCCGTCGGTCAATCGCGGATGTTGTACGGCGTCACGATGCAGTCCGAGCGACCGACTCACCGAATGAGCGAACAATGGCATCCGCTAGGACCGGTCGGGGTCATCACCGCATTCAATTTTCCGGTTGCCGTGTGGGCCTGGAATGCGTTTGTCGCCGCCGTCGCGGGCGATACGGTTATCTGGAAACCGTCGCCGAAGGCGCCGCTCTGCGCCGTCGCGGTCCAACAGATTTGTAATCGCGTCATGCAGCAACAGGGCTATGCCGGAATTTTTTCGTTGCTGATCGCCGAACACCCGGCTCTTGCCGAGCAGATGGTGCAGGATGAACGGATTCCGCTCATTTCGTTCACGGGTTCGGTTCCGGTCGGTCGACGGGTGGCGTCCATGGTCGGCCAGCGGTTGGGGCGAACCCTCCTTGAGCTCAGCGGCAACAATGCCGTGATCGTGGATCAGACCGCCGACGTGGACATGGCCGTGCGCGCCGTCTTGTTCGGCGCGGTCGGGACGGCCGGTCAGCGGTGCACCACTACCAGACGCCTGTTGATTCACGAGTCACGGTATGAGGAGCTGATCGGGAGGCTCGTGAAAGCGTACGCGCAAGTGCATATCGGCAATCCCCTGGACAAGGACATTTTGATGGGGCCGCTCATCGACCACATGGCCGTTGAGGGCTATCGTGCCGCGCTTGATGAAATCAAGAAAGAAGGCGGAGAGATTCTTTGCGGAGGCCATGTCTTGAGTCGCCCAGGGTATTTCGTCGAACCCACGATCGTCCGAGCGCAGAACCGCTGGCCGATCGTGCAGCGTGAGACCTTCGCGCCGATTCTGTATGTCATGACATTCCGCACGCTCGATGAAGCCCTGGCGATGCACAATGATGTGCCGCAGGGCCTGTCCTCTGCCATGTTCTCAAACGATGTACGACAGTGCGAGCGGTTTCTGTCGGCAGCCGGAAGTGATTGCGGAATCGCCAATATCAATATCGGCACCTCCGGAGCCGAGATCGGCGGAGCGTTCGGCGGGGAAAAAGACACCGGCGGCGGCCGCGAAGCCGGATCGGATTCCTGGAAGGCCTATATGCGCCGCCAGACCAACACGGTCAATTGGGGAACGGAGTTGCCGCTCGCGCAAGGCATCAAGTTTGGTTCGTAACAGAAGGTATGACAATGGATCATTCCCAAGTGCTTGATGATCTCATGGAACGAATGGTGGCTGAGTATCTCAGGCGCAATCGCGCGGCGGGTCTTCTCAAGGCCATGCTCGACGAGACCGGCGTGGGATTCACCCCGGTCATTGATCATGTCACCGTCCGGACGCTGGATATCGACCGCGGGGCCGCTCCCTTCGTCAAGCTGGGCTATGTCTATGACGAAACCCTGCAGTATGAGGATTGGTACGCGAAGGTCTACCGTAAGCCCGGCTATCCGGCGCTCTTCGTCGACCAGGCCTATCCCGATGAACGGGGCAGGACCAGTATCATCCCGGGATGGGTCAACAAATTCGGCGACCAGGTGTTTCACCATATCGCAGTTCGAGTCGAAGACATCGAACAAGCCGTCACGCGACTGAAGCACAAAGGCGTGGTCTTTGCCGGAACAATCGTCGGAGCCTCGGGCGGGTCGCTCAGACAAATTTTCTCAGCTCCGGAAACCGTGGATGGGCAGCCGTTTTCCGTTCTTGAGTTGGCTGAACGTCACCGGGGATACCAGGGATTTCTTCCACCTCAAGCCGATAGCTTGATGAAATCTTCAGCGCCGCGCTGAGCGGCTCGACGGATTGAGTCTTTCAGACCGACTGGTCGCCGTGACCCTCCGTCGAAGCCGGACCTTCTACAAAATAACCCACCGAAAAGACAAGTGCCTCTTGCACTGAGGTTTGCATCGCCGTTCTACGACTGCCGTTGACCGCATCATTGTCGCGTCTTCGATCCTCCCGATTCAGTAGAAGAACCACCGAATATCGTTTCTCTGTCAGGAATCCATCTACTGCCGGCCATTGTGCAGTCGGTGTCTGTTGTGTGCTTGGCTTCAATGCGTGAACGTGCCGTACTGGTCCACATACTGCTGATTGATCAGCGACAACGTGCGGTGCGTTGCCATCCAGTATCGATTACCGACATGACATCGACCGTAAATGAGTAGTTAGACCCTGTGCTGACCCTTATGATCCAGCCAAATTTCTAAGGTCTCTCCTTTTTATCAGAGATCTCCTATTTGTTTTTCAGGATTTCCCCGATAGGTCTACGCCGTCATGTATGAAATGCTGGACGACACAACAGGAGCGGAATGCTTTTTGT
>CABVRR010000119.1 GCA_902500705.1 uncultured Nitrospira sp.
TCGCCGTACCTGAAGAACGCTTCGATGCTGTATTGATGGCTGTATGAGCAAGTTGTCGAGTCTTTCTGGCCGAGCCTGCATGAAAGCGCTTGAACGAGCAGGCTTTGTGGTGAAACGGCAGGAAGGCAGTCATGTCATTCTTCGGCGTGTGCAGCCCTTCACGCAATTAGTTGTCCCAGATCACAAAGAACTCGATCGTGGAACGCTCCGTGCCATTATTCGTCAGGCGGATCTCACGGTGGAGGATTTTCTTCGATTGCTATAGATCTCCCAGGCACAGAAAAGGCCTCCAGATTTATTGAACCCTCCGGTCAGGCCGTCGGTGCGTCACTGCGGTTCAGTCTTCCACACCCATGCCGATCACGATGAGCACCGCATAGTCCTGCTTCGTGCAGCTGTCGACCGGAGGCATTGCGCCTCCTGGAGCAACTGGAAACGCCGACTGCTTCGCATTGGCCGGTGAGCAGGAACCACTGCCCGTCACAGGGGTATAGCGTGCGGAACGGCAGGCCAGGTGGGTCACGTCGTAGAGTGTCGCGCCTTGATCCAGTTCCCAGCGTCTGTCGTCATGGTTGTCGGGGGGATGGATGGTGAGCACTGCCGTCACTTTACGGGCGCCCGTGACCACGTATTTCCCGGGAGGAAGTGGAAAGGTCGGCTGCTCCATGATCAAGCCATGTTCCTCCAGCCACCAGTCCGACTCGTCGAACTTCCAGCGAGCCGGGGCGACGCCACCGGCATTCTTTAATGATTGATAGCGGTTCAGTTTCACGCCTCGTGGACCTGGATCCAGTGGCCACAGACCCCACGACTGCGCGCCGTTCCCAGAGGTCGCACCTGGATTGCCCAGTGCCGCGATGTACTGCGTCGGGATCCGCTTGAACTTCGTCTGGCCTCCGTCTGCGGCATGTACCGCCTGAGCCACAACGACGATTGTCACCAGCAACACCACTGCAAGATAGGTGCAGCGCAGGAGACGCTGTGTGCTCCTCGTGCACATTCTGATTGTTTTAAGCAGTGACATCATCGTGTGACATTCCTTTCAGGGCTGGTCAGCAATTACCAGGTCGCCGTCATCTTGTACCAGCCCGGCTGTGCGGATATCCAGAAAGACCTCATGTCTTGCGATATCGTCTGCTTGACTCCTCTCCATGAACCGCCTAGCATGCCGCCGCGCACGTCAGTGAATGCAAAGGAGTCTTTCATGAAATCACGTCATGCTACTGCTTCGATTTCTGTAGTGACCGGATGCATGCTCGTCCTGTTATCTGTCGGATGTGTGAAACCGGTGCCGATGGTGGCTATTCCTGGCTCCGATGCCTCTCCGCCGGTTCTTGCCTGGCAGACGTACAATGTGGTGACCAAAGAGCGAAAAGACATTGTGAAGGACGGACAGATCGTCGACGTGGCAGGGAACGAGCAGTATGTGGTGACGCTGATGGTAGACGATCAGGACAGTGGGGTGAAGGATGCCGCACTGACCGGCCATGTTCAATTTAAGTGCGAATTAGGCGCGCAGGTCGAGGAGAAGACGTTCGATCTTGAACCGCAAGACACCAAGACGATTCCAAACCATGAGAATAAGGTTGCCGTGAGTGCGGCGTTGACGTATGTCGTGGAATTCAATAAACGTGGGTGCAAAGAATTGGAAACGTTCGGGGGAGGCACGTTGTCTCTCACAGGGAAGGCTCACAACTCCGTCAACGGCGGAGGCACGAAGACGCTACGCATGAATTTGAAACGGCAAACAGGACAGTAAAAACAGGAAGCGCTCAATTACTGGACATGTCTCCTGACTCCAACTCCACCAACACTTTTTCCGATGAAGCCCGCCGGACGTTTTACGAACGTCATCCGTCGTTGGCTCGGTTCATGATCTTGATTGTGTTTACGGCGCCGTTTGCCGGGCTTTATGTGGCAGGGCTTCTGGGCGTAGTGGTTGGGGTGCTGACTTCAGCCGCAGCCTATATGCTCACGCCCTATCTTTGGAAGTGGATCGGCGGCTGACTCTGTGAGTCAGCCGCCGATAGCCTAGAGCTTATTGCTGAATAGCCGAGAGCAGCCACCGCCCATCTCGCACACGCATGAAGGTCCAGACTTCACACGATTCGGTCGGTGTGTGTTCATGTCCTTCAATGACATGACCTGGTTCTCCACGTGGGATGGTTGTGGAGACGGTATAGTCGAGGGCGTTCCAGCGTAGGTCCACGGTCGCGTAGTCCGTGTCGTCTTCAGACCAGGCTTCACGCACGTCTCCCTTGAGCAGCTCCACTCCTTCGACGTGATTGTGGACGCCTCGACTGCTATCCTCAGCTAAGGCGGTGCTGAAATAACCCAGCATTTCAGGCGTCAATGCACGCCGCAATGCCGTCACGTCTTGTGTGGTCCAGGCTGATTGGATATCGATCAGCAGCTGCTGAAAGGTGGCCTTATCCTCAGTGGTCACGGTGTAGGTCCCGGTCGTCGATGTGGAGTGTGTCCCGTTCGACGAGATGTCGAGGAGACTCCCCCTCGCAGCCGTGCTCTGAGAGAACCCTGTGAATGCCGGAGCGGGTGTGCGCCGAACTCGTTTGAAATAATAGAGCGCGCCGGCTCCGGCCAGCATCAGTAGGAGGACGAGTCCAAACGAGTTGGACGTTGATCCGGTTCCTGTTCCTGCTTCTGATTCAGTATCTGTTGTCTTGGCGTTACTTTCGGTTGCGCCAAAGAGCATATGACCGATCCAGGTTCCGGCCAGACCACCGGCGATCCCGGCGAGCAAAGGATTGCGTTGCCACCAGGACGGGGATGCGGCTGGAGCGGGCCGGGCCATCGGGCTGTTCGTCGCCTGCGGTGGTGGCGTCGTCGAGGGCTTGGGAGTAGCGGACTGTTCAATAGGCTTGGCACCGTTGTCTTGATGGGTACGGGATCCTCGGCTGCCGAAGCCCATGGACGAGTTTCCGCCGCGAGCTCCGCTTGAAAACCCTCCACCTGATCCTCGCGCCTTTGCAAACGAGAGGGTTGGTCCGCCGATGAGCGAGGCGATGAGGCAGACCGCGATAAGGTGTGAACGCTTCATCATATGGATTTCCTTTCGAACAGGGTGGCACATACGTAAGGCCGTATGCATCCTAGCAGGTTTGCGCACAAAAAACTGTGACCGACAGCGTGGAGGAAGAGGCCTGACGAACCGACATGATCGATAGGCATTCCGATCATGTCGGTGTCGGCTTGAACAGGCGGTGTGGGATCTGCTGAACGGACGACGTCAACAGGTCGCCACGGACGGGCGATGAAATTCCGCCACCACGGGAAACACGAGTGCGGCGAAATCCCAGTATCGCATGCGGATCGCCTCTGAGTGTGTGCCGCCCTCAAAGACGATGTCCTCATCGCCGGTGAGCGACCGATCGACATACACCGGCAGTCCATACAGGGTGCCCAGTGGGGGCATGGCACCTAATTCGCAATCCGGGAAGAGCTGCGTGATCTCCTCCTCGGTCGCCAGCCGCACGCGATGGGTTCCGAAGAGTTTTCGCAAGCGCGGCACGTCCACCTTTTCTGCCGCTGGTAGCACCATCGTCACGAACTGTTCCTTCACTTTCACGATGACCACCTTCGCCATCTCCTGTTCCGAGACATCGAGTGTTCGAGCAACGGTGGCTGCGCCGAATGTTTGTGAGTGGGGCAACACATCGTAATGCACATGCTCACGATCGAGATGGGTTTTAAGCGTCAGTGGAATAGCCATGGGTGTACCTCCTGTGGCAACCGAACCCCAGATGGGGGCGGGAGTTGGTGATACAAAGGGAGAGAAAGACAAAAAGGCGAGAGGACGATGACCGGGAGAATGTTCATGACTACGGCTCCTCGTAGGTCATGATGGCCCGTGACACTCTACAAGTATAGTCCGTTTGGACAGGCCTATGCCAGTGTTTTGTGAATGCTAGGGTTTGTCCCGTTAGGGAGCATGGAGATAGAGGGAATGCCGTTAGAGGGTAAGCCTGTATGGCCGATTCACGATCACGAGGACTGTAGGCGCAACCGATTCAGTCCATCGAAGGCTGCGGTGCGGTAGCACTCGGCCATCGTGGGATAGTTGAATACATTATGGATGAAATACTCTACGGTGCCTCCATAGGTCAGGACCGATTGTCCGATATGGATCAATTCGGTCGCTCCCGGTCCGATGATGTGCACGCCCAGCAGGGCATGGGTGTCACGGTGAAAGACCACCTTTAAGAGACCATGCAGATCGCCGCTGATATGGCCACGTGCCATTTCTCTGAAAAACGCCCGCCCAGTAGCGTGGGGGGTGCCGGTAGTGGCGAGTTCTTCCTCGGTGCTCCCCACCATGGACACTTCCGGGATGCTGTAGATGCCGTATGGAATCACCTTGATTTCATGCGAATCGAAGGCGTGGAACGCGTGGCAGGCCGCGAGGCGACCCTGTTCCATCGCAGTGGCGGCAAGGGCCGGAAAGCCGATGACATCCCCCGCGGCATAGATGTGCGGGATGGCCGTTTGGTAGTTGGGGTTGACGGGGAGTTGCCCCTGCTTGTCGGTGGCGAGGTCAATTACGGCAAGATTCAGTGCATCGGTGTTGCCGATTCGCCCCATCGTGTAGAGCAGCATATCCGCCGTCACTGTCTCGCCGTCATGAAGATGGACGGCGGGGCGCCCGGTGTCATTGATGACGACGTCGATGCGCTCTTGGCCAAGCCGTAGAGAGACGCCGTTCTGTTGCATCTGGGCCTCGAGGGCTTGGGCGATTTCCAGGTCGAGGAAGCGGAGCAGCTGCATCCGCCTATCGATAAAGGTGACCGTGATTCCGAAGGCGGCCAACATTGAGGCGTATTCTGTCCCAATGACGCCACCCCCGATGACGATAATACTTACAGGGTGCTTGGTGGTATTCAGAAACGAGTCGGAATCGCAGATCGTATGATCATCGAACGGTACCTCGGAAGGGCGCCGTGGCCGTGATCCTGTGGCCAAGACAGTGACTGAGCTTTTGAGGTGACTGATCTGCCCATTCCCTCGGGCCACGCGCAACGTATGCGGATCGATAAAGCTCGCGGTTCCTTGGATGATCTCAACTCCGTTGCGTTGCAATTGATCGGTGATGACGGCCACTTCGGTCTTGATGACCTGATCTTTTCGCGCCATGAGGTCTGGCAGGGTAATGCGACCGGCGAGTTCCGCACTGAGGTGCGGAAATCCTCGATGGGCGATCCCGTGGAAGTACTCGATCGTGTCTTTGAGGGTTTTGCTGGGCAGGGTGCCGGTATTGAGCGATGTGCCGCCCAGTTGCGTCGACTTCTCGATGATGGCAACCCGTTTGGAGAGTTTCGCAGCTTGGATTGCCGCTTTCTGGCCGGCGGGCCCGCTTCCGACCACCAGCATGTCATAGTCGTGCATAGAGAAGTCCGTGCGATGTTTTCAATGAGGCGTCAGGCCTACGATAGCGCGGAGAGGTGCAGTCGCCAAGAAAATTGCATATGTCGGAAGTGAGGCTGCTGAAGGAACCCACCGAACCTAGAGGTCGATCTGTCGTCAGAAGAAAGCAGCTGTGACATTATCGACATGACTTGAATAGGTGTTGAGCAGGTTGTAAGGTACAAGATATGTCACTGTCTCGCACGATCCGATGGTTTATCGGGGCGAGTCTCGCACTCAGCGTGAGTCTCTGCTGGTCGCTCTCCCATGCCGGGGCGATCGGCAACGAACGTTCTGAGGTCGGGCCGGCACTCTCCACCACGCTGCCCTTCTCGGATCCTCTCGCAACGGAAACGACAGCGAGACAGATGCCACCTGCGGACATGCCGGTGGAGACGACGTTGACCTTGCGGACTCTTCCGACCCTGTCAAAACAAATTTTGCTGGGAGGGACGACGTTCGTTCCCTATATCGGGGCAGGGTTTAGCGGAGGCTTTGCGACGGAGTGGGATCGTTCGCTGAACGCTGCGTCCTCATTGTCTTCCAACCTTTTCAATTCCGGTCTGAAAAGCTTTAGTCAAGGCGTCATTCCAAACGAAGTGCAGCTGGGCATCCGGCTCCCTTTTTAATCCATCCATGTGCATCGCTGTGTCCTCCAAGCCGGAGACTCGTGTCTCTGTGCCTGTGCGCAACATAACGAACAGAGGAGTGTCGAATGAAAGAAGGATATCGCTTATTGCTCGTCGATAAAGACGGCGTGTTGATCAGTGAATTTCAGCTCACGCAGCGGGCGCTTGCGCAGCCGGAGGCGTTTATTGCCGGGCTGACGGAAGCGATCGAGGCCATCGAAGAAGAAGAGCCGTGACCAGAATGTCGGCGGATTCACGAGCCGATCGGCGTTTCGTGTTCCAGCCAAACGCTTGGCTTCAGCTGCGAAAGATGAGATCGTTGGTGTGGTGTACCTGGCTCAACGAACGGCACTCAACGATTATTCGCTCCGAGAGGTGTCCGGTACTCCTGTGTCATCAATCTCCTTCACTTCAAAAATCGCTGTCTGGACAGCGGAAGGCGCCCCGCTCACGGGCATGATTCGTGGGGCAAAGCAGGAAGCGTTTCCAATCCTCACGATTCAGGACAGGCCTCATCTCGCAAAAAGACGGTTGCTGACGAATAATCTTCTTCTCAATGAGTATGATCTGTGGCTTGAGCGCGAAGAGGAGACGGTGATCGCGGCCCGCATACAAGCCGCTCGTTGGGCGACGTGTATTTCCTATCAGGAGCACACCTATCAGCTCCGAAGGCGGTCGTTCTTCCGTTTCCGATTCGATCTGCAGCGAAGCGATGGAATCCAGGTTGCCTCATTGAGAGAGACGACTTCGTTCTGGTCTGTCTCCGTCCATCGTGAGTTTGCGTTGGCGTCCTCTGGACCGGTTGACTCTACCCTGCTGACGTTCGCCTTCTTTCTTGCGGCAACCGATTTCTTCAGCTGAATCAAGAGGTCTCACGTGACCGGAGGAGAACCTCCGGTCGTTCTACTCAGCCATTGCCGGCCTCGGCGTCGTTATTTCCCTACCTTCAACAGCCAACCATCGGTTTTGTCACAGTCGCTGGGGCCTTTCGCGAAAATGTCGAGTCGAATGTAGCTGCCGCTTACGCTGGCAGGAATTTTCCCTTTCACCAAGAAGCCGTTATTGATCGGGGTGACGGTGACGGGAACTTTTTCCTCTTTGATCTTGACGGTGATGCTGGGAAACAGCGCAGTCTTGGAGGCCAAGAAGGAAAACTCCGATTTCGGCGCTATTTCGACATTGTTCTTATCCGCTGAGAAGGGGGGTGGCGTAAAGGCTGAAAAGATCACGTTGGCGCACGCGTCCACGCCGCTACTGATGTTGGGGCTCGCATCATACGCCCAGACCGGACTCACGGTACCGCAGACTCCTAGTGCAAGAATAAACCGTAGAAAATTTTGCAGACTCACGATAGGCCTCTCCCTGTAAAGTGGTTGACGAGTGGTCAGCGCAATGCGGCGATATTGTACCGTCTAAGATGAAAAAAACAACCCCTTTCCTTCCTGAGCTTTTATTGGATTCTTAAGGGTCTGATTCTCTATCGACCGAATTGGAACGTCGCTGCTCAGGCTTGTCGCCCTGACTTCCGCTAGTCGCTTGCTGGAGATTGCAGGTGTAATCAGAACTCACGTATCTGGCTCGAAGTGAGCAAAACATCGGAATCATCCCCTTTTTGTGATTAGTTGCAAAGCCTAGGTACTTTTCGCCAAAGTCCGTCCACTTAAATGAGATGTGTTGCTTAAGTGATGATGTGCTTGACTGCGAACCGACCGCTTCTTAGACTCGCGCGCATCTCTTCTTAGGAACGCACGGTATCCAGTTGTTTCTATGTGCTTCTCTGAACCCTTCACCCATGGCCAAGGAGTATGAGCCGATGAGCGAACCAACCGACACGACCATCGCGTTCAATGTCCGACTAAAGCCATCAGAATCTTCAGCGCACCCACGAGCAGCGAACTACACGAACGTCGGCGTCGCGC